>NZ_JAFEUF010000391.1 GCF_016901035.1 Streptomyces durocortorensis
CGCTTCGCCGACGCGGTCCGCCAGGCTCACGAGGCGGGCGCCACCCGCTTCCTGGAACTCGGCCCCGACGGCGCCCTGTCCGCCCTCGTACCGCACCTCACCGAGGACACGACCGCCGCCCCCGCCCTGCGCCCCGGCCACGACGAGCACGCCACACTGCTGCGCGGCATCGCCGAAATGTACGTACACGGCGCCGACGTCGCCTGGGAGAAGCACTTCGCGCCGCTCGGGGCCCACGCCGTCGAGCTGCCGACGTATGCCTTCCAACACCAGCGCTACTGGCCCGACACCGTGGCCGACGACGGCTTCACCGCCTCCCGCGAACGGACCGAAGCCGGATTCTGGACAGCCGTCGCCGGGCGCGAGGTCGACCGGCTCTCCGACACCCTGGGGCTGCCCGACGACGAAACACGACGCGGGCTGGCCGACCTGATGCCGCACCTCGCGTCCTGGCACGACCGCCGACGCACCGAAGCGGCCGTCGAATCCTGGTACTACCGGGCGGTCTGGCGGCCCGTCGCCCCCGCGCCCGCCGTGCTCGACGGCGTCTGGCTCGTCGTCGGCCCGGACAGCCCGGCCGGCCTGGACACCCAGGTCGCCGATGCACTGCGGCGAAGCGGCGCCACCGTCCTCGCCCTGCCCGACCCGGGCGCCGACCGGACCGCCCTCGCCGACCAGCTGCGTTCCTGCGGCGAACTCACGGGCGTCGTCTCGCTGCTGGGGACCGACACCGGCGCGCTGCACGCGGGGGCGGCCCTCGGCCGGGGGCTCGCCGCCACGCTCTCGCTCACCCAGGCCTGCGCCGAAGCCGACGTCCCGCTCTGGGCCCTCACCCGAGGCGCGGTCTCCACCGGCCGCGCCGACGGCGCACCCGACCCCGCCCAAGCACAGATCTGGGGCTTCGGCCGCGGAGCAGCCCTGGAACTCCCGCACGTCTGGGGCGGGTTGATCGACCTGCCCGAGAACCTGGATGACCGCGCCGGGAACCGGCTCTGCGCCGTACTCGCCGCCGGGGACACCCACCCGGGCAGCGAAGAGGACCAAGTGGCAATCCGGGCCGAAGGCGTATTCGCCCGCCGCCTGGCCGCTGCCCCACCGATTCCCCCGGCCGCAGCCCTCACGCCCCGCACCAGCGGCACCGTGCTCGTCACCGGCGGCACCGGCGCGCTCGGCGCCCAGGTGGCCCGCCTCCTCGCCGCACAGGGCCACACCCGGCTGCTGCTCGTCAGCAGGCGCGGACCCGAGGCGCCCGGCGTCGCGGAACTCGCTGCCGAACTGGCGTCAATGGGCACCACGGCGACGGCCGTGGCCTGCGACGTCGCCGACCACGACGCGCTCGCCGCCCTGCTCGCCGAGATACCGGAGCAGCACCGGCTCACCGCAGTCGTCCACGCAGCCGGAGTGCTGGACGACGGGGTGCTCGACGGCCTGACCCCCGAGCGTTTCGAACAGGTGCTCCGGGCCAAGACCCTGGCCGCCGAGAATCTCGACGCCCTCACGCGCGCCCTCCCGCTCGACGCCTTCGTCCTCTTCTCGTCCTTCACCGGCGCCGTCGGCACGGCGGGCCAGGCCAACTACGCCGCCGCCAACGCCCACCTCGACGCCCTCGCCGAGCGCCGCCGCGCCCAGGGGCTGCCCGCCACGTCGATCGGCTGGGGGCCGTGGGCCGAGACGGGCATGGCCGAGGACGAGGCCCTCACCCAGCGGCTGCGCCGTTCCGGACTGACCCCCCTGCCACCGGACCTCGCTGTCACCGTCCTCAACCGGATGCTCGGCGGCGCGGTCACGGACGACGACGGGACGGCCGACGCTGCCGTCGTCGTCGCGGACGTCGACTGGACACGGTTCGCCGCCGGCTTCACCGCGGCACGACCGAGTCCGCTGCTCCGCGAACTCGTCCCCGCCGACACACCGGACAGCGCCGACGACTCCGGCGGCGGCGCCACCGGCCTCGCGGCGCGCCTCGCCGCCGCAGGCGAGGGCGAGCGACGCCGGATCTCCGAGGAACTGGTCCGCACCCTGGCGGCCTTCGTGCTCGGCCACGGCACGGCGGCCACCGTCGCGCCCGACAAGGCGTTCCGCGACCTGGGCTTCGACTCACTCACCGCCATCGAGTTGCGCAACGCCCTGCGGGCCGCCACCGGGCTCCCGCTCCCGGCGGGCCTGATCTTCGACCACCCCACACCGGCCGCCCTCGCCGCCCGGCTGCGCGCCGAACTGACCGGAGGCGCCGAAGCCGCCGCCTCTGCCACCGTGATCCCCGGTCTCCCCGCGTCTCCCGCGCCCGACGACCCCGTCGCCATCGTCGCGATGGGCTGCCGGTTCCCCGGCGCGGCCACCCCGGAGGAGTTCTGGGACCTGCTGTCCCAAGGCCTCGACATGGTGGGCGACTTCCCCGCCGACCGGGGCTGGGACCTGCGTGACGCCCCCGACTTCGCACGTCGCGGCGGCTTCCTGCCCGACGCGGCGGGTTTCGACGCGGATCTGTTCGGCGTCTCCCCGCGCGAGGCGCAGGCCATGGACCCGCAGCAGCGGCTGATGCTGGAGACCTCCTGGGAGACCTTCGAGCGGGCCGGCCTGGACCCCGCCTCTCTCAAGGGCAGCCGTGTCGGCGTCTTCGTGGGTACGAACGGCCAGGACTACGCCGGGCTGTTCCCCGCCACCGGATCGGGGCTGGAGGGCCACGTGGCCACCGGCAGCGCGGCCAGCGTGCTGTCCGGCCGGATCTCCTACACGTACGGGCTGGAGGGCCCGGCCGTCACGGTGGACACCGCCTGCTCGTCGTCCCTGGTCGCCCTGCACCTGGCGGCGCAGTCACTGCGGTCGGGGGAGTGCTCGATGGCGCTCGCGGGAGGCGTCACGGTCATGGCCGCGCCCACCGCGTTCCTGGAGTTCGCCCACCAGCGTGGGCTGGCGGCCGACGGCCGCTGCAAGGCCTTCGCGGCCTCGGCCGACGGCACCGGCTGGGGTGAGGGTGCCGGGCTGGTGCTGCTGGAGCGGCTCTCGGACGCCCGGGCCAACGGCCGCCGCGTGCTCGGGCTGCTGCGCGGCTCGGCCGTCAACCAGGACGGCGCGTCCAACGGCCTGACCGCCCCGAACGGCCCTGCCCAGCAGCGGGTGATCCGCGCCGCACTGGCCTCGGCCGGGTTGTGGCCGTCGGAGGTCGACGCGGTGGAGGCCCACGGCACGGGCACGAAGCTCGGTGATCCGATCGAGGCGGAGGCGCTGCTGGCGACGTACGGCAAGGACCGCACCGAACCCCTCTACCTGGGGTCGGTGAAGTCCAACATCGGCCACACCCAGGCGGCGGCGGGCGTCGCCGGCGTCATCAAGATGCTGCTGGCGATGCAGCACGGCGAGCTGCCCCGCACCCTGCACGCAGCAGAACCGTCACCGTCCGTCGACTGGGACACAGGCAGCCTGAATCTCCTCACCGAGACCACTGCGTGGACGCCACGGGTCGACCGGCCGCGCCGGGCGGCAGTCTCCTCGTTCGGAATCAGCGGCACGAATGCCCATGTCGTCCTGGAACAGACCGATGTCGTCCTGCCCGCGGCGCCTGCCCAGCACTCCGTACTGCCATGGGCCTTCTCAGCCCACTCCGGCGCGGCGTTGCACGCACGGGCGAAGGGGCTCATGACGCTCTGCGAGGATCCCGGCGTCTCCGCCGTCGCGACGGGCCGGGCACTCGCCACGACGGGCCTCGGACTGGCACACCGCGCCGTCGTCCTCGCCGAGGACGCCACGGGATACACCGACGGCCTGACGGCACTGACGAGGGACGAACCGTCCGCCACGACCATCCGAGGAACAGCCCGCGAAGGATCCACAGCACTGCTGTTCTCGGGTCAGGGGTCGCAGCGGCCGGGGATGGGCCGCGAACTGTACGAAGCCTTCCCGGTGTTCGCGGATGCTTTTGATGCGGTGTGTGCCCGGGTGGATGTGGGCCGGCCGTTGCGTGGGGTGGTGTT
>NZ_JAFEUF010000392.1 GCF_016901035.1 Streptomyces durocortorensis
TTCTCCTGGCCCACATGTAGGTTGCGGTTGTGGGGGTGGGCTTTGTGGAGGGTTATCAGCGGCGGCGTGTTGCCGACCATCACGGGGGCGGTGGGGTGGGTGGCGGTGCCTTGGGGGTCGATGGCGTCGCCGGGGTCACCGGAGGTACCCGAGGCACGGGAGCTGCCGGACGTACCGGTGCTGCCGGTGCTGTCGGCACCACTGCTGCTGTCTCTGTCTCCGGCCGTGCTGCCGGTACCGCCGGTGAGACTGGACTCATCGCCTTCGCCGCCGCCTGCATCGGCACCGGCACCGGCACCCGGGGCGTCGTCGTGACCTTCACCGCTGCCGGCGGTGCTCCCGCGACCGGCGACGGCGTCATACCCCGGGGCCGGGCACGAACTGCCGGTCAGTTCGCAGATGGCGCTACGGATCTCCGCGGTGAGCTGACGCCCGGCTCCGGTGGCCATCAGCCCGCCGACGAGGGCGACGACGACCAGGACGAGCCCCAGATACTCCAGCGCGGTCTGCCCGCCGTCGCGGCGGAACTTCATCATCCGGGCAAAGCTGAACAGCCGTCGCTCGTCCCGTTGCTCCAGACCGCTCCGGAACCACCGGCGACTCCCCGGTCGGCACAGCAGCACGATGACGGCGCCCGGTAACGCCAACCGGGCGACGCCCGAACCCCCGTCCCCACCGCTCAACCCCGCGAGGGCACCGAGGACGATCCACGCCTGCACGGCGAGGAGCCCGTACCAGACGCGGACGCCGCCATGCCGGACGTACAGCGACAGCACGAAGGCGGCGACGCCGGGTAACGAGGCGTAGAGCAATAACCCGAGGAGGTACCCGTCGACCGCATCCACGGAGGAGGCCGTCGACAGGGCCCGGATCGCACCCACCAAGGTGGCCACGAAGAGAACATGAAGAAGGACCAGGGCCGCCTGCAACGACCGGGGCACCAACCGCCCGCCCGAACCCGCCGTGGCAGCGCTTACATCGACGCCAACAGGGACCGCGCTTCTTCGTATGCCGGACAAGGGCAGTCCCCTACCTCGTGAGTGGGCGGAACGCGCGACAGGTCAGTCACTCCGCGTATGCGACCACACGGCAGGGGACACGACATGGGCCCCAGGGCCCAATACAGGGCTCAAAGCCCTTAGCCATCAGCCCAGTTGAGCCGACACGCTTCGATCACGATCTTCCTCCCGCCACCTCTGGAGCACCTGCGGACCAGAAGTCGGAGTGGATGTTGGGGCGGGGGATGAGCCGCGCGTCGGGGGCGAGGAAGGCGGTGGGCGGGCTGGTGGAATCGGCCACCTCGGAGTGGCGGACACAGGGGCTGTCCACGGTGAAGTGCGCCTGCCCCTTGTCAGCGACAGTCAGGCTTACTTGAAACCCGTCTTGAGTCCTCACGAAGATCGCGGGGGCATCGACATGACTGTTGATCGCCGTGACGCGGTACCCGCCCTTCCGCCAGAACCGGTCCACCACACCCAGGAAGCTCCCTCTACGTTGAGGCGAGACGACAGTCATGACAGTCCGCCGCCGTGTCACAGTGCAGCTTCCCGTCGTGGTCGGACCATGAACCCAGCGCACACTCGGCTCGATCTCCGCAAGAACACTGTCGAGCATCTCATCAGCTCGTTCGGCAGCTTCCTGCATATCCATGCTTCCACCCTGCGCCCCGCACCCTGCCATTAATGCTCCTACCAGCAGCACGACTAGAATCGACCGAATCTGGACCATCAACGCGATTCTTCTCTCTTGATTCTGTTCGCGTGACCGGCGGCGATCAGCCCCATGTTTTCGACAGACGTCCTATCAATATCGGGATCGAAGTACTGCGAATGCGCATCGACGTTGAGCTTTCCGTTCGCAATCATGGTCGGCCCATCCCCAACCTCGAATCGCCTCGCTCCGAATGCTTCGCTGGCCGGATCCTTACCGAACCAGACATCGTCATCTCCTCGGTCGGCCAAATCGCCGAAGAGATACGCAGCCGCAGGCCCGCCGAACAGCATCTCGGACGCCCCTAGAACCGTCTGCTCCGTAGACGGAACTTTCGTCACAACGTCGTTGGCCGCGGCTCCGACAAACACATGATCCCGGCCCACGCCCAAGTCATCGGCGCTTTCGACACCTACCCCTGGGCTTCCGACGAACACAATCTCGTCGACACCAGGAATCCCTCCCGGCTGCTGCGTAGCTGCCCCCACAGTCCGCGATCCGTATGAGTGACCGATGGCCGTCAGGTGCGGATCGTTGTGGTCATTTGCAACTTCAATTCCGCCCATAAACTCACCGAAGGCCAGGCCCCCCTCCTCCGCCCTGCCCCCCACAGCAACTGCAAGTGTCCCGAGCCCGTCCGGCGACTGCGGTGCGTCATACCCGAGCCAGGTGATGGCAGCGGAGGGTTCCCCGTGCTGATTCGCAGCGATGGACAGATCACGCGCCCGCTTCAGGTCCCCCTCAGCAAACGCCTTATCCAACGAAGTATTCAGCCCCGGAACGTACGCCGCCACATTCCGCGACGTATCCGGATTCCCGTAAGAGACGATCGCCCGACCATTCCCCTGATCCCCGATCCCAAGCAGGTACATAGGCGGCTCCCCCGCCTTCGGCACCACCCTCAACTGCCGGTCGATCTCCCGCAGCGCCGCAAGCTTGGTCGCTGAATCGTCGTCGTCCCGCCCCTCCAGCTTCCCCATCAGCAGTTGGAGGTTGTCCCGGTTCGCCGCGTCCCGTACCAGGGCCGGGATCCCGTCCAGGTTGCCGATCTGATCCGGGTACACCGCGAGGTACTCCTCGCGCTGTTCGTCCGTCAGGCCGGCCCACCACGCCTTTCGCTCGGCCGGACTCGCATCGTGCGGGATCGCGTTCTTCAGGTAACCGCGCGCCGCATCCCGCACCGCCTCCGCATCGGCCGCGGCGTCCGTCCACGTCGCCGCAGGCACACCGAGGCCCTCATGAGCCTTCAGCGACCGCAGGATCCTGGTGTACCGCCAGTCCGCATCGGCCGCCGTCCGTACGGCCTGCGCCACCCGGTCCGCGATGTCCTGGGCCTTGCCGGCGTTCGGGTTGGGCGCGACGAGTCCCGAAGGGGTGACCATGCCCGGATTCGGCACCCCCGACGTCGTACCGCCCGCCAACGGCTTCCCGTCGATCAGGCCCTCGCCCGCCGCCGGAAACGTCACCGAACCATCCGCGTGCACCGTGAACTTCAGCGCCTCCGCATCGTCCAGCGCCCCCTCCAGCACCCGCTGCTGGGTCTTGATCTCATG
Source organism: Streptomyces durocortorensis (assembly GCF_016901035.1). Classification (GTDB taxonomy): domain Bacteria; phylum Actinomycetota; class Actinomycetes; order Streptomycetales; family Streptomycetaceae; genus Streptomyces; species Streptomyces durocortorensis. The sequence continues at coordinate 3,264 of NZ_JAFEUF010000392.1, forward strand.
GGCCAGGCTGTTCAGCGTGGTCCGCAGCAGCCCGCACTCGGTGTAGATGTACTGGAAGTTCGTCCCCAGCCGGCGCAGCCGCCCCACGGCCGCGCCCACCGCCTCCCCCTTCTGCGTCTCGCCCAGCCCGGGCAGGAACTGGCCCACGATGCGGTCCCGGGCCGCGTCGGCACGGTTGCTGACCCGTCCCCAGCCATCTGCCGCCTGCTCCAGTTCGGCGCACTTCACGTCACGTAACGCCGCCCAGGTCAGGGCAGAACCCGCACCGCCGCCCCTCCCGCTCACCGCGCGCCACTGACGTTCGGCGTCTTCACTCTGTCGAAGTCGCTCTTCACCGCCTCGTTGGTCTGCGACTGGCCCCGGGCGACCGCCCGCAGCTTCCCGGCGAGGCTCCCGCACTCGGCGCGCGCCTCCTCGATCCGGCGCTCCCACGAGGCCCGTACGGCACTCAGTTCGGCCAGCGCGGACAGCGCTCCGGCCCCGGCGATCAAGCCCTGATGCGCCGTCTCCAAGTCGCCCTTCACCGGGCCCAAGAGCGTGACCAGCTGATCGGCTCCTCCGGCGGCCCGCCGCCACGGGCCACCGCTGTGCAGGAGGTCCCCAGCTCCGCCCCCGCCCCCGGCCGCGGCCCGCCGCCCCCCCCCC
>NZ_JAFEUF010000393.1 GCF_016901035.1 Streptomyces durocortorensis
CGCCGACGCACTCGCCTCGCTCACCGGCGTACGGACAGCACTGGAACTCGGCCCCGACGCAGTGCTCTGCGCCCTCGCCCAGGACCAGGTCGACAGCCTGGTGGCCGTCCCCGCCCTGCGCCCGGGGCACGGCGAGGCACAGACACTGCTGCACATGATCGCCCGGGCCCACGTACGGGGCACGGAGGTCGACTGGCAGGCGGTGACCGGCGAGGGCGACCGGGTCGACCTGCCCACCTACGCCTTCCAGCACACCCGCTACTGGACCGACTCCCCGGCCCCGGACGCGACCGTGGCGCCCGCCCCCGCCGCCTCAACGGCGGAGTCCCGCTTCTGGGCGGCCGTCGACGAGGGCGACGTCGAGTCCCTGGCCGCCACCGCGGGCCTGGACCCGGCGGCACTGGAACCCCTGCTGCCGGCCCTGTCGGCCTGGCACAGCGACGCCCGCGAGCACGAGGCCGTCGGCGCCTGGCGGTACCGGATCGCCTGGACGCCCCTGGAGGAGCCGTCCGCGGCGTCCTGCGTCGGGCGGTGGCTTCTGGTGGCCCCTGACGACGCCGACGCCACGGTCGACGCCTGCCGCGCGGCGCTCACCGAACGACAGGGCGAGGTCGACCTGCTCGTCGTCGACCCCGCCGACACCGACGCGGAGGAGTTCGCGGACCTGCTCCGCGACTACGTCGTCCCCGGCGAGCAGCTCCGCGGCGTGATCTCCCTGCTCGCCCTGGACGAGACGCCGCATCCGGACCACCCGGTGATCACCGCCGGCCAGGCCGGCACCCTCTGCCTGCTGCACGCCGCCCTCGACGTCGACCCGGGCCCGCTGTGGACCCTCACCGCGGGCGCCGTCGGCGCGGGCGAGGACGAGGCGCCGGTCAGCCCGGCCCACGCCGCCGTCTGGGGACTGGGCCGGGTCGCGGCCCTGGAACACCCCCGCCACTGGGGCGGTCTGATCGACCTGCCCGCCGACGGGCTCGACGACACGCGCCTGGCCGCCCGGCTCGCGGCCACCCTGACCCGCACCGACGGCGAGGACCAGGTGGCGGTCCGCGCCGGGACCGCCCTCGGACGACGGCTGCGCCACGCCGACCCCGTCCCCCCGCGTTCCGGCACGGCATGGACACCGGACGGCACCGTGCTGGTCACCGGCGGCACCGGCGCCATCGGCGGCCACGTCGCCCGCTGGCTGGCGGCCGAGGGGGCCGAGCACCTCGTCCTGATGAGCCGGCGCGGCCCCGCCGCCCCAGGTGCCCGCGAACTCACCGAGGAACTCACCGCCCTCGGCTCCCGCGTCACCGTCGTCGCCTGCGACCTGCAGGACCGTGACGACGTCGGCCGAGCGCTCGACGCGCTGACCGCCGACGGCATCACCGTCCGGACCGTCATGCACACCGCCGGCCTGGGCGCTCTGGCCCCGCTCGCCGACACCGGCGTCGCCGACCTCGCCCACCTGGTGGGCGGCAAGGTCGCCGGCGCCCGCCACCTCGACGAACTGCTCGACCCCACACGACTGGACGCCGTCGTCCACTTCTCCTCCATCTCCGCGATGTGGGGCGTGGGCCAGCACGGGGGCTACGCCGCAGGCAACGCCTATCTCGACGCGCTCGCCCAACAGCGCAGCCGAGAGGGCGCTCCCGTCCTCTCCGTCGCCTGGGGGCCGTGGGACGGAGGCGGCATGGTCGACCACGCCGCCGTGGAACCGATGCTGCGCCGCGGCATCTCGCTCCTCCAGCCCGGCCCCGCCATGACCGCGTTGCGTCAGGCGCTCGACGCCCGCGAACCGTCCACCGCCGCCGCGGAAGTCGACTGGGGACGGTTCGAACCCTCCTTCACCGCGCTGCGCCCCAGCCCGCTGCTCGCCGAACTGCCCGAGGTACGCGCCCTCCGCTCCGCCGGGGCCGCAACCACTCCCGACACGGTCGAGGACGGGTTCGGCGCCCGGCTGGCCGGGCTGTCCCCGGTGGAGCGTGAGCGCGCGGCTCTGGATCTGGTGCGCACCCACGCCGCCGCCGCGCTCGGCCACCCGGGACCGGAGCACATCGCACCGGAACGCACCTTCCGTGACCTGGGCACCGACTCGCTGACCGCGGTGGCCCTGCGTGACGGGCTGGCCTCCGCGACCGGCCTGACACTCCCGGCCACACTCGTCTTCGACCAGCCGACCCCCGTCGCGCTGGCGGAGCACCTGCTGGGCCTGCTGATGCCGAAGGACGCCGTCGACGACCTGCCGTCGACGGACGACCTCGACCGGCTGGAGGCGGCGCTCGTCCGCCGTTCCGGCGACGACCTCGACCGGGTCCGGATCGTGATGCGGCTGGAGTCGCTGCTCGCCACGACACGGAAAGAGACCGGTGAGGAGTCCGCTGACGGCGCCGCCCTGGCCGACCGGCTGGGACACGCCACGGACGACGAACTGTTCGATTTGGTCGAGAGGGATCTGGGACTCACATGACCGCCGCCGCTCCAAGGACCCCGCAGGAGAGCACGATGACGACCGAAGCGAGCAAGAGTCCCACCGAGCACAAGCTCCGTGACTACCTGGGCCGGGTGATCGCCGAACTGCACACCACTCGCAGGCGGTTGCGTGAGGCCGAGTCGCAGGAGCATGAGCCCATGGCCATCGTGTCGGTGGCCTGCACCCTGCCCGGCGGTGTGCGCTCGCCCGAGGACCTCTGGCGGCTCCTCGCCTCCGGCACGGACGCCGTCACCCCGTTCCCCGGCGACCGGGGCTGGGACGACAGTCCGCTGCCCGGCGCCGAGGGCGTCGCGGCCCCCGAAGCGTCCCAGGGCGGCTTCCTGCACGACGCGGGCATGTTCGACCCCGCGTTCTTCGGCATCAACCCGCGCGAGGCACTGGCCATGGACCCGCAGCAGCGGCTGGTCCTGGAATCGGTCTGGGAAGCGATGGAGCGCGCCGGCATCCATCCCGGGACGCTGCGCGGCTCCCGTACAGGCGTGTTCGTCGGGACCAACGGCCAGGGCTACGGCATCAACATGCAGGCGGGCATGGCCGGAACCGAGGGCTACCAGCTCACCGGCAGCGCCACCTCCGTACTCTCCGGCCGCATCGCCTACACGCTGGGCCTGCGAGGGCCCGCGGTCAGTGTGGACACCGCCTGTTCCTCGTCGCTGACCGCCCTGCACCTGGCCGCCCAGGCCATCCGCGCCGGTGACTGCTCCATGGCCTTCGCCGGCGGGGTCACCGTCATGCCGCACCCGGTCGCTTTCCACGAGTTCAGCCGGCAGGGCGGCCTGGCATCCGACGGCCGGTGCAAGGCGTTCTCCGCCGACGCGGACGGCACCGGCTGGGGTGAGGGCGTCGGCGTACTGCTCATCGAGCGGCTCTCCGACGCCCGCCGCAACGGCCACCCGGTGCTCGCCGTGATACGCGGCAGCGCGGTCAACCAGGACGGAGCCTCCAACGGCCTCACCGCCCCCAGCGGCCCGGCCCAGGAGCGTGTCATCCGCGCCGCGCTCGACGACGCCCGCCTGACGCCCGACCAGGTCGACGTCGTCGAGGCGCACGGCACCGGCACCACGCTGGGCGACCCCATCGAGGCCCAGGCGCTGCTGGCTACCTACGGCCGCGACCGGGACCGTCCGCTGTGGCTCGGCTCGCTGAAGTCCAACATCGGCCACACCCAGTCCGCCGCCGGGGCCGCCGGCGTCATCAAGATGGTGCTGGCGATGCGCCACCGCGTGCTGCCCCGCACCCTGCACGCCGACGTCCCCACCCCACACGTGGACTGGTCCTCCGGCAGCATCGAACTGCTCACCGGGGAGCAGCCCTGGGAACCCGGTGAACACCCCCGCAGGGCAGCTGTGTCCTCCTTCGGCATCAGCGGCACCAACGCCCACATCATCCTGGAGGAAGCACCCCTCGACGCCCCCGCGGAGGAGCCC
>NZ_JAFEUF010000394.1 GCF_016901035.1 Streptomyces durocortorensis
CACCGCCCCCGGGCCCGCCCATGCCGAAGCCGCCCGCCGAAGGACCGGCGGTCACGATCGACCCCTGGTGGCCGCTGTTCACGGTGGAGACGGCGTACGCGGCCGGCCCCGCCAGCGACGCCGCACAGCTCAGCCCCACCACGGCGAGGGCCAGGCCCCGCCCGCCGAACCGTCCCACGACCAGCAGCCCGAGCGCTCCGACCAGCCCGGCCGCGAGCACCGCCCACCGCAGCCACGGCAGGTGGTCCGGCGTGCGGCCCAGCAGGACGTACGCCCAGAGGACCGTCACGACGACCGTGCCCGCGAGCACCGCACGCGGCCACCAGGCCGAGCGCTCCTCCCAGAGCACCACCGCCCCCATGGCGACGAGCGCCGCGATGTACGGGGCGAGGGCCACGGTGTAGTACGCGTGGAAGATCCCGGCCATGAAGCTGAACACGGCCACGGTCATGAGCAGCGCCCCGCCCCAGGCGACGAACGCGGCCCGCGCGGAGTCGGTACGCGCCGCCTTCCGGGTCAGCCAGAGACCGGCCGCCAGCAGGATCAGCGCGGCGGGCAACAGCCAGGCGATCTGGCCGCCGACCTCGGAGTTGAACATCCGCCCGATGCCGGTCTCGCCCCAGCCACCGCCGCCTCCGCCCCCACGGCCGCCACCTCCGCCGACGCTCCCGGTCTCCTCGCCGTTGATCCGGCCGAGCCCGTTGTAGCCGAAGGTCAGCTCCAGGAACGAGTTGTTCTGCGAGCCCCCGACGTACGGCCGCGAGGACGCCGGCATCAGCTCGACGATCGCGACCCACCAGCCACCGGCGACGACCATCGTCAGCGTGGACAGGGCGAGTTGGCCGAGCCGCTTGCGTACGGGAACGGGTGCGCACACCGCGTACAGCACGGCCAGCGGCGGCAGGATCAGGAACGCCTGGAGCGTCTTCGTCAGGAACGCGAGCCCCACCGCCGCCCCCGCCCACAGCAGCCACTTCGTCCGCCCCTGCTCAAGCGCCCGCAGCAGGCACCACACGGTGACGGTCATCAGCAGGGCGAGCAGCGCGTCCGGGTTGTTGAAGCGGAACATCAGCGCGGCGACCGGCGTCAGCGCGAACACGCCGACCGCGATCAGCCCGGCGACCGGCCCGAAGCGACGCCGTACGGCGGAGTTGAGCACGGCCGCCGTGGCGAGGGCCATCAGGACCTGAGGGGCCAGGATCGCCCATGAGTTGAGCCCGAAGAGCCGTACGGAGAGGGCCATCGGCCAGAGTGCGGCGGGCGGCTTGTCGACGGTGATCGCGTTCGCGGAGTCCAGCGAGCCGAAGAAGAGGGCCTTCCAGCTCTGGCTGCCCGCCTGAACGGCGGCGGAGTAGAAGGAGTTGGCGTAGCCGGAGGCGCTGAGGTTGTAGAAGTACGCGAGGCCGACGGCGAGCAGCAGCCCGTACAGCGCGGGGCGTGCCCAGCGGGGGCCGGTGCCGGGTTCGGGTTCCGGAGGTGCGTCGGCGTTCGTGATCGTGGTCGTCGTGGTCGTCGTCATCGGATGTCCTCGGAGTCAGGGGCACGGTCGCGGGCCGGAAAGACCCAGGCGCGCAGGAGCAGGAAGCGCAGCACGGTGGCCGCGAGGTTGGCGGTGATCAGCACGGCGAGCTCGGTGGAGTGCGAGGGCGAGCCGTGCGAGGGCGAGACGGAGGCCGCGCCGAGCGCCGCGAGCGAGCCGCTGGTCAGCGCGAGGCCGATGGCGAAGACCACCAGGCCCTGCGCCTGGTGGCGGACGGCCCCGCCCCGGCCGCGTACGCCGAAGGTGAGCCGGCGGTTGGCGGCGGTGTTGGCGACGGCGGAGACGAGCAGCGCGCCGCCGTTGGCGAACTGCGGACCGACGCCGAGCCGGAAGAGGGAGTAGAGCGCGAGGTAGAAGAGGGTGGAGAGGACGCCCACGGCACAGAATCCGATGAGCTGGCGGGCGAGCCCGCGCTCCACCCCGGTCAGCGCCCGGTCGCGCGGGTCGTCCCCGAAGGGCCGGGCCAGCCGGTCCAGCGGCAGCGCGCCGACGGCCAGCGCCCGTCCCACCCGCCACACGCCTTTCAGGTCCTCGGCGGCCGTCCGCACGATGTGGACCGTCGAGTCGGGGTCGTCGATCCAGTCGACGGGCACCTCGTGGATGCGCAGCCCGGCCCGCTCGGCGAGGACCAGCAGCTCGGTGTCGAAGAACCAGCCGCTGTCCTCCACCATCGGCAGCAGCCGCTCGGCCACCTCGCGCCGGATCGCCTTGAACCCGCACTGGGCGTCGCTGAACCCGGCGGCGAGGGACGAGCGCAGGATCAGGTTGTAGGCACGCGAGATGAACTCCCTCTTCGTTCCCCGCACCACCCGCGAACTCCGGGCGAGCCGGGACCCGATGGCCAGGTCGGAGTGGCCGGAGATCAGCGGGGCGACCAGGGGGAGGAGGGCGTTGAGGTCGGTGGAGAGGTCGACGTCCATGTAGGCGAGGACGGGCGCGTCGGACTCCGCCCAGACCGTACGCAGCGCCCGCCCGCGCCCCTTCTCCTCCAGCCGTACGGACCGCACCCCGGGCAGTTCCGCGGCGAGCGCGGCGGCCACGGCCGGGGTGGAGTCGGTGCTGGCGTTGTCGGCGACGGTGATGCGGAAGGGGTACGGGAAGGTCCGCGCGAGATGGCCGTGGAGGCGGACCACGCAGGGGTGGAGGTCCTTCTCCTCGTTGTACACGGGGACGACGACGTCGAGCACGGGGGCGGCGGGGGCCGCGGACACCCGCGGGGGGGGGGGGGGGGGGGGCCCCCCCCGCCCCCCCGGGGGGGGGGGCGCGCCCCCCCCCGCCCCCCCCGCCGTCCCCGCCTTCCCTGCTGCTACTGCGGCGGCCGGTCGTTCCGGGGCCGCTCCGGAGGTTGCTGTCGGTGGTCATGCTCCGACATTCGCCAACCGCGCTGTCACGCCGGTGTGGTGAGCCTGTCCCCGACCTGTGAGTCCGCGCGGATCACGTCGTGGCCCGCCGGTACGTCGTCCGTCGATCCGTCGATCCGTCAATCCGCCGTCCGCCGTCCGCCGATCCGTCGTCCGCCGGCAGCTCGACCGCGAACACCGTGCGGCCCGGCCGGGACTCCACCCGTACCCGCCCGCCGTGCGCGGAGACGACGGCCTGCACAATGGCGAGGCCGAGCCCGGTGGATCCGGTCGCCGCTTCCGTACGGGCCCCGCGCGAACGCGAGGCATCGCCCCGGGCGAACCGTTCGAAGACATGCGGCAGCAGCTCCGCCGGAATCCCGGGCCCGTCGTCCCGCACCTCCAGCGTGACCGGCCCCCCGTCGCGTACGGGCGGCCGCACGGAGACCGTCACGGTGGTACCCGGCGGGGTGTGGGTGCGGGCGTTGGCGAGCAGGTTGACCAGCACCTGCTGGAGCCGGTCGGGATCGGCGCGTACGGTCACGGGCTCGGCGGCCTCCGGCAGTTCGAGCCGCCACCGGTGCACGGCGTCCGCATCCGGCCCTCCCGTGTCAGCCGCCCGGGCGTCGCTCACCGCGTCCACGACGAGCGGCAGCAGATCGGTGCTCCCGTATGAGAGCGGACGCCCGGCGTCGAGCCGGGCCAGCAGGAGCAGATCCTCCACCAGACCCGTCATCCGGTCCGCCTCCGACTCGATCCGCCCCAGCGCGTGCCGGGTCACCGGGTCAAGGTCGACCCGCCCCGGCGCGTGCCGGGTCACCGGGTCGAGGTCAACCCGCTCCAGCGCGTGCCGGGTCGCCGGATAGGGGTCGATCCCCTCCGGGCCCGCCCCCGTGTGCCGGGCGGCCGGATCAGGCCCCGAGCCCCCCCCCCCCCCCCCGGCCCGGCCGCCCGCGGGGGGAGAGGAGGTGGGGGGGGGCGCCCCCGGTGGGTAT
>NZ_JAFEUF010000395.1 GCF_016901035.1 Streptomyces durocortorensis
GTCCAGTTCCCCCATGATCGCCTCTCCCCCCCCCCTCCCGCGATGCCGGATCCCTGGCCGGACCCGGGAACGATTCAGCCTAGGCGGCCTCGATGCAGCGCGATGGTGAATCAGCCGGGCCGTCAGAAACTGTCGGTATCAATGGCGTTGTGGTCATCCTCGGAGGTGAGCCGCCGGACCTCACCGTAGAGGCGCTCGATGATGAGGTCGCCGAGAGGTCGGTCACGGCCCAGGCGTGCGGGCCGGGGTGGTGGTCGAAGTAGCCGCACGAGGTGACGGCGCGGGTGGCCAGGTCACGGAGGCGAGCGGGACACAGGGGGAGAGTGTCCAACCGGTAGACGCGGTGGGCGTCGGCGCCGGTCCACATGAGCCACAGGTCCCGGTCGTCGTCGGGGAGGTGGGCGGCGTGCTCGGCCGTGTCGTCGTGCTCGCCCAGCTTTCAGCGTCGCGCCCTCCAGCTGATGCAGCAGGCGGTGTCGGCGGGGTCGGCCGGCCCCCGCGAACTGGCCTTCCTGCGCGACCGCACGCTGGTCAATGAGGGGCGCAAGCAGGTCTGCGGTACGCAGATCGCCGGGGTGAAGGACGGGTCGCCGGTTCCGTGGCCCTGTGAAGAGCCCGAGCGCATGGATGAACTCCGCGCGGCAGTCGGCATCGAGCCCTTCGACGAGTACGTCGCCCGGTTCTCGTAGGCGTGACCGCCCCGAAGCCGCGGCGGCTACTCCTCGCCCCGCGGCAAGGGGCCGTGTCCGGCCGGTATCTCACTCACCTGAAGGTCCGAGAAGAGCAAGGTCATCGTGCGCGCTGGTCTCGATGCGGACCTCGTAGTCGCGCATGTGGCTCGTGTATCCGTGGCCGGGCGGGGCCTACGACCAGAGACCAAGTTCGTTGTCGATGCGGGGATCCGTGCGCACCCACATCTCGCCGGTGGCGGCTCCCGGCGGGGCGTCGACGCCGTCGAGTCCCAACGCCTCGATCAGGCGCAGGAGTTCCTCCCGGGCATCGCCCGCCTGCTCGCGGGTGCGGCCGTCGAAGAAGACGTAGTGCACATCCCACCGATCGTTGTAGCCGGAGTCGGCCCAGATCTTGCAGAAGCGGTCCACTTCCCCCTGGTCGAGGGGAGCGGTTGCGGAACGCCCCTGTTCCGACGCGGCAGTTGCCGCGAAGCCTCTCGTGATGTCCTCGGCGCTCCACCACGGTGCTGATTCGCCGACGGTGCCGGGGGTGAAGTCCCTCAGCGTGAGGAAGCCCTCCAGCAGCCGGCCGACCCCGGTGTCCTCGATTTCCAAGCGGGCTTCCTGGAGGCGGGTCACCAGGCCGTCCGCCATGGCGCAGGGGCCCGAGAGGTGGAAGACGCCGGTGGCGGCCACCAGGGTGCCGCCGTCGGGGTGCGGGACATGGAGCGTGGTGTCCGCCGCGGAGGCGTTCCTCACCAGGACGAGGAGGTCTTCGGGTACGCCCTCGTACAGCGCTGCCTGCGCGTCGGTGTCGGCCTCGGCGTCACCGGGGGAGTGGAGCCGGCTGGTGCGGTCGAACGTCACCACCAGTGCGCTGCCGTCCGCGGTCAGCCAGGCGTTGACGGTGTCGCCGCTGCCGTTGCCGAAGCCGAGGTGCGTTACCCCGTCGGTCGTGGTCGGCTCGTGCCCGTCGACGCGGGTGAGGACGTCCAGCCGGCGACGCAGTTCGCGAGGATGGGTCGCTCGCAGTACGGATCCGTCGAACGTGACCCGCAGCCGGGCGCGGGCGAGGCCTGCGGGGCCGTCGGTCTCCGGCAGCCACGGGCCGAAGCGGTCGAGGGCGGCGAAACCGGCGCGGACGAAGTTGACGAGCAGGTTCCGGTAGTCGTTCTTGCTGCTGATGAGGCGGTACTCGGTACGGGGGTTCCGCCCACCCTTGACCCGGCAGAAGGCCTCCTCGTCGAGCAGCAGCACCAGCGCTTCCTCGTTCTCCTCGTCCTCGATGCGGAGCGACGCGCAGTCGCTCTCGCCGTCGAGACGTTGGTCGAGGAACTCCCCGAACGCGTCGAGAGCCGATCGAGGGCCGCCGGGGAGCCATCTCTGCTCGTTACCCTCGTCGTCGCTGAAGGTCAGAGGTCGCATCGTCGTCCTTGGTGGGCGGGCCGGGGGCACGTTCTCCCCGAGCCTCGCATGCGTGGCGTTCGCTTCGCGGAGGGCCCCGCCCCCCGCCCTTACGCAGCCCCCGGCGCCGCCGCCTCCAGCTCCGCCACCGTGCCCGACATCACCGTACGGATGTGGCGCGTCAGATGCTCCGCCGGCCAGTCCCACCAGGCCACCGCCAGCAGCCGTGCGATGTCCTCCTCCTCGTACCGGGTACGGATCAGGCGGGCCGGGTTGCCGCCGACGATTCCGTAGTCCGGGACGTCCGAGACGACCACGGACCGGGCGCTGATGATCGCGCCGTGGCCGATCCGGACGCCCGGCATGATCACCGCCTCGTAGCCGATCCAGACGTCGTTGCCGATCACCGTGTCGCCCCGGTTGGGGAGGTTCGTCAGCAGGTCGAAATGGTCGGTCCAGGAGCCGCCCAGCGTGGGGAAGGGGAACGTGGACGGGCCGTCCATGCGGTGGTTGGAGCCGTTCATGATGAACCGCACCCCCGTCGCCAGCGCGCAGAACTTGCCGATCACCAGGCGCTCGGGGCCGTAGTGGTACAGCACGTTCCGGGTCTCGAACTCCGTGGCGTGCTCGGGGTCGTCGTAGTACGAGTAGTCACCGACCTCCACCAGCTCCGAGGTGACCAGAGGCTTCAGCTGCACCACGCGCGGCTGGCCGGGCATCGGGTGCAGGACGGTGGGGTCCGCGGGGAAAGGGGCGGGGGCAGATGGCATGAGGTCGCTCCGGGACGGGATCACAAGTGGGCGGGGGCGCGGATCATCCTGGCATCCGGGCCGGGCGCCCCGCGACGCGTTTCCCGCCCGGGCGGGATGGGACGATGCGGTGGTGCTGGAGGAGATCGACGCGGTGAACCGGGGTGACCTGCCGGGCTCCCTCGACCTGTACGAGCCCGACCGCGTCGCCACCGGTCTGCGCGCCCTCGCCACCGCGACGGGGCTCGTCCAGGCCGCCGGTGCAGGCTCGCGCCTCGCGGGCGGCGGGCTCGTCCACGACCACAGCGGCGCGGTCTTCCCCTCGGTCGTCGTCGCGACTCCGATGCTCCTGGCCATCGTGCGGGACGGTCATCCGGACGCCGGGGCGACCGCCGCCGTCCTGTTCCCCTCCGTGTGTGCTTTCCGGAGCGAATGACGGCAAGCGCTCGGGCGGGCGCGTCACCCGATTTTGGAGATGGGGCCGGGAGGGCGCGAAGAACGTCAGTCCTTGAGAAGGCGAGGGCCTCGGCAGATGCGGCGTCCTCGCTCGGCGCTGCATCCAATGAAGGAGCACGTCCATGAGTTGGTCCGAACGATTCGCGGGATCCCTCCTCACGGCGGCCATGGTACTGACCGTGACCGGATGCACCGCGGACAGCGGCGGCGGCGAGGTGGAGGCGTCCTGTGCATTCGAGGTCACCTACCAGGGGCGGACCTACCGGGACGTGGCGAACGTGGACTTCACCGTGACGCACGAGCGGGGCACCGCCACCACGCCGCCCTGCGACGACACCGGCGGCCCGGAGGAGGGCGAAGCGGAGGATGCCGAGGCATCCGCCTACGGAGTGAAGGGCCTGCCTCCTGAGACGGCCATTGCCGTGGGCGGTTCACCGGAGGACGCCGTGTTCGTCGTCTCCTACTCCGGCTCGACGCTCCCGCCCGAGATCCAGGAGCTGATCGACCGGTCATGACGTACGGCGCGGGGCTCGACCCCTCCCGCCCCGCCCCGCGCCTCGCCGTCTGCTTGTGCGGCTCCGGGGCCGCAC
>NZ_JAFEUF010000396.1 GCF_016901035.1 Streptomyces durocortorensis
CTCCACGCCCCCGCCCGCCTCGGGCCCTTCCCCCCTCCGTCTGCTCCTGGCCCGGGTCCGTCCGCACCGGGGCGTCCTGATCCGGGCGGGGCTGCTCTCGTTCACCGGGTCCGGGGCGGGGCTGGCCATGCCGCTGATGGCGAAGCACGCGGTGGACACCTTCGCCGATGGCCGCTCGCCGGCCGGACCGCTCGTCGTGCTGACCGCGCTCGTCCTCGCGGGGGCGTGCCTCTCCGCGTACGGGAGCTTCCTCATGGCCCGTACGGGCGAGGGCGTCGTCCTGCGCGCACGCGACCAACTGGTCGGCCGCATCATGCGGTTGAAGGTCCCGGCGGTGGACCGGCTGACGCCCGGGGACCTCCAGTCACGGGTCACGAGCGACACGACGCTGCTGCGTACGGTGCTGTCCAGCGGGCTCGTCGAATCGGTCAACAGCGTCCTGATGCTGCTGGGAACGGTCGCCCTCATGGCGTACATGGACCTGACGCTGCTCGGCGTGACGTTGGTGGTGGTCGTCGGTATCGGAGCCGTAACCGCCTTGATCATGCCCCGAATTCAGCGCGCGCAGCTCCGCGCACAGGAGTCCGTGGGTGCGATGGGCGCGGCGCTGGACCGGGTGCTCCAGGCGTTCCGCACGGTCAAGGCGAGCGGGGCGGAGGAGCGGGAGACGGCGGCCGTCGCGGAGGCGGCGCGGCATGCGCACGACCGGGGTGTGTCGGTGGCGAAGTGGGCCTCGGTCACCGAGGTCACGATGACGATGTCGATCCAGCTGGCGTTCCTGGCAGTGCTGGGGGTCGGCGGCGCGCGGGTGGCGTCGGGCTCTCTGGAGATCTCGTCCCTGATCGCCTTCCTGCTCTACCTCTTCTACCTGATGGGCCCGATCGGCGGCCTGGTCGAGGGGTGGACGGGCCTCCAGAGCGGCCTGGCCGCCGTGCGGCGGATCGACGAGGTGGAGTCGCTGCCGGGAGAACCCTCCGCCGGACCCGTGGGCGTACCGGAGGCAGGCACTCCGCTGGGCGTCGCCTTCCAGGACGTGACGTTCGGGTACGGGGACGAGCGCGCCCCCGCGCACCGGGGCGTGACGTTCGACGTGCCGGCCGGCGGGATGGTGGCGCTGGTGGGCCCGTCCGGGGCGGGCAAGTCGACCGTGTTCAGCCTGCTGGAACGCTTCTACGACCATGACGCGGGGACCGTCACGGTGGGCGGCCGGGACATCCGCGACTGGCCGCTGGCCGAACTGCGCGCCTCGATCGCGTACGTGGAGCAGGACGCGCCGGTCCTGGCCGGGACGCTGCGGGAGAACCTCGTCTTCGCCGCCCCGGACGCCGAGGAGAAGGAGCTGACGGATGCGGTGGCCCGGACCCGCCTGGACGCCCTGGTCGACCGGCTCCCCGAGGGCCTGGACACGGCGGTCGGCCACCGGGGCGTCACCCTCTCCGGCGGCGAACGCCAGCGCATCGCCATCGCCCGGGCCCTGCTGCGCCGCCCACGCCTGCTCCTCCTCGACGAGGTGACCTCGCAGCTCGACGCGGTCAACGAACAGGCGCTGCGCGACGTCATCCTCGAACTGGCTGAGCAGACCACGGTGTTGGTCATCGCGCACCGCCTCTCCACCGTCCGGCACGCGGACAGCATCGTGGTCCTGGAGGAGGGCCGGGTCCGCACGGCGGGGACGCACGAGGAGCTGATCGCGTCGGACGACCTGTACCGCGAACTGGCGACGACGCAGTTGACGGCGGAAGTGCGGTGAGGGGTGCTCGGGGCGGTTCGGCGGCGGATGCCATGATGGGAACGTTGAGAGGACCGGTACGTGCGGGAACGGCGTTCCCGACCCTCGGACGGCGCTGACACTTCACGCGAGGAAGCGACATGGGAACCGGAACCGGAACCGTCGAAAGCCCCGCAACCCTCTACGGGCCCGTCTCGCTCGGCCTCGGCGTCGTCGCGCTGATCGCCGCGTTCTTCCTCGGCATCTTCGCCGTTCTGGCCGGGAGTCTGGCGGTCACCTTCGGTGTGCTGGGCCTGATCAGCGGGTTCAACCGGACCCAGTGCCTCGCGGGCCTCGTCCTGGGAGCTGTGGGCGTGCTCTACCCGCTCTCGTTCCTGTTCGCCTTCACCGGCGGCCTCTGACCGCGTCAGGGCCGAGGGCCGCGGGTCAGCGGGCGTAGTCCTTGAGGTCCTCGGTGTCCAGGGTGATGTCGACGGGGTGGGGGAGGGCGGCCGCCTTGCCGTACTCGTACGTCGTCCGCTGCCGGTAGCGGCCCTTCTCCGGCTCGCTGTACACGACGAGGGCATCGTGGTCGCGGTCGATCAGGAGGTAGACCGGGATGCCTGCCGCGGCGTACCCGTCACGTTTCTCCGTGCGATCACGATGGTCCGTGTCGTGGTCGTGCGACGTGACTTCGACGGTCATGAGGACGCGGTCCGGGCTCGACCACTCGCCGTCACCCGCGAAGCGCCCGGCGCGGGCCAGGGTGCCGTCCGGGCGGACGCGGCCGTTGCGGTATCCGCCGATCCGCAGTCCGCGTTCGCGGTACAGCCGCAGCTCCGGCTGCTGCTGCATGCACTGCATGGCGACCCACATGATGATCTCGTCGTGGTCCCCGTCGGGCACGGGCTTGACCTCCAGCTTTCCGTTGATGAGCTCAAGCGTCACGGTCTCGGGGGCCGCGCGGGCGATCTGCTCGAACTCCTCGACGGACATCTGGGCGTGCGGTGCGTGATCGGCGGAGCTGGGGGTCATGGCGTCGCCTCCTCCCCTCCATCGTGCCCGTCGGATCTCCGGGCGAGCTGCACGGTCATCGGTATGTCCTTTCGGATCGAGGAACGAGCCCCGCCCGGACCGCGTTCATCCGGTCCCGTACGCCGGGCGGCTGCACGGCTCCCGGCGGGCCCACCGGCGGCTCGGGAGACGGCCCTCGGCACGGCCGGCAGAGGCCGCCGAGGAGCGCTTCGGGCGGGCCGGGCACTTTGCACTCGCCGCATTCGAGGGTGCGCAGGACGGTCCGGGGCCCCGGCAGGATCGGCTCGGGCGGCAGCTTGTCGCGCAGCCGCCGCTCGACGAGGCGGGCGGCGCAGTGGACGGGAGACGGCAGCCCGCTGGTGAGGGCGTGCAGCAGCTCCGCCTCGGTCGCGCCCCGGGCGATCCACTCACCGGCCTGCGGCTCCAGGCGTACGCAGTCGGCGGCGGACAGCGTCAGCGCCGGGGCCGTCCGCCCCAGGGCCGCCAGCAGGATGAACGCCCGCGAGCGGGTCGGCCGTTGCGGCTCGTCCGGCGGGGCGTCGCCCCGGGTGTAGGCGTTCCACCAGGCGTCCTCGCGTGCGGTGCGGGAGAAGAAGGTCCGGGTCACCCAGAACATGACCTCATCTGTGATCACGCACTCGCTGCCGCGCCGCAGGTGTCCTGCGTCCTGGAGCCGGTTGAGGGTGGTGCTCAGGGCGCACTGCCCGTACGGGAGGTGCTTGGCCAGCGTCTTCACGGAGATGTCGGAGCCGTCGGCCAGCCGGTCGATGTACGCGGCGACGGCGGCGTCACGAGGGAGGAGGTGCGCGAAGTCCCGGTCGGTGCGGGGGCGTTCGCCGGGCGCGGAGCGCTTGCCGTAGCCGGGGTTGGCCATGGGGTGCGGTGTGGCGTGCGTGATGTCACTAAACTGGCTGTCAGCCATGGGGATCGCTTTCTTCGCTTTTTCGATCTTCGGTGGCTAGACCCCTGTCGGTGTTGGAGCACCGGTGGGGGTCGTCTTTTGCCTGGTGGTGGTCTTCCCGCACGCTAGAGCCTGGCGACCGTGCGTCGCAACTCGATCACAAACTGTCAACTTCGCAGCCAGGGTGGGCGGGTG
>NZ_JAFEUF010000397.1 GCF_016901035.1 Streptomyces durocortorensis
TCTTGGAGATGGCCAGGGCGCGTTTGCGGTCGCCCCCGCAATGGGCCGCGACGGCGGGCGCCGCCCGACCGGCCCGGTGGGCCCGCCCCGCCGGACGCTCCCTAACGCTGCTCCAGCCGCGCCATCCGGGCCCGGGCCGAGTCCAGCCGTTCCTGGTCCGCGGCGGGCAGGGTGGACCAGAGGGCGATCAGATCGCGGCCCATCCGGAGCCCCTCACGGGGGTCGGCGACCTTGAGCCAGGCGGCCGCCGCGTTCAGCACGCTCTGCAACGCCTGCGGATCCCCGTGCGCGGCGCGTATCCGGGCGATCTCCAGGGAGCCCTCGAAGGCCCGGGCGGCAGGACCTCCTCGACCACCCGGACGTCGGCGACGCGCCACGGCCCGCCGACCGCGCGGGTCAGCTTCACCGAGGCCATGAGCCGGGGTCCGGGGCCGGTCCAGCCGTCCCGGCCGTGTGCCGTGCCCTCGACGAAGACCTCGCGGTAAGCGAGGGTCGGGGTGTCGGGCGGGAGGTCGTCGTCGCCGTCCTCGGACGTGAGCCGCACCGTGGTCCCCGCCCGGTGCCCCGCCCAGACGTTCCAGTCTCCCCCGGTGCCGCCCGCCGAGACGTGCTCACGCGCGGCGGAGGCGCGTGCGGCGGTGCGGTAGGGGAGGCTCCGGAGCACCGCGTCCTGGCGTCCCGCGTCGTAGGCGGTGTCGTAGCCGTAGGCGACGGTCGCCCAGGCCCGGGCGACGGAGGTCGGATCCCGGTCGTCCGCCTTCGGCAGCGCGGGAAGCCTGCTCCCCCCGTCCAGCGGCTTCCCCCGGGGGACGGGGGCCTTGGGCGTGAAGGCGCCGGAGGCCACCGGGCCGGGGTCCGTCCCCCCGCCCGCGCCGTCGGACTCCTCCCGGAGGTCCTTCAGGCCGCAGCCGACCAGCACGGCCGCCCCCACGACGGTCACGAGCACGGTGGCGATGCTCTTCCGCACGGTCGTTCTCCTTCCGTCCCCGCCCGTCGTCCGACGCCCGCTCATTTTCCGATCCAGGGCGCGGGGTTGACGTACTGGCCGTTCTCCTGCGCCTCGAAGTGGAGGTGGGCGCCGGTCGAGTAGCCCGTGCTGCCGACGAGGCCGACCACCGTTCCCACGCCGACGCTCTGCCCCTTGGAGACGTTGATGGCGGACATGTGGTTGTAGGTCGTCGCGATCTGCCTGCCGCCGATCGATCCGTGGGAGACGATCACGCGGTTCCCGTAGCCGGCCGTCATGCCGGCGAAGGTGACGACGCCTTCCTTGGCGGCGAGGATGGGCACGCCCTGCTTCACGCCGAAGTCCATCCCGGAGTGCAGTTTGCGGACCCCGGTGATGGGGTGCACGCGCATACCGAAGGGCGAGGTGACGGGCGGGTTGCCGGAGAGCGGCATGGCCAGCCGCTGCCCGGCGGGGATCGTGCCCGTGCCGGGGCCTGAGCTGATCGCCGTGTACTTCGCCATGGCGGCCTTGATCTTGACGACGTACCCCTGGGTCTCCTGGTACGGGGGTATGCCGCCGTACTCGAGCACCGCGCCCGGGCCCGCGTTGTAGGAGGCGAGGGTGAGGTCGAGCGTCGGTCCGCGCCTTCCCCCGGGCCTAAACGGGCGCGTCCCGAAGAAGTGCTGTCATGATGCGGCGGCAGTGTCGCCGAAGCACCGAAACATTAGACATTTGAGCCAGAGCCGCTCACTTCCACGGGGGGGGGAAGAACCATGTTGAGCAAGATCCGTCACGTCATCCTCGCGGCCGATGTGCCCAATCCGGGCATGGACGCGCCGCCGGCGCTCACCGACAAGGTCGACGACGTGCTCGGCACGTCGCCTGGGCCGGCACCGCGGCGGGTGACGCGGGCGTGCTGATCACCGGAGCCATGATGGCCATCTCGATGCGCCGAGGTGAGGGCTCGGAGCACATGAGCCGACTCGGCATGGTGCTGGGCGGCTGCGTCCTGGTCGCGACCGCGGGGCCACTCGTCTCCTTCGTCTTCAACTGATCCGGGGAGGTGCAACCCATGAATCCGCGAAACAGCAGTGGTGAGTGGGAGAAGCCGTTCTGGCAGCAGCCGGGCTGGCTGCTGTCCGCCGGGTTCTTCCTGGTGTTGGCGTTGCTCGGCGCCTTCGTCGTGTTCGCTGACGACGAGGAGGAAAAGGCCGGTCCGGGGCCGAGGGCGACGGCGGCTTCTTCCGCCGGCCCCGCGCAGGGCACCCCTTCGGGCAAGCCGTCGAACGGCACGGAGGGCTCCCGGCCGGCAGGCTGCCGCACGGACGACAGCGACCAGGCGGTTCCGCCGAAGAGCCCGGCGGACCTGAAGTGGAAGGTCTACCGGACGGACCTCGTCCCGGTGTCCACCACGGCGGGCCCCCTCCTGTACAAGGGCGCCGTCTGGTCCTGCTTCGCACGCACCCCCCTGGGCGCGGTACTGGCCCTGCACTCCATCACCTCCAAGATGAGCGGGAGCGAGTGGAGAACGGTCGCCGACCAGCAGGTCGCCCGCGGTCCCGGCAAGGACGCGTTCGTGGCGACGCGGTCCAAGGAAGCCGACGAGAGCGCGGCGGGGGCTCCGGGCAGCGACGGGACCTATGTCGGGTTCTCCATGCTCACGTACACCAAGGACCAGGCCACGGCGATGCTCCTCATACGCATCGCCGACGGGAAGTACGGCGCCGCGACCGCGTCCGTGGTCTGGGAGGACGGGGACTGGAAGCTGCGCCCCACCTTGAACGGGTCGCTCACGGAGAACATCACCTTCGTCGGGGGGCCGGAGGGGTTCGCCCTCTGGGGAGGTGAAGATGGCGCCTAACCTGCCCAGCCCCGGGGGCCTCGTCGAGTGCGGGAAGGACCTGAAGGACTGCATCAAGAAGGGTGCCGAGGGCGCCGTCGACAGCGTGGTCGGAAGCGCCGTGGAATCGTTCGCGAACGCGATCGGTGAGGCCGCCGCCGAAGCCCTCAAGGCACTCAACGGCGTCTGGATGAAGGTCGGCACCGGCAACAGCCTCCACCCCGAAGGGGGCACGGGGCTCGACATGATCATCGGTGAGACGAGGTGGCTCGTCGCCTACGTGGACGCCGCCTCCCTCCTCGTCGCCGCGATCAGGACGGAGGAGGGGGCGGCGGCGGTGGCGCGAAGGGCCCGGCGGGCTCTCCGTCCTCCGGCGCCGGCGCGTCCCCGTCGGCCGGTGCGGGCGGCGCCGGAGGCGCGGCAGCCGGTGGCGCCGCGGCGGCCGCAGGCCCCGCGATGGTCGCGGTCCAGGCCGCCGCGGTGGTCGCCCAGGCGGGCATGAACGCGGCCAACGAGGTCGCGGGCTCGCTGGACGACAACGACGGGATGAAGGGCCACAACCAGTAGCTCCGGCATCGGGCGGGGCGGTGCGGCGCCCGTGCCGCCCCACCCGTCGGCGGAGCCACACGGAAGGACCGCCCCATGACCGAGAAGCCCTCACTCCGCGCGTACCCCAGGCACTACGCCCAGGGCGGCGTCCCCCGCGAGGAGATGATCGAGACCATTGCCGCCTGGGACTTCGAAGAGGAGGTCTACGACCCACTGCTCATCGAACCCACGGGGCAGGACAACGTCTTCGCCCACCTCGACGGGGCTGTCGTGCTGACCCGGACACCTCCGAAGCAGGGGAGAGGAGCGCCCACGCCGACCGGGGAAAGGGACGCGTTCTCCCTCGGCATCGCCGCCGCCGGGAAACCGCGCTCCCCCCCTTGTTGACGAACTCGTAGGAGGCGTCGCCACCCTCGATGGGCTCAAGGGCGAT
>NZ_JAFEUF010000398.1 GCF_016901035.1 Streptomyces durocortorensis
GGGTGAGCCACCCGCGTACGTCTTCGGACACCGTCTCTTCTCCGTCCATCGGCTCCGGCCTTCCTACCACCGCGCCCCCCACGAGCCCGGAGATTCCGCCCCAGCCGGGGGAGGACGACGGCCAGCCGGGCGAACGGCCCGGCGGCAACGGGCTGCTCGGTCAGTGAGGCCGTGAGGCCTTAAGGCCGTGACGACGCCGGGGGGGGGGGGGGGGGGGCGGGGGGCCCTCACGTCACCACCGACGGCAGCCGCTGCACCCCCCGCGCCGTCTCCGTGACCCCGCTCAGGAAGCCCTGGGCGCGCGGCGATGCCGTGGAGCGGAGCCACTCCGGGGCGATGTCGCAGACCGCGACGGCCACGCCCGTACCGGCCAGGGCCAGCGGGAGGGTGTGGACGACCGTGGAGGGGAAGCTGACGATCGTGCGGCCGATGGGGCCGCGGCGGGCGATCAGTTCCAGCGGGAGGTCCGGGCGGACGATCTCCAGGCCGGTGGCGGCTTCCAGGGCGTGGAGCTTCTCGGCGGACTCGCGGCGGTGGGCGAAGTAGCGGGTGGCGCCGTGGGTGCGGGCCAGGGAGGCCACCGCCTCCTGGTACGGGACGGGGTCGACCACGCCCGTCTCGACCAGGGAGGTGCCCACCAGGTCCGCGCCTTTGCCGATGCTGGGCGGGCCGAAGCGGGCCCGGGTCCAGGCGAAGGTGTTCGGGGTGACCGTGATGCCGGGCGGAGCCTCGACCGGCATCGCGGTGAACACCTCGACCGTGTGGCGGGCCGTCGGGGTGAAGCGGCGGCGGGCGGTGGCGGTGACCGGGGCCAGGACCAGTTCGCGCGGTCCCGTACGGCCCCGGCGGTGCCAGCGGGTCAGCCGCTCGCCCCGGGCCAGCTGGGCCACGAACTCCATGGTGGCCGTGCCGTCGTGGGGCACCGTGAGGTGGTCGGCGCGGACCAGGGTCAGCAGGAGCTGGACGTAGCGCGAGAACGGGTCGCCGATCACTATGTGGTCCGCGCGCCGGACCAGGCCGGCCAGGGCGCGCAGGGCCTTGAGCGGCGCGCCGGACTCGCCGCGCGCCTCCTGCCAGCGGACCGCGATGCCCTCGTCGCGGGCCAGCTCCGCCATCCGGCGCAGCTGACCGCGCGACATCGGGTCGACCGGGGGGAGGACGACGACCGTGGTGGCGGTCGGGTCGTCTCCCCCCTGGGTGTGCACCCACTCCAGGACGTTCAGGAGCTGGACCGGGCTCTCGACGAAGGCGAGGTTCACCGGTCGGCGCTCAGACCGCGACCGGCTCGGGGGCCGGCGCGTTCTCGGTCTCGGCGACGACGCCCGCGACGCGGCGGAGCTTCTTCATCGGGCCGAGCTCGGACTCGTACACCTTCTTGACGCCGTCGCCGAGCGACTGCTCGATGGTGCGGATGTCGCGGACCAGGCGGGTCAGGCCCTGCGGCTCGACGGAGGCGGCCTGGTCGGAGCCCCACATGGCGCGGTCCAGGGTGATGTGGCGCTCGACGAACGTGGCGCCGAGCGCGACGGCGGCCAGCGTGGTCTGCAGGCCCGTCTCGTGGCCGGAGTAGCCGATCGGGACGTTCGGGTACTCCTGCTGGAGGGTGTTGATGACCCGGAGGTTCAGCTCCTCGGCCTTCGCCGGGTACGTCGAGGTGGCGTGGCAGAGCAGGATGTTGTCGCTGCCCAGGACCTCGACCGCGTGGCGGATCTGCTTCGGGGTGGACATGCCGGTGGAGAGGATGACCGTGCGGCCGGTGGCGCGCAGGGCGCGCAGCAGCTCGTCGTCGGTGAGCGAGGCGGAGGCCACCTTGTGGGCGGGGACGTCAAACTTCTCCAGGAAGGCGACGGCCTCGGTGTCCCACGGGGAGGCGAACCAGTCGATACCGCGCTTCGCGCAGTGCTCGGCGATGGCGCTGTACTCGGTCTCGCCGAACTCGACGCGGTGGCGGTAGTCGATGTACGTCATGCGGCCCCAGGGGGTGTCGCGCTCGATGTCCCACTGGTCGCGCGGGGTGCAGATCTCCGGGGTGCGCTTCTGGAACTTGACGGCGTCGCAGCCGGCTTCGGCGGCCGCGTCGATCAGCGCGATGGCGTTGTCGAGGTCGCCGTTGTGGTTGATGCCGATCTCGCCCGTGATGTAGACGGGGTTGCCGGGGCCGGCGGTGCGGGTGCCGAAGGTGCGCAGGCGGGAGGTGCTCATGGTGGTGCTTCCTTACTTGGTGGGGACAGTGGGGGCAGGGGTGGTGGTCAACGTGGGGCCGAGCAGCCAGGCCGCGATCTCGCGGATGGCGCCGTAGCCCCCGGGGGTGGTCGTGACGGCGCGCGCGGCGGCGCGTACCGAGTCATGGGCGCTGGCGACCGCGACGGGCCAGCCGGCGAGGGAGAAGCAGGGCAGGTCGTTGACGTCGTTGCCGACGTAGAGGACCCGGTCGGGTGCGAGGGACTGCTCGTCGCACCAGCGCTTCAGCGCTTCGTCCTTGCGGTCGATGCCGTGCAGGACGGGGATCTGGAGCTTCCGGGCCCGGGCGGCTACGACCGGGTTCTGCTCGGTGGAGAGGATCAGGAGGGGCACGCCGGCCTTGCGCAGGGCGGCGATGCCGAGCCCGTCGCCCCGGTGCACGGCGACGGTCTCGCGGCCCTCGGAGTCGATCATGACCCGGTCGTCGGTCTGGGTGCCGTCGAAGTCCAGGACGACCGCGTCCACGTCCGCGAGGGAGGGCAGCGGGGAGGGGTCCAGGAGCGGGGCGAGCGCGCGGGCGCGGGCCAGGTCGTGCGGGTCGTCGATCTCCAGCACCCGGGCCGGGTCGGTGGGGACCAGGGCGGTGTGGCCGAAGAAGCGGTGACGGTGGGTGCGGAAGCCCGCCGCGTCCATCGCGTAGGCCGCGCCGGTCTCCAGGTGGTCCTGGGGGCGGTCCTGGCGCCGGGGGCGTACGGACTTGTCGTGGTTGACGCCGTACGTGCTCTCCTCGACCGCGTGCCCGTCGCGCCAGACGAAGCCGTGGAACGGGGCGACGGTGACGGCCGTGTCCGCGCCCTCGTGGGCGACCGCACGCGCCACGCCGTCGATGTCCTCGCGGGAGACGAACGGGCTGGTGCACTGGACGAGGAGGACCACGTCGACGGTGCGGGCCCGCTCGGCCTCGTAGACGTCCATCGCGTGCAGCACGGCCGCTTCGCTGGTCGCGGTGTCGCCCGCGATGGCGGCGGGGCGCTCCACGCAGTGCAGCCGGTGGGCGGCGCGGAGGTCGGCGGCGGCGGTGCGGGCGGCCTCGGCGATCGCCCCGTCGTCGGTGGTGACGACGACGTCGGTGACCTCGGGGGCGCCGAGCGCGGCGCGGACGGCGCGGGCGACCAGGGGGATGCCGCCGACCTCGGCGAGGTTCTTGGCGGGGACGCCCTTGGATCCGCCGCGGGCGGGGATCACGGCGAGAACGGTCGGGGTCATCGAAGCTCCTGAAGTAGTGGTCACAGCTCCCCCATCCGGCGGATCACCGGCGCGACGCGCTGGACGCCGTGGCGGTAGGCGCCGCGGGCCGCGTTGCGGACGGTTTCGCGCACCGCGCCCCGGACCCGGCCGGGCTCCTGCGGGGCGGCCGCGCCGGGCAGGGGCGTGCCGTCCGGGGCCAGGTGGTGGCGGCCGAGGATGCCGGGGAGGTAGCCGGGGGCGGTGG
>NZ_JAFEUF010000399.1 GCF_016901035.1 Streptomyces durocortorensis
GGCGCCCTGTCCGCCCTCGTACCGCACCTCACCGAGGACACGACCGCCGCCCCCGCCCTGCGCCCCGGCCACGACGAACACGCCACACTGCTGCGCGGCATCGCACGCCTCCACACACGCGGTGCCGATCTCGACCGGCCCGCCGTGTTCGCGCGCGGCGGCGGCCGGCGTGTCGCACTGCCCCTGTACGCCTTCGCCGCCGACCACTACTGGCCCTCCGGCATCTCCTGGGCGGGCGATGTCGCGTCCGCAGGCCTCGGCGTCACCGATCACCCGCTGCTGGGCGCGGGTGTCGCGCTCGCGGAGGACGACGGATACCTCTTCACCTCCCGGATCTCCCCGGCCACCCAGCCGTGGCTGGCACAGCACCGGGTGCACGGCCGCATCGTGGTGCCCGGCACGGCGTTCGTGGACCTCGCGATACGAGCCGGTGAGCAGGCGCAGACCGAACAACTCGACGAGCTGGTCCTGGAAGCACCGCTGATCGTGCCCGAGAACGGCGCCGTGCAGGTACAACTGGCCGTGGGCGCAGCCGACGACGAGGGCAGACGGACCCTCACCGTGCACTCCCGGCGCGAGGACGGGGGCACGTTCGACGGCTGGCCGGACCGCCCCTGGACCCGCAACGCCACCGGTGTCCTCGCCCCCCGGCCCCACACCGTCACCGAGGACCCCGAACTCGTCGGCGTATGGCCACCCCAGGACACCACCCCCACCGACCCGGCCGCGCTCTACGAGCGGCTCGCGACCGCCGGACTGGAGTACGGCGACCTGTTCCGCGGCGTATCCGCCGCGTGGACGCGTGGCACGGACGTCTTCGCCGAACTCACCCTGCCCCAGAGCGCCGCCACCGGCTTCGGACTGCACCCGGCCCTGCTCGACGCCGCGCTCCAGTCGGCCGCCGTACAGGGGGACGGCACCGCGACGGGCCTGCCCTTCTCCTGGTCCGGGGTGACCCTCTGGGCATCCGGGGCGACCCTCCTGAGAGCCCGGGTCTCGCCCGCGGACGGCGGCGACGGCCTCCGGGTACGGGCAGTCGACCCGGCCGGCAGCCCGGTCGTCACCGTGGAGCGCGTCGTCACCCGGCCCACACCGGTCCTCACCGACGAGGCACGACAGCCCGACGACCTCTACCGGCTGGAGTGGACGCCCCTCCCGGCGGCCGGCCCCGGACCCGGCGAGCTCGCGCAGTTCGGCGGCGGCGAAGCGCTGGTCGACCGGGCGGGCACCCTCGACGCCCTCGCCGGCAACGGCCGGACCCCCACCCATCTGGTGCTGTCCGCCTGCCCGGACGCGCACCCCCCCACCGACGCGCAGGCTGCGCTCGCCCGCACCACCGCGGTGCTCCGGCAGCTGCGGTCCTGGCTCGGCGACGACCGGTACGCGGACAGCACCCTGATCGTCGCCACCCGCGGCGCGGTGCAGGCGGACCCCGCCGACACCCTGCCCGATGTGGCGGGAGCCGCCGTATGGGGTCTGGTGCGCTCGGCGCAGTCGGAACACCCCGGCCGGATCGTCCTGGCCGATCTGGACACGGCGGCCGGGGACGACGCCCGGGCACTCGCCCTCGCCGTCATGTCCGGTGACCCGCAGACCGCCGTACGCGGGGACACCGTGCTCGCGGCACGGCTGACGACCGCGGACCGCGGCCTCGTGCCGCCCCCCGGTCAGGCGTGGCGGGTGGGAGTGCCCGAGCGCGGCGCCGTGGAGAACGTGGCGTTGCTCGCGGCGCCGGACGCGGCGGGAGAACTCCGGCCGGGTCAGGTGCGGGTGGCGGTGCGCGCGGCGGGGGTCAACTTCCGTGACGTGCTGAACGTACTGGGGATGTACCCGGGCGAGGTGCTGGTGGGCGGCGAGGCCGCCGGCGTGGTCGTGGAGGTGGGCCCCGGGGTGTCCCGCTGCGCGGTGGGGGACCGGGTGATGGGGTTCTTCGACGGTGCGATGGGTCCGCTGGCGGTGACCGATGAGCGGCTGGTGGCCCAGATGCCGCACGGCTGGACTTTCGCGCAGGCGGCGGCGGTGCCGATCGCCTTCGTGACGGCGTACTACGGACTGGTGGACCTGGCGGGGCTGCTCGCCGGCGAGTCGGTGCTGGTACACGCGGCGGCCGGTGGCGTCGGGATGGCGGCGGTGCAGCTGGCACGCCACCTGGGCGCGGAGACGTACGGGACGGCGTCGCCCGCGAAGTGGACAGCCACAGGACTGGACGCGCAGCATCTCGCGTCGTCGCGGGACACCGGGTTCGAGGAGACGTTCAGGGAGCGGACCGGCGGGCGCGGAGTCGACGTGGTCCTCAACGCGTTGGCCGGTGAGTTCGTCGACGCCTCGGCACGCCTGCTGGTGCCGGGGGGACGGTTCGTGGAGATGGGCAAGGCGGACGTGCGGGAGGCAGACGCGTTCGCCGGGCGTGGCTACCGGGCGTTCGACCTGCAGGAGGCGGGGCCGGAGCGGATCGGGGAGATCCTGACCGACATCCTGGAGCTGTTCGCGGCAGGAACGCTCCAGCTGCCGCCGGTGCGGGTCTTCGACGTGCGGCGGGCACCGGAGGCGTTCCGTTTCATGAGCCAGGCCCGGCACGTGGGCAAGGTCGTGCTGTCGGTGCCGGGCGGGTGGAACGCGCAAGGCACGGTCCTGGTGACCGGCGGCACGGGAGCACTCGGCGCCCTCACCGCCCGACACCTGGTCACCGAACACGGCGTGCGCCACCTGCTGCTGGCCGGACGACGGGGAGCACAAGCCGACGGCGCCGGCGAACTGAGCGCCGAACTGGCCGCCCTGGGAGCCGAGGTCACCGTCGCGGCCTGTGACGTCACCGATCCCGAGGCACTGAAAGCCCTGCTCGCCGAAGTCCCGGAGCAGCATCCGCTCACCGCCGTGGTGCACGCGGCCGGCATCCTCGACGACGGCCTGGTCGAGTCGCTCACCGAGGACCGGCTCGAGGCCGTCCTCGCACCCAAGACCGCCGCCGCCGCCCTGCACGAGGCAACGGCCGGCACCGACCTGGCCGCGTTCGTCATGTACTCCTCGATGTCCGGGACCTTCGGCAGCCCCGGGCAGGGCAACTACGCGGCGGCCAACGCCTACCTGGACGCTCTCGCCCGGCACCGGCACGCCCGCGGACTGCCCGCGCTGTCCCTTGCCTGGGGCCCCTGGGCCGGCGCCGGCGGCATGGCCGACACGCTCGCCGAGTCCGAGGCGGCCCGCATCGGCCGCTCCGGATTCCCGCCGCTGAGCCCCGAGCGCGGCCTCGGCCTGCTGGAGACCGCCCTGGCACTGCCCGACCCGGCACTGCTGCCCACCGTGCTGGACACCGCCCGGCTCGCCGCTTCCCCGACGACGCTGCCCCCGCTGCTGCACGGCCTGGTCCGACCCGCACGGCGGGTCGCCGACCGTTCCGTCGCCCCGGGCGGCCTCGCCGACCGGCTGCGCCGGCTGCCCGCGGAGGACCGGACCCGCACCGCGCTCGAACTGGTCCGCGGCCAGGTCGCCTCGGTGCTCGGCTTCGCCTCGCCGGACGCGGTCGACCCGTCCCGGCCGTTCAAGGACCTCGGCTTCGACTCGCTGACCTCGGTGGAACTGCGCAACCGCATCGGCCAGACGGCCGGCCGCAGGCTCCCCGCGACCCTCGTCTTCGACC
>NZ_JAFEUF010000039.1:0-40264 GCF_016901035.1 Streptomyces durocortorensis
TCTTGTAGGAGGACGTTTCCGACATGAAGGCCGTCGTGATGGCTGGCGGCGAAAGGCCACCCCCACCCCCCAAGGCCACGGCCAAGCCCCAACCGCGGCCCCCCGAGGGCACCCCGCCCCGCGCGGAACTGGCCCGCCAGGCCAGGGCGGTGCTCGCCGACGCCGTACGCATCGCCCACTGGGCAGCCGGCACCCCGGGGCCGGGCAACGCCGCCCCGCTCGCGGCCCACGCCCTCGAACGGGCGGCCACCGCCCTGGAGCTCTCCCCGGCGCAGGTGCGCGCCGGCTGGGACCGGGCCCGGCTGGCCGGACTCGTCGAACTCCACGGCGACACCGCCCGCCCCGGCTGGCGCCTGCGCGCCTGGGACCGGGACGACTCCGCCGTGCTGCGCGGCTGGGTGGCGCTCTTCGACGCCTGGTCGCTCCTCCTCGCCGCGCCCGAGGGCGTCGAGGCGGGCGCGGTCGCCGAGGCCGTCGAGGCCGTGCCGCAGGTGCTCTCGCTCCTCCAGCTCTCCGCGGGCCCCGTCACCGTCCCCGCCCTGCTGGACCTCCTCGGCCAGCGCGTCGCCGAACTCCAGGAGGAGCGCTGCGAAGTGCCCCTGGGCCCCGGCAGATCCGCGTCCTCCGCCCCTGCCGATACGGCCTCCGCCCCGGCCGGTACGGTCCCCGCACCGGGCGACACGGTCGCCGACCGGGCCGGGACGACTGCCGGGCCCGCCCGGAGCGCCGACCTCAACGCCCTGCTGCTCGACTGGGCCCTGGAAGGTCTCGCCGCGGTCGGGGCGCTGACCCTCGGCAAAGGGCACGCCACCCTCACCCCGCTCGGCAACTGGGCTGTCTGGGTCAAGCTGGAACAGATCTGCGTCGCCGCCCAGAGCCCGGCCGGGAACATCGAACAGTCCGCCGCCGACATGCTCCTCGGCTGCGCCCGGCTCACCCCGGGACCGGCCCGCGACGAATACCGCGCCTGGCTCGCCGCCCGCACGGTCGGCAGCGCCGTCGCCGAACTGCTCGCCGTCGCCCGGGGCGAGGACGCGCTGCTGCGCGGCCTGGCCTTCGAGGCGCTGCGCGTCGTCGGCGGGCCTGCCGAGCCCGAGGTCCGCGCCGTGCTCGCCGAACCCTCGCTGCGGCCCTACGCGCTGCTCTGGCTCGCCGAGTAC
Source organism: Streptomyces durocortorensis (assembly GCF_016901035.1). GTDB lineage: Bacteria > Actinomycetota > Actinomycetes > Streptomycetales > Streptomycetaceae > Streptomyces > Streptomyces durocortorensis. The sequence continues at coordinate 1,161 of NZ_JAFEUF010000039.1, forward strand.
GAGGGCAACGACCCGGACGACGCCCAGGACGTCCTCAGCCGCGAGGAGGCCACCTGGCTCTGGGTCGACACGGCCGCCGCCGTCGCCGACCACGGCGAGACCGGCCTGCTGGTGCGCCACCTCGACTCCGCCGTCCAGGGCACCGTCCCGGCCCTCCTCGACGAGGTCAGGGCCGTCGGCCACCCCCGCACCGTCCAGGTCCTGGTCGCGCTCGCCGCGGCCCACCCGGACCCGGCCCTGGCCAAGGCGGTCCGCCGGGCCGCCTTCCAGGTGCACACCGGCGGAGCCTGATCCGTACGCCCCGGATCCCTGCGCCCCGGGCGCCCGCTCAGCCGGCGGACCCCGGGGCGTACGTCCCGAAGCTCCACACATTGCCCTCGGCGTCCCGCGCCATGTAGTCCCGGGAGCCGTAGTCCTGGTCGGTCGGCTCCATCAGGATCTCCACGCCGAACTCCCTGGCCCGCGCACAGTGCTCGTCCACCTCGTCGACCACCACGTACACCCCCGCCGGGCCCGCGCCCGCCATCGCCCGGGCGAACACGCCCTCGCGCCCCTTGGAACCGAGCATCACCCTGCCGTTGCCCAAGGACAGCTCGGCATGCAGCACACTGCCGTTCTCGCCCTCGTACACCGCTTCCTCGGTGAAGCCGAGGCCCTGCGTCAGCGTCCTGATCGCGGCCTTCGCGTCGTCGTAGAGGACCGTCGGGTAGATCGTCGGGACACCCTTCGCCACGCCTGCCATCCCTCTCACCTCTTCTGTGATCTGTGTCTCAGTCTTCCACCGGGCACTGACAATGCCCTCACGAAGGTGTTCGCGCCGGTCAGGCGAACGTGTCGCACCGCTCCATGTCGCCCGTGCTGAACCCGGTGGAGAACCACTGCTGCCGCTGCGCGGCCGAACCGTGCGTCCACGACTCCGGGGTGACCCGGCCCTGGTACCGCTCCTGGATCCGGTCGTCGCCGACCGCCGCGGCCGCGTCCAGGCCGTCCCGGATGTCCGCCCGGGTCAGCTCGGTGATCAGCGGCCGGCCGGTCGACTCGTCGGGCGTCGTCGTGGCGTGGTGCGCCCAGACCCCGGCGTAGCAGTCGGCCTGCAGCTCGACCCGCACCGCGTTGCTGTTCTCGCCCTGCCGCCCGTCCTGCGACCGGCCCAGCGTGCCCATCAGGTTCTGCACATGGTGGCCGTACTCGTGCGCCACCACGTACGCCTGCGCGAAGGGCCCGCCGCTGGAGCCGAACTTCGTCCGCAGGTCGTCGAAGAACCCGAGGTCCAGATAGACCTTGCGGTCGCCGGGGCAGTAGAACGGCCCGACCGCCGAGGTGGCGGCCCCGCAGGCGGTGCCCACCTGCTGGCTGAACAGGACCGTCCGGGCGCCCGCGTACGTGGCGTCGCGGCGCTGGAACTCCAGCCGCCAGAAGTCCTGCACGCTGTTGACCACCGCCACCGTCCGGCAGTCCTCCCGGCTGTTCGCGTCCTGCCCCTTCAGACAGCTCTCCTGCACCTGTCCGGCCGACGACGAGGTCGCCGCCGGGTCGGCGCCGTCGGAGGAGAGCCCGAGCTGATCGGGGCCGACACCGAAGAGCAGGCCGAGGATCAGCGCGATCACCCCGGCGATGCCACCGCCCACGGTGGCCCTCCCGCCCGGGATCCGGCTGCCACGCACATCCTGGACCTCGGACGTGTCCAGATCGGCGTCGTCGTCGAACTGCACGGGCACCACCCTCGGGGCTCGGGCGGGCGACGGGGTGCCGCCCTGCGCCGAGTATCGGACGGTTCGTCCCGCCGGGCACGCGGAAAAGGAGTTGCGCGCCGCCAGTAGAATGGGCCGTATGGCCTTCCTCCTTGTGCATTAGCGGCGTCGAGAGACCTCCGCCCTCGTCCCTCCGCCGTCCAAACTGCCCTGGAGTTTTTCCCGTGATCACCGCTTCCGGCATCGAGCTGCGCGCCGGCGCCCGCATCCTCATCGAATCCGCGTCCTTCCGTATCGCCAAGGGCGACCGCATCGGCCTCGTCGGCCGCAACGGAGCGGGCAAGACCACCCTCACCAAGTGCCTCGCGGGCGAGGGCACCCCCGCCGGCGGCACCATCACCCGGTCCGGCGAGGTGGGCTACCTCCCGCAGGACCCGCGCACCGGCGACCTCGACATCCTCGCCCGGGACCGCATCCTCTCCGCCCGCGGCCTCGACACGATCCTGCGCAAGATGCGGGAGAACGAGGACCGGATGGCGAACGGGCAGGGCGCCACCCGCGAGAAGGCGATGAAGAAGTACGAGCGCCTGGAGACGGAGTTCCTCACCAAGGGCGGGTACGCCGCCGAGGCGGAGGCCGCCACCATCGCCGCCGCGCTCAGCCTGCCCGACCGGGTGCTCGGCCAGCCCCTCCATACGCTCTCCGGCGGTCAGCGCCGCCGTGTCGAGCTGGCCCGGATCCTCTTCTCGGACGCCGACACCCTGCTCCTGGACGAGCCGACCAACCACCTCGACGCCGACTCCATCGTCTGGCTGCGCGACTACCTCAAGTCCTACCGCGGCGGCTTCGTCGTCATCTCCCACGACGTCGAACTGGTTGAGACGGTCGTCAACAAGGTGTTCTACCTCGACGCCAACCGCTCCCAGATCGACGTCTACAACATGGGCTGGAAGCTCTACCAGCAGCAGCGCGAGGCCGACGAGAAGCGCCGCAAGCGCGAGCGCCAGAACGCCGAGAAGAAGGCCGCGACCCTCAACGCGCAGGCCGACAAGATGCGCGCCAAGGCCACCAAGACCGTCGCCGCCCAGAACATGGCCAAGCGCGCCGACCGGCTGCTCTCGGGCCTGGAGGCCGTACGGGTCTCCGACAAGGTCGCCAAGCTGCGCTTCCCCGACCCCTCGCCCTGCGGCAAGACCCCGCTGATGGCGGAGGGCCTCTCCAAGTCGTACGGCTCGCTGGAGATCTTCACCGACGTCGACCTCGCCATCGACAAGGGCTCCCGCGTCGTCATCCTCGGCCTCAACGGCGCCGGCAAGACCACGCTGCTGCGCCTGCTCGGCGGGGCCGAGAAGCCCGACACCGGCCAGATCATCGAGGGGCACGGCCTCAAGCTCGGGTACTACGCCCAGGAGCACGAGACCCTCGACCCGGAGCGCACGGTCCTGGAGAACATGCGCTCCGCCGCCCCCGACCTCGACCTCGTCGCGGTCCGCAAGACGCTCGGCTCGTTCCTCTTCTCCGGCGACGACGTCGACAAGCCCGCGGGCGTCCTCTCCGGCGGCGAGAAGACCCGGCTCGCGCTCGCGACCCTGGTCGTCTCCTCCGCCAACGTGCTCCTGCTCGACGAGCCGACGAACAACCTCGACCCCGCCAGCCGCGAGGAGATCCTCGGCGCGCTGCGCACCTACAAGGGCGCGGTCGTCCTCGTCACCCACGACGAGGGCGCCGTCGAGGCGCTCCAGCCGGAGCGGATCATCCTGCTCCCGGACGGTGTCGAGGACCTCTGGGGAGCGGACTACCGGGACCTCGTCGCCCTCGCCTGATCCACCCCGCGCCCCCTGCCCGATCCACCGGGGATAGATCATTCGGCCTACGCGTGATCCGTCATCTGCGTGAGAACCTCTCGTACTCCGGTGGTGCGCCCGGCGCTCACCCACCGTGCGCCCCTTCTCGGGCGGCACCTCCCCGTATGGCCCTGACCTGCCGGTTCTCCTGAAGGTCAGGGCCGTGCGCCCTCGCGCGCCCGCTGGAATCAGGGATTCCGCTCGTGTTCACGCGCTTCTCGTCCGGGAAACCGCTCGCACCGACCTTGCCGAATGGGTGGCCAGGAAGCGCGGGAGGGGTGATCATGAGAGTCCAGAGCGCACTTCCCACGAGGAGGCACGGGTGGCCGAGACTCTGAAGAAGGGCAGCCGGGTAACCGGCGCCGCGCGTGACAAGCTCGCGGCAGACCTGAAGAAGAAGTACGACTCCGGTGCGAGCATTCGGGCGCTGGCCGAGGAAACCGGCCGCTCCTACGGGTTCGTCCACCGGATGCTCAGTGAATCCGGAGTGACGCTGCGAGGACGCGGCGGCGCGACACGAGGCAAGAAGGCCGCTTCGGCCTGAGGCCTCCGCGGTTTCGGTGTCTTCGGCGTCATCCGGCGTCATTCGGGCCCAAGGCAATACGGGGTGACCACCCGGCTGACCGCAAGGTCGTCCGGGTGGTTACTGTTCAGTCACTTAGTTCCGAGTGCTGACCGCACCCCACCCGGAGGCGCCCCATGACCTCGCTCGACACTGTGCTCGACAAGGACGGCGTACGGCTCACCGTCGACGACGCCGTCGCCACGGTGACGCTCACCAACCCGGCCAAGCGCAACGCTCAGTCTCCCGCTCTGTGGCGGGCGTTGACCGAGGCCGGACGGGCGCTGCCCGGCACGGTACGGGTCGTGGTGCTCCGCGGCGAGGGCAAGTCCTTCTCCGCGGGCCTCGACCGGCAGGCCTTCACCCCCGAAGGCTTCGACGGCGAGCCGTCGTTCCTCGACATGGCGCGCGGCCCGGAGGCCGAGCTCGACGCGACCATCGCCGAGTACCAGGAGGCGTTCACCTGGTGGCGCCGCAACGACCTCGTGTCGATCGCGACGGTCCAGGGCCACGCCATCGGCGCCGGCTTCCAGCTCGCCCTCGCCTGCGATCTGCGGATCGTCGCCGAGGACGTGCAGTTCGCCATGCGGGAGACCAGCCTCGGCCTCGTCCCCGACCTCACGGGCACCCACCCCCTGGTGAACCTCGTGGGGTACGCCCGCGCGCTCGAAATCTGCGCCACCGGCCGCTTCGTCCACGCGGAGGAGGCCGAGCGCACCGGCCTCGCCAACCTCGTGGTGCCCGCCGACCAGCTCGACGCGGCGGCCCGTGACCTCGCCGCCGCCCTGGTGGCAGCGCCCCGCGACGCCGTCGTCGAGACGAAGGCCCTCCTCAAGGGCGCGCTCTCGCGTGACTACAAGGAGCAGCGCGTCGCCGAGCGGGCCGCCCAGGGCCGCCGGCTCCGCGACCTGGCGGGCATCACCGACTGACGCCGCCGCGCGAGCCGGGGCGCACGCCGGCCTGAGCGTTTCAAGAACCCGGCTCCGCCACATCCGTGACCAGGACCGACACCGGCAGCCGCTCCTCCGCGGCCGCCGCCGCCGCCGTACGCACCGACCGGGCGACATCCAGCGCCCGGTGATCCCCGGCCGTCGCCAACTCCACCCGTACGTGGTCCCGGGCGGTGTGCACCGGGCTGCCCAGGACCCGGGTCAGCGAGACGACGCCCGGTACCCCGGCGGCCGCCGTCGCCACCGGGCCCTCCGGCGCGGCGACCGGGGCCGCCGGTGGCGGCTGTGCCGTCACCTGATCGGGCGCACCGTCCTCCAGCAATGTCGTCACCGTCAGGTCCACCTCGGTGACCTCCAGACCCAGCCGGGTGGCCGCCGCCGTGAGGAGCGCCGCGCGCAGGGCCGCCGCCGTGTCGGGCAGCGGCCGGTCCGGGGCTGCCGAGAACTCCGCCTCGATCCGCAGCGGCCCCGGCGGCAGGGCGCTCGGCGGAGCCGGGGGCGGCACCGGGCCGGCCGGACCCGCCGCGTTCGCCCGGGCCGGCCCGGCAGCGGGGCCGCCCCCGGCCCTCGCACCCTCCGTGGCTTCCTCCACCGGGCCGATCCGCAGTCTCCCCAGCACCGTCCCCGGGCGGGCCGCCGCCTCGCGCAACACCGATGCGGCGGCCCTCTCCGCGATCCACGAGCCGTCGGCCGGGCCGCCCAGCGGCAGCAGCCTGCCCAGGCCCAGCCGTTGCCGTACCGCAGCGGTCCATCCGTCGACCCTCTGCGGGCCCCGCGCCGTTGTCATTGCCCCAGCCTGCCGCATCCACGGCGCGGGATGGGGAAAGCGCACTTAACGTGGGCAAGGAAGTCCAACCCTGCCCCGAAGGGAAGAGCGGCGATGACTGAAAGCTCCCAGCGCAACAACCCCGACAGCGGTTCGGGCGACAAGTCCCTCGGCAAGCGCGGCGGCGGCGACCCCGGCACCCGGGGCCGTACCACCATCGCGGACGGCGTCGTCGAGAAGATCGCCGGGATGGCGGCACGCGATGTCGTCGGTGTCCACGCGATGGGCAGCGGCCTGTCGCGGACGTTCGGCGCCGTCCGCGACCGGGTTCCCGGCGGCGGCAAGTCCGTCACCCGCGGAGTGAAGGCGGAGGTCGGCGAGTCCCAGGCCGCCCTCGACCTGGAGATCGTCGTCGACTACGGCGTGTCCATCTCCGACGTGGCCCGGGACGTACGCGAGAACGTCATCGCCGCCGTGGAGCGCATGACGGGTCTCGAAGTCGTCGAGGTCAACATCGCGGTCAGCGACGTCAAGCTGCCCGACGAGGAGGACGATGACGACGAGCCCGAGCAGCGGGTCCAGTAGCCCTTCCGCATCTCCGTCGCACGGCAGTTGAGGAGTAAGACACGATGAGCATGGCTGTCGCCGGTCTGTTGGCCGGCATGGCGCTCGGGTTCGCCGGATACTTCGGCGGGTTCGGAGCCTTCGTACTGGTGGCCGCGCTGGGCGCGATCGGCTTCATCGCCGGCCGCTTCCTGGACGGCGACCTGGAGCCCGGCGACTTCTTCCGGAGTCGCGAGCGCGGCGACCGGCGACGGTGACGGCGGTGACCGGCCGGGTCGCCGCCGCCGAACGGGGCGAGACCCGGATCGCCGACCGTGTCGTCGCCAAGATCGCCGCCCAGGCGGCGAAGGAGGCGGTCGAGGAACCGCCCGCGGACGGGGCGTCGCCGCGTGCCACGGTCACCGTGCACCGTGACGCCGCCCGGGTCCGGGTCAGCCTGGAGCTCGGCTACCCCAGCGACATCGGCCGCCAGTGCGGCGCGGTGCGCCGCCGGGTCGTCCAGCGGGTCAAGGCGCTGGCCGGCATGGAGGTGCCCGAAGTGGCCGTCCAGGTCGAACGGCTGCACCCCGCCGGAGCGAGCGCCGCCGCACAGGGGAGGATCCGATGACCGAACCCGGCGAACCGAACGGTTCCACCCGGCGGATGCCCACCGTGGACCGGAGCGACGAAGACCCGAGCACACCGGCCCCGGACGCGGCGGCCGACGCCCGCGAACCGGTCCCCACCCTGGAGAAGGGCGACGGCAGGGCCGGCCGCTTCTGGTCCGCGCGCCGGGTTCCGGCCGCCCTGCTGGCCCTCGTGGTCCTCGGCGCGGCCGGGCTGCTGCTCTACGACATCGCCGCCGTACGGGCCGACCATCCGGCCATGCAGTGGCGGCGCTCCCTCGCGGACGGCCTGGCCGAACACCGCCTGGACGACGTCCCCGTGCTCATCGGGGCCGGGGTGGCCGCGGCGATCGGCCTCTGGCTGCTCCTGCTGGCCCTCACCCCCGGACTGCGCGACCTGCTGCCGATGCGCCGCGACCGCGCCGACGTCCGGGCCGGGCTCGACCGCACCGCCGCGGCCCTCGTCCTGCGCGACCGCGCCGTGGAGGTCTCCGGCGTGCAGTCCGTACGGGTCAGGATGGGACGCCGCAAGGCGAAGGTGCGCGCCCTCTCGCACTTCCGGGAACTCGACGACGTACGGACCGACCTGGACGCCGTGCTGGAGAAGGCCGTCGCGGAACTGGGCCTGGCCAAGCCGCCGGCCCTCTCCGTCCAGGTGCACCGACCGGCGAAGAAGGGATGAGCCGCATGCGCTCCACCGTCAACCGGGTCCTGCTGGCCCTGGCCGGACTGGTGCTGGTCGTCGTCGGCGGAGCCGTGCTCGCCGCAGGACTCGGCGCGTCCGTGCCGTCCTGGTGGCCCTGGGACGGCAAGAACGACGTGCTGCTCAGCGCGGCCGACCGGCACCGCTGGCGCGACGAGGGCTGGTGGTGGCCGACCGTGATCGCGGTCCTCGCCGTCCTCGTGGTCCTCGCCCTGTGGTGGTTCCTCGCCCAGCTCCGCCGCGGCCGGCTCGCCGAGGTGCTGGTGGACAGCGGCGACGGCGAAGGGGCACAGCTGCGGGGCCGGGCCCTGGAAGGCGTGCTCGCCGGGGAGGCGGGCGAACTGGACGGCGTGGCCCGCGCCCAGGCGATGCTGACCGGCCGCCGCACCGCGCCCCGGGCCCGGCTCCGGCTGCGGATGGAGCCGCACGCCGCGCCGCTCGGGACGCTGAACGCGGTCGCCGACGGGGCGCTGACGCACGCACGCGACTCGGCCGGCCTGGACGAGCTTCCCGCCGAGGTACGCCTCAAGGCCGTCAAGCACCGCGCGGAACGGGTGTCCTGACGGCCCAGGGGACGTATGAGGGCGTGCGGGATCAGAAGCCGTGCCGGTACCCGCCGTCGACCGGGACCATGATGCCCGTGAGATACGAGGCGGCGGGGGAGAGCAGGAAGGCCGCGGTCCTCCCGAACTCCTCCGGCGTACCGTAGCGCCGCAGCGGGATACGCGCCTCGTTCGCGGTGCGGGCGGCCTCCGCGTCGCCGGACAGCGCGTCCAGCTCGCGGACCCGGTCGGTGTCGATGCGGGCGGGCAGCACGCCCACGACCCGGATGCCGCGCGGGCCCAGCTCGTCGGCGAGCGACTTGGCGAAACCGGCGAGACCGGGGCGCAGCCCGTTGGAGATGGTCAGCCCCGGGATCGGCTCGTGGACCGACCCGGAGAGCACGAAGCCGATCACTCCGCCCTCGCCGAGCGCGGCCGCCGCCGTCCGGGCCAGCCGTACCGCTCCCAGGAACACCGTCTCGAACGCCGTCTGCCACTGGTCGTCGGTGTTGTCCGCGAGGAAGCCGGGGGCGGGCCCGCCGACGCTGATGAGGATGCCGTCGAGCCGCCCGAAGTGTTCCCGCGCGGTGTCCACCAGGCGCTGGGCGGCGCTCGGGTCGGCGTTGTCGGCGGCCAGCCCGACCACACCCCCGCCCAGCTCGTCGGCGGCCTCCGCGACGGACTTCTCGTCACGGCCGCTGATGATCACTTTCGCGCCGTCGGCCACCAGGGAGCGGGCCGTGGCGTTGCCGAGGCCCCGGGTCGCTCCGGTGACGATGTAGACGCGGTCCTTCAGTCCAAGATCCATGGCCCTATCCTGCCGGGTCCTCCCCGGCCAGGTCGACAGCGGAGTTCACCAGTCCGATATGGCTGAAGGCCTGGGGGAAGTTGCCGAGCTGCCGCCCCGCAGCCACGTCGTACTCCTCCGCCAGCAGCCCCATGTCGTTGCGCAGCTCCAGCAGATGCTCGAACAGCTCCCGCGCCTCGTCCGGCCTGCCGATCCGTTGCAACGCGTCGACCAGCCAGAACGAGCAGGCGAGGAACGCCCCCTCGTCGCCGGGCAGCCCGTCCACGGAGGTGCCCTCGGTGCTGTAGCGGCGGACCAGGCCGTCGCTGCCCAGCTCGGCGCGGACCGCGTCGACCGTGCCGATCACCCGGGGGTCGTCCGGCGGCAGGAACCCGGTCCGCACGATGAGCAGCGTCGAGGCGTCCAGCTCCCGTGACCCGTAGGACTGGGTGAAGGTGTTCCGCTCGGGGTCGTACCCCTTCTCGCAGACCTCGGCGTGCACGGCGTCCCGCATCGCCCGCCACCGTTCGGCGTCACCCGGCAGCTCCGGGTTCTCCTCCAGCGAGCGCACCGCCCGGTCGGCGGCGACCCAGGCCATCACCTTGGAGTGCACGAAGTGCCGCCGCGCGCCGCGGATCTCCCACAGCCCCTCGTCCGGCTCGCGCCAGGTCGACTCCAGGAAGCCGAGCAGGCTGAGCTGGAGGTTCCAGGCGTGCGGCTTGTCGTCGAGCCCGGCGACCCGGGCCAGCCGGAGCGCGTCGATGACCTCGCCGTACACGTCGAGCTGGCGCTGCCGTACGGCCGCGTTGCCGGTGCGCACCGGACGGGAGTGCTCGTACCCGGAGAGCCAGGGCAGCTCCATCTCGGGCAGCCGCCGCTCGCCCGCCAGCCCGTACATGATCTGGAGGTCCGCCGGATCCCCGGCGACGGCCCGCAGCAGCCAGTCCCGCCAGGCCTCCGCCTCCTCCAGATAGCCGGCCGAGACCATCGCCCCGAGGGTCAGCGTGGCGTCCCGCAGCCAGCAGAAGCGGTAGTCCCAGTTCCGTACGCCGCCGATCTCCTCCGGCAGGGAGGTCGTCGGGGCCGCCACGATCCCGCCGGTCGGGGCGTACGTCAGCGCCTTGAGCGTGATCAGCGAGCGCAGCACGGCGTCGCGGTACGGCCCCTGGTACGTACACCGCTCCGTCCACTTCGCCCAGTCGTGCAGCGTGTGCTTCAGCGACTTGTGCGGGTCGATCAGCTTCGGGCGCGGCGAGTGCGAGGGGTGCCAGGTCAGCACGAACGCCACGCTCTCGCCCTCGGCGACGGTGAACGAGGAGCAGGTGCTGAACTGCTGGCCCCACGTCTTGACCGGCGGCTCGCTGCGCAGCCAGACGGAGTCGGGCCCCGCGACGGCGACCCGGTGGCCGTGGGACTTGCGCACCCAGGGCACCACCGACCCGAAGTCGAAGCGCAGCCGCAGCACCGAACTCATGTCGACGGTGCCGCTGACGCCCTCGACGATCCGCATCAGGTCCGGCGACTTGTCGCGCTGCGGCATGAAGTCGATGACCTTCACCGTGCCGGTCCGCGTCTCCCAGTACGTCTCCAGGACCAGGGAGTCCTTCACGTACGCGCGCCGGGCGCAGGTGTCCGAGGCGTTCGCGCCCTTGGGCGCGATGCGCCAGTGGCCGTTCTCCTCGGTGCCGAGCAGGGCGGCGAAGCAGGCGCCGGAATCGAAGCGGGGCAGGCAGAGCCAGTCGACGGAACCGTTCCTGCCGACGAGCGCGGCGGTCTGGAGATCGCCGATCAGGGCGTAGTCCTCGATGCGTGGGGTCACGCCTGGCGTTTTCCCGAACCGGGCCGATGTCAACCAGCCCGATGGTGTGCCGCTGACCTCAGGCGCTCGCCGGTTCGGGCTGCTCGGGGGCGTCGGCCGTCGCGTTCTCGGCCGCGGCCTGCTCGTCGCGGTCGCGCTTCTCACGCCGTACGAGAATGATCCAGCCGACCGGGACGGCGGCGACGAACAGCCACCACTGGACGGCGTAGGCCATGTGCGGGCCGATCGAGCTGTCGTCGGGGCGGGTGATCTGCTCCGGCAGATCACCCGAAGGCGCGGGCTCGGTCTGCTCGATGTACCCGCCGAGGACCGTTCGGGACAGCAGCTGGGACTGCTGCTCGCTGTTGATCAGCATGACCTGCCGGTCCGGCAGCCCCGCCAGGTCCTTGATGCCGCTGCTGCCGGTCGTCTCGTCCGCCTTGAGGCGGCCGGTGACGGTCACTTCGCCCCGGGGCGCGGGCGGCACGTCGGGGTAGGCGGTCTGGTTCGGCGCGGCCGGAACCCAGCCGCGGTTGATCAGGACGGTGCCGCCGTCCCTGAGGTCCAGCGGGGTCAGGACATGGACACCGATGCGGTCGTCGTCCGAGGTCCTGCGGCGGACGACCACCTCGTGCTCGGTGTCGAACGTGCCCGTCGCGGTGACCGTGCGCCAGTAGTCCGAGCGGGGGACGGTGTGCCCGGGGGAGGTGAGATCGGTGACCGGGACCGGCTGCTTGTCGAGGTTCCGCGAGATCAGCCCGTTCTGCTCGACCCGGTGCTCGTGCTTGTGGAGCTGCCAGAAACCCAGCTCGATCATCGTGGGGATCAGCGCGAGGCCGAGCAGGGTGAGGATCACCCACTGCCGGGTCAACAGGAAGCGGTACACCCCATGACCGTACAACCGGGGTCATGGGGTGCGGCACTCAGGGGTACGGCCGGGACGGTCCGGCAACGAGACGATCCCTCACACTTTGTCCACAATGCCCGCCTTTCCCTCGGCGCGGGCGCAGTGGGCGCCGCAGTACCAGTGCCCCTCCACCTCGACGCCCTGCCCGATCACCTGGACCCGGCAGTGCTCGCAGATCGGCGCCATGCGGTGGATGGCGCAGGAGAAGCAGTCGAAGACGTGCACCGCACCTTGTGCGTGCACCTCGAAGGACATGCCGTAGTCGTTTCCGCAAACCTCACAACGTGCCATGCGCCACAGGGTGGGACGCCGGGCGGCACCGGGCGAGCGGACGCGGGGCGAGTCGCGCCCGGTTCACTCCGATGACGCGGTGCCCTCCGACGGCGCGATGCCCTCCGGCGACGGCGGGGGCGCCTGCTGCGGCAGGACGGCCCCGGCGGCGGGCGCCACATCGCGCAGCAGATGGGTGAAGGCGCTCTCCTCCAGGATCGGCGTGCCGAAGGACTTGGCCTTCTGTGTCTTGGAGGTGGCCGCGTCCGGATCGTTGGTCACCAGCAGACTGGTCAGCCGGGACACGCTGGTCGCCACATGGAGCCCGGCCTCTATCGCCCGGTCCTCCAGCAGCTCCCGGTCGATCGAGGTGTCCCCGGAGAAGGCCACCCGCATCCCCTGCTGGAGCGGCTTCTCCTTCTCGTACCGCCCCGGATTGGGATACGGGCAGGCCGGGCGCTTCCGCGAGGGCCGCCAGCTGTTCGGCTGCCGCGAGGGCTGATACCCGACGCGGGGGGTGACGGGGGAGTCGGACCACTCGGTCAGCGGCCGGCACTCCAGCAACGGCAGCCGCACCCCGCCCCGGGCCGCCGCATGCAGACTCGGCCGGAACGCCTCGGCCAGCACCCGGGCATCGTCCAGGGCGTGGTGGGCCTGCTGCTGGACGACCCCGAAGTGCGCGGCGAGGGAGGCCAGCTTGTGGTTGGGCAGCGGCAGCCGCAGCTCCTTGGCGAGCGCGATCGTGCACAGCCGCTGCTCGACCGGGGCGACGACCGAGGCCCGGGCGTACTCCCGGGCGATCATCGACCAGTCGAACGCCGCGTTGTGCGCGACGAGCACCCGGTCCGCGAGCCGCGCGGACAACTCCTCGGCCACCTCGGGAAAGAGCGGAGCCCCTTCGAGCACGTCGCTCGTCAGCCCGTGGATCCAGACGGGCCCGGGGTCGCGCTCCGGGTTGACCAGCGTGTACCAGTGGTCCTCGACGTTGCCCAGGGCGTCCAGCCGGTAGACGGCGGCGGAGATTATCCGGTCGTCGCGGGCGAGGCCGGTGGTCTCCACGTCGACGACCGCGTACCCCTGGGGGTAGGCGGTCGGCCACGGTGCGGCTGTCTGGCGGTCGTCGAGCATGGTCACAGACAATACGGGCCGCGACTGACAGTGCCCTATTCGGCCGGGTGGGCCAGGTCCGGAACGGAGTCGCGGAACTCGCAACTCCGTTTCCCGCTCGCCGCCTTCGGGTCAGCCGAGCGCAGCCACCAGGTCGCCCGCGGCCAGCCGGTCGAGACCGCAGCCGTCCACCGGACCGGGCAGCAACCGGTAGACCGTGCCGCTCACCTTCTCCGGGGCCGCGTCCCCGTTCACCACCGCGAGCAGCACCCGCTTGCCTGCCGCGGCCCGCTCCACCGCGGCGACCCCGTCCCCGTCGCCGGACTCCGTGCCGTGCGGCTCCTCCGCGTCCGGGGTGCGGAGCGTGCGTATCCGCCTCGCGAAGGCGGCCGTGTCCTCCCCGGCCCCGCGCCGGTAGCGCACCAGTCCGTGCCTGCGGGAGACCGCCACCTCGTCGGTCCGGGCGGCCGCGTGCCACACCGCCAGGTCCCACACCGTCGTACGTCCCGCCGAGAAGTACTGGTACAGGTCCCTGCCCGCCCGGCCCAGCTCGTCGATGTGCCGGCTCACGCTGTGGTGGCCCTCAGACGGTGGCAGATGCAGATCGGTCCAGAGGAAGGTGCGCCGCTCCACGTCCACCACCATCGGCACATGGACCCGGGAGTGGCCGATCAGGTCGTAGCGCTGGCGGACGGTCCGCGGGTCGAAGTACGCGACGCGCCCGCCCACCGACGGCAGCGCCATGAACCCGGCGAACGCGTCGGGCAGCAGCTCGAAGGGCACGTTGTTGTAGCTGAACACCACCGGCATGGCGAACCGCACCCCGGCCCGGGTGAGCCCGTCCAGGTCCAGGTCGGCGTACTCGCTGGCGCCCCTCGGCGCGGGCGCGGAGGTCAGGTCGCCGGAGTGCACGGCCACCCGGTCCCCGTACACCAGGTTCGTGTAGTCGCAGAGCCCGAGGTACGTCCAGTCGGCGTCGAAAAGGGCCACCGACAGGTCGAGGTCGACGGTCTCGGCGGGCTGCTGCATCCAGTGCAGGAACATCCGCAGCACCTCGCCCGCGGGCAACGGCTGCGTGCTCCCCCGGGGAACCGCGACCAGCGCCTTGGCCGCCGCGCTCTCGGCGGAGGGCACGGCGAGCGCGGCCAGCCCCTCGTCGAGCACCGCCAGATCGAAGCGGGACGCGGTGGAGAGCCGCCGCAGCACCTCGCGCTCCAGCAGCGCGCAGACCCGCTCCACGGTCGGGGCGGGCAGCGGGGGACGGGTGTCGTCGAGGGTGTACGAGTGCGTCACCTGGCCCCGGGGGAAGAAGACCCGCCGCCCGCCGGGAACGTCACGGATCCTCAGCCGCCCCAGCGCGGCCAGCAGCGGACCCGGCCCCGCACCGGCGAGCCCGTGCTCCAGCACGCCGGCCAGTGCGTCCGGCAGCGTCCCGTCCTCCTCCAGCCGCAGCACCTGGTCGAGCCGGCGCAGCAGGGTGCCCGGGCGCTGGGCGAGGAGGGCGATCACGGTGTCGCTCTCGCGCGCCGCGAACGCCTGCTCGACCCGCCCGGTCCAGGTGTTGGCCTTGAACAGCGCCCCGTCCGCCCGTACGGCGAGCGGGTGCTCGGCCGCCGTACGCACCAGGGTCGCCGCGAGCGGTTCCGACACCGTGGACACATGCGTCGCCCGCAGCACGGCGAAGGCCAGGGCGGCCCGCGGGTGGCGGGCGTGCTGCTCGTTCGGGTGCAGCGTCTCGGCGGCCCGCTTCCACCGCTCGGGGTGCCGCAGGACGTCCTCGACCAGGGCGGAGGGGTCCAGTCCGTCGAGTACGGCGAGGAGTTCGCGCCGCAGCCCGCGCGGCAGGGACCGGTGCCGGGGCGTGTCCAGCAGGTCCGCCCCGCCGCCCGACCACACGGCGAGCAGCCGCAGCACATCGGTGGCGGTGGTCAGCCGGTCGGGCAGGACCGCCCGCACGGCGTCCCGGGTCTGCCGGTCCCGCAGCAGCGTGCCAAGGACCAGCGCCTTCGTCTCCCGTACGGGAATCTCCTCGGGCAGCCATCCGAGCCCCGCCGGAGTGTGGGCCAGCAGCGCCACGACGTCGTCCCGGTCCTGCGGAGGCAACGGGGTGCGCCGCGCGAGCAGCCGCCCCAGCGCCGTGACCGCGTCCGCCGCCGCGTCGGTGCCGAGGGTCAACGGCTGCACCGGCCCGGCCGCCGTCTCCACCTGCCGGCGCGGCGGCGCGGGTCTCAGGAACGGGTCGTCGTCGGCGGTGCGGCGGTGGCAGATCGGACAGGCGGAGTAGTCAGCGCCGTCCCAGCACTTCCGGCACACGAGGTGGGCGCAGGGGGCGACCGGGTGCACGCTGCCGACCGTGGCACAGAGCACGCACGGCTGGTGCGGCCACTGGAGCAGCAGGGTGAACACCCGGTCCACGTACAGCTGGAGTGTGTCGTCCGGCACGGAGGCCGGGAAGCTGCGGAAGAGCGGCATGTGCGTACGGTCCGCGCCGAGCTCGGCGTCGATGTGCCCCACCAGCCGCTTCCCCGCGTCGGCCAGCCCGGCGGGCCCGAGCCATGCGAGGGCCGCGTGCAGAGCCGGTGTGAGGGCGAACCCGCGATCCAGGAGCTCTGCCTCCAGGGCCACCAGCCCGGTCGTGGTCGGCGGATCACCGGGCCGGTGCCCGGCCTCCCCGACGTACACCGTCCGAAGACGGCGGAGCAGCACGGACGACAGCGACGGCGACACGGACAAACAGGCCCCCGGGGCGGGTGAGGAGAAGGAGAGAGGCAGCGGGGGCGGAGAGTGGGTGCGCTACGAGTGTCGTAGAGGTGGAGAAGGAAGCACACCGCGGAGCCGCCCCCGCGCAAGAAGGAGCTTAGGGAGGCGTGTTGAAGGGCGCCACGTATTTATCGGGCCGACCGACGGGCGGAGGTCCATTGGCAGAAGGTGCCAAAGACTGCTGACAGCAGGTCTCGCATACTTGTGGGTAACAACCTCTAGCCCTCACCGACCGACGGCCCTACGGTGCTCGCATGGAGCCGAACCTGCCCGATGTCGTGCTGTGGTCAATACCGGCCTTCGTGCTGCTCACCGTGATCGAGATGGTCAGCTACCGCCTCCATCCGGACGAGGACGCGGCCGGATACGAGACCAAGGACGCCGCCACCAGTGTCACCATGGGGCTCGGCAGCCTGGGCTTCGACCTGCTGTGGAAGATCCCCATCCTGGCGATCTACATGGGGCTCTACGAGCTGACGCCGCTGCGGGTGCCCGTGCTGTGGTGGACCGTCCTGCTGATGCTCCTCGCCCAGGACTTCTTCTACTACTGGTCCCACCGCGGCCACCACGTCATCCGGGTCCTGTGGGCCTGCCACGTGGTCCATCACTCCAGCGAGAAGTTCAACCTGACCACCGCGCTGCGCCAGCCCTGGACCTCCGCGACCGTCTGGCCCTTCTATCTGCCGCTGATCGCCTGCGGCGTGCACCCGGCGGCGCTCGCGTTCTGCCAGTCGGCCAACCTCGTCTACCAGTTCTGGGTGCACACCGAGCGCGTCGGCAAGCTCCCGCGCCCCTTCGAGTACGTCCTCAACACGCCCTCCCACCACCGCGTCCACCACGCCTCGCAGGGCGGATACCTGGACCGCAACTACGGCGGCATCCTGATCATCTGGGACCGGATGTTCGGGTCCTTCGCGGCGGAGGTCGAGCGGCCCGTCTACGGGCTCACCAAGAACATCACCACGTACAACCCGCTGCGCGTCGCGACCCACGAGTACGCCGCCATCGCCCGGGACGTCCGGGCCGCCGACACCTGGAGCGAGCGGGCCGGCCGGGTCTTCCGGGGGCCTGGCTGGCAGCCGGCGGCGAAGGACGGGGCGAAAACGGCGGCGCCGGCGCACGGTTCGGAACCCGTACAGGCCGCCGCGGTATCCGTACCGGACCAGACCCCCGCCCCGGAACGCGCCCTGTGACCGCCACCGCCGCCCGCCCCGGCTCCACCGGTCGCGCCGGACGGGCCGAACGCTTCGCCCGCCCCGTGCTCCTCGCCTTCCTCCTCGTCGCCGCGGCCGATCTGGTCGGGCTCCTCGCCGGGGCCGAGGCCGTCCATCTGGTCGCCAAGCCGCTGCTGATGCCGCTGCTCGCCGGGTACGCGGCCCTGCGCGGCGGGCCCCGGCTGCTCGTCGCGGCCCTGCTGTTCGGGTGGGGCGGTGACGTCTTCCTCCTCGCCGACAACGACCTGGACTTCCTCGTCGGCATGGGGTCGTTCGCCGTGGGCCATGTCTGCTACCTGACGCTGTTCGGGCGGGGGGAGGGCCGAGGCCGGGCTCCCGCACCGCTGGTCACCGGGGTCGGGTACGCCCTCGTGCTCGTCGTCTTCCTCGTGCTGATCTGGCCGGACCTCCCGGCGGACCTGCGGATCCCGCTCACCGGCTACAGCCTGCTGCTCACCGCCATGGCCTGGCGGGCGGGCGTGTTCGGGCCGTACGCGGCGGTCGGCGGCGCGCTCTTCCTGCTCTCCGACGCCCTCATCGCCACCGGCATCGCCGAGTGGCCGCAGGCGCCCGCCCCCGACTTCTGGGTGATGCTCACCTACATCGCCGCACAGGCCCTGCTGACCCTCGGGGTGCTCGGGGTGCTCGGGGTGCTCGGGGTTCCCGCACAGCACAAGCCGGGGGCGTGAGCCCTGGAAAGCCCGGGGGGCGGGGGGGGGGGGGGGGGCGGGGGGGGGGGGGGCCCGCCGGCGCCGGGGGGGGGGGGCCCCCCCCCGCCGGGGGGGGCCCCCCGCCCCCCCCCCCCCCCCCCCCCCCTCGGCCGTACCGTGACGTGCCGTTACCAGCGCACCGCGTCCAGCGCGTCCACCACTCCGGCCCCGTAGAAGCCGTTGTAGCTCCTGCCGCCCTCGCAGACCGCGTCGATCACGCCGTCACCGTTGATGTCGTACGGCTCGCCGCACGCCTTCGCGTCCGCCTCCAGCGTCAGCAGCGCCTTGACCGCGGCCGGTGAGGCGTAGGGGTGCTTCGACTTGATCAGCGCCACGACGCCCGCGACGTGCGGGGAGGCCATCGACGTACCGGCCTTGTAGCCGAACTTGCCGCCCGGCAGCGTCGAGAGGATCAGCCCGTTGACGGCCGGCGGCTCGGGGGTCTGGTAGACCGTCGAGTCACCGCCCGGGGCCGCCACGTCGATGATGCCCTTGCCGTAGTTCGAGTACGAGGACTTCAGGCCCTTCGCACCCGTCGCGGAGACCGTCACGACGCCCGGCAGCATGGTCGGGATGTCCGGGCAGGCGCTCGGGTCGATCGTCCGCGTGACCGGCTCGGTGTCGTTCGGGCTGGTCGTGTCCTCGATCGCGTCGAGGGACAGGTCATGGCGGGAGTTGCCCGCCGCCGCGACGTTGACCGTGCCCTTGCGCTCCGCGTACTTCACAGCGCGGGTGAGCGCGTCGACCAGGGCTCCCTGGTCGGGGTCGTTCTTGCAGTTGAACAGCCACGGGTCGGTGTAATAGCTGTTGTTGGTCACCTCGACACCGCGCTCGGCGGCCCAGAGGAACCCGCAGACGACGGCCTCGGTGTAGAAGAACCCGTCCGGGTTCGACACCTTGATGCCCGACACCTTCACGCCCGGGGCGACACCGGTGACGCCGGCGCCGTTCTTCGCGGCGGCGATGGTGCCCGCCACGTGCGTGCCGTGGTCGCTCTCGCCCGCCGCCGGACGCCAGGAGCCGGCGGTGGTGTCCGGAGCGCCCGACACGCAGTTCGCCGAGGCGCGCTCGTCGAAGTTCGGGGCCAGGTCCGGGTGGGTGTCGTCGACGCCCGTGTCGATGACGGCGACCGTCACCTTCTTCGAGCCCAGCGACTTCTGGTGCGCCTTGTCCGCCTTGATCGCGGGCAGCGACCACTGGAGCGGCTCCAGCGGGTCCTCGCCGGCCTTCGCGTCCGCGGCGGCCGCCGCCGCCTGCTCGGCGGTCAGCGGCTCCGCTATCGAGCCGACGTCCTTCGTCGCCTGCGGCACGATCGGGTTCGTGCGGGTCGCGCCCGCCGACTCCACGCCCCGTACCGTGCGGATCGTCTCGCCGAAGGCCGGGTTCTGCGAGTGGACGACGATGACGCCGATCTGCTCATAGGCGATGACGACCGTGCCGCCGGCCTTGGCGATCGCCTTCTTGACGTCCTTCACCGTGCCGTGGCCGCCCCGGACGTTGACCACGTAGGACAGCTTCGGCCCGTCGGTCCGCACGCTCGCGGAGGCCTGCTCGCCGGTGGGCGCCGCCGTGGCCGACGCCGTCGGCAGGAAACCGAGCGAGGCGGTCAGCGCGAGTCCGACGGGTACCGCGAGTGCGCGGGTCCGTCTCGATGCCAGATGAGCCATGGGTTCTCCACATCATCCGTGCCGAACGACCGGACACCTGGCGTGTTCGGTCGCGTACATGACGAGTGAAGCTATCGCTGATCATCCCGGCGCATCAACGTTTACGGGCAAGTGAGTTCGAAGAGTGACCGATGCGGCCGAATGTGAACGGGTGACGTCCGGGCAACCGGGTGCACGGCGACACCTCCGACAAGGCGAACGAGAAGGCGAAAGACGCGGTGAACCGCTTCGTCGCGCCCTCCGTGCCGTTGTCCAGGAGGTACATCACCGTTCCCGCCGGTAACGAGGCCTCCCTTGACACCCGCCGTCCCCCAGACCACCGCACCCGCGTCGCGAGGAGATTCCGTGGCTACCGATGCACCGCCGCCCGAGGGCACATCGCCCGCCGGACCCGCCCAGCCCACCACCGAGGCGTTCGTCGCGGTGCAGTCGAGCCCGGAGTTCGCCGACCTGCGCCGCTCCCACCGCTCCTTCGCCTTCCCCCTGACCATCGCCTTCGTGACCTGGTACCTGCTCTACGTCCTGCTCTGCAACTACGCGGGCGGATTCATGGCCACCAAGGTCGTCGGCAACATCAACATGGCGCTCGTCCTCGGACTCGCCCAGTTCGCCACCACCTTCCTCATCGCCTGGCTCTACTCCCGGCACGCCGCCACCAAGCTCGACCCCAAGGCCGACGCGATCAAGTCCCGTATGGAGGCCGACGTATGAGCGCCGCCCACGCCCTCTACCCCACCGTCCAGCTCGCCGCCACCGAGGGGGCGAGCGAACACCGGCCGCTGATCATCACGCTGTTCGCCGCGTTCGTCGTCGCGACCCTCTTCATCACCGTGTGGGCGGGCCGCCAGACCAAGAGCGCCTCCGACTTCTACGCGGGCGGCCGCCAGTTCACCGGATTCCAGAACGGACTCGCGGTCTCCGGCGACTACATGTCCGCCGCGTCCTTCCTCGGCATCGCCGGGGCCATCGCGCTCTTCGGATACGACGGCTTCCTGTACTCCATCGGCTTCCTCGTCGCCTGGCTCGTCGCCCTGCTCCTGGTCGCCGAACCGCTGCGCAACTCCGGCCGCTACACCATGGGCGACGTCCTCGCCTACCGGATGCGCCAGCGCCCCGTACGTACCGCCGCCGGCACGTCCACGATCGTCGTCTCGATCTTCTACCTGCTGGCACAGATGGCCGGCGCGGGCGTCCTCGTCTCGCTGCTGCTCGGCATCACCAGTGACGCCGGGAAGATCCTCATCGTCGCCCTGGTCGGCATTCTGATGATCCTCTACGTCACCATCGGCGGCATGAAGGGCACCACCTGGGTGCAGATGGTCAAGGCCGTCCTGCTCATCGCGGGCACCCTGCTCATCACCTTCCTGATCCTGCTGAAGTTCAACTTCAACATCTCCGACCTGCTCGGCACCGCCGCCAGCAACAGCGGCAAGGGCACGGCCTTCCTGGAGCCGGGCCTGAAGTACGGCGTCGACAACATCTCGAAGCTGGACTTCATCTCGCTCGGCATCGCCCTGGTCCTCGGCACCGCGGGCCTGCCGCACATCCTGATCCGCTTCTACACCGTGCCCACCGCCAAGGCCGCCCGTAAGTCCGTGAACTGGGCCATCGGCATCATCGGCGCCTTCTACCTCATGACGATCGTGCTCGGCTTCGGCGCCGCCGCGATCCTCAAGCAGGACGACATCATCGCCTCCAACAAGGCGGGCAACACCGCGGCACCGCTGGCCGCACTGGAGATCGGCGGCGGCTCCGGATCCACCGGCGGCGCCATCCTGCTCGCGGTGATCTCCGCCGTCGCCTTCGCCACCATCCTGGCCGTCGTCGCCGGACTCACCCTCGCCTCCTCCTCGTCCTTCGCGCACGACATCTACGCCAACGTCATCCGCAAGGGCCAGGCCACCGAGAAGGAGGAGGTCCGCGCCGCACGCTGGGCCACCGTCGCCATCGGCGTCGTCTCCATCGGCCTCGGCGCACTCGCCCGCGACCTGAACGTCGCCGGACTCGTCGCCCTGGCCTTCGCCGTCGCCGCGTCCGCCAACCTGCCGACGATCCTCTACAGCCTCTTCTGGAAGCGCTTCACCACCCAGGGAGCCCTCTGGTCCATCTACGGAGGTCTCGCCTCCTCCGTCCTGCTGGTGCTGTTCTCGCCGGTCGTCTCCTCCAAGCCGACCTCGATGTTCCCGGACGTCGACTTCGCCTGGTTCCCGCTGGAGAACCCCGGCCTGATCTCGATCCCGCTCGGCTTCCTGCTCGGCTGGGTCGGCTCGCTGATCTCCAAGGAGAAGGCCGACACGGACAAGTACGCCGAACTGGAGGTCAAGTCCCTCACCGGCGTCGGAGCCCACTGAACCCACCGGGGCCGACCCCGTCGGCCCGCCGCCGTCGGCGGTCCCTCTTCGGGGCCTCACCCCCCACCCCCGGCCCCGTGGCCGCCGCGGCCGACCACAACCCCCCCCCCCCCCCCCCCCCCCCCCCCCCCCCCCCCCCGGGCGCCCCCCCCCCCGCCCCCCGCCGCCGTCGGCGGTCCCTCTTCGGGGCATCACCCACCACCCGCGGCCGTGCCGCGTCGTAGAGTCCTACGACGCGGCCCGGCCACACCTCGTGGCAAACGGGCCACGCCGATGTCACACGTCTCACGTAGGCTCGGTGGTAGCAGAAAGCAGAGAAGAGCGACCGCACCCCCGGGGGGAGGGATCCACCATGCTCATCGACACCTTCGACCGGATCGCCACCGATCTGCGCGTGTCACTCACCGACAAGTGCAACCTGCGCTGCACCTACTGCATGCCCGAAGAGGGCCTCCAGTGGCTCGGCAAGAGCGAGCTGCTCTCCGACGACGAGATCGTGCGCCTGATCCGTATCGCCGTCACCTCGCTCGGCATCACCGAGGTCCGCTTCACCGGCGGCGAGCCCCTGCTGCGCCCCGGCCTCGTCTCCATCGTCGAGCAGTGCGCCGCGCTCACCCCGCGCCCCCGGATGTCGCTCACGACCAACGGCATCGGACTCAAGCGGACCGCCACCGCCCTCAAGGCCGCCGGGCTCGACCGGGTCAACGTCTCGCTGGACACCCTGCGCCCCGACGTCTTCAAGACCCTCACCCGCCGGGACCGCCACAGGGACGTGCTGGACGGCCTGGAGGCCGCCCGCGAGGCCGGGCTCACCCCGGTGAAGGTCAACTCCGTCCTGATGCCCGGACTCAACGACGACGAGGCGCCCGAGCTGCTCGCCTGGGCCGTCGCCAACGACTACGAGCTCCGTTTCATCGAGCAGATGCCGCTCGACGCCCAGCACGGCTGGAAGCGCGACGGCATGATCACCGCCGGCGACATCCTCGCCTCGCTGCGCACCCGCTTCACCCTCACCGCCGAGAGCGACGCGTCCCGCGGCTCCGCACCCGCCGAGCGCTGGACCGTCGACGGCGGCCCGCACCGCGTCGGCGTGATCGCCTCCGTCACCCGCCCGTTCTGCCGCGCCTGCGACCGCACCCGGCTCACCGCCGACGGCCAGGTCCGCACCTGCCTCTTCGCCCGCGAGGAGACGGATCTGCGCGGGGCCCTGCGCGGCGACGCACCCGACGAGGAGATCGCCCAGCTCTGGAAGACGGCCATGTGGGGCAAGAAGGCGGGGTCCGGACTGGACGACCCGACCTTCCTGCAGCCCGACCGCCCGATGTCGGCGATCGGCGGCTGACGCTCAGGCGTCCCGCGAGCCCTCGGGGCCGGGCCGGCCGGACTCCCAGTCCTTCAGCGCCACGACATCCTTGAGGAAACCCCGTACACCGAGGAACGAGGACAAGTGCTCCCGGTGCTCGTCGCAGGCCAGCCAGGTCTTGCGCCGCTCGGGCGTGTGCAGTTTGGGGTTGTTCCAGGCGAGCACCCACACAGCGGCGGCCCGGCAGCCCTTGGCGGAACAGAGCGGGGCACCGGTGGGACTCTCGGCGGACGTCTCGGGAAAGATCACATCATCCAGCCTAAGCCAGTGCTCCGCGGGCCAAGTCAGGTGCTCCGCGAGCTTCCTGACGCATCCCCGGCCGGAGAAAGGGCGACGCCGAGCAGCCACGGGGGGAGCTGCCCGGCGTCGGTCCGTCGCTCCGACGGGGGATGCGGAGCGCTCTAGAAGTATGTCACGGGGACCGGGGTACGGTGCACCGGAACGTCATGATTGATCTGAGCTTTTCCTGAGCTTCGCGGGACGTGCGGGCTCAGCTGTGCTCATGGGGCGGCGGCACCCGGCCGGACGGCCCCTGGCCGTCACCGGACTCCGCCCGACCGGCCACCGGGGCGGCCTCCAGAGTCGGCCGCATCGGCATCGGCACGAACGTCGTCGGCAGTGAAGTCGCGTTCTCCCGACCGGCGTTGGCGATGACCACCGCGACGTACGGCAGCAGCACGCCCAGGACGAGCGCCACGATCGCCACATGCCGCTCAACGTTCCACAGCACCGCGGCCAGCACCACGGACACCGTGCGGACCGACATCGAGATCACATAGCGTCGCTGTCGGCCGCGGACGTCGTCCGTCAGCCCCTGACGGGCGCCCGTGATCCGGATGACCTCCGAATCCGCGTTCTTCCGCAGCATGCTCCACCACCAGATGTCGTCGCCGGACGCTCACGGACCGGGCCGCATCCACGGTACGCCCGCTCCGCGCCGGACAGGCGACCGGGGCCCGCCCGACGGGTGAGACCGGCCGTCCCCCGGACGGCCCAACCGGGCATGCGCCGCCCGGACGCCGGGCCGAGACTGGGCGGACGCGCACTCCGCGCCGTACGAGGAGGCGAAATGAGCTGGTTGTGGGCAATCATCGTGGGTCTGGTCCTCGGTGTCATCGCCAGAGCGATCCTGCCCGGCAAACAGGACATCCCGCTCTGGCTGACCGCCGTGTTCGGCATCCTCGGCTCCATCCTCGGTAACGCCGTGGCCGGCTGGATCGGCGTCGAGGACACCAAGGGCATCGACTGGATCCGCCATCTGCTGCAGCTGGCGGGCGCCGTGGCGGTCGTCGCCGTCGGCGACATGGCCTGGCAGAAGATCCGGGGCGGCCGCAGTCAGAGAACCTGACCGGCAGCACAGGACGCCGCGGCCGGACACGCGAGGAAAGCGTGTCCGGCCGCGGCGTCGTGCGTGGTGCCCGGGGTGAATCAGCCCGCCGGGCTGACCTCCACGGCCGCCAGGTTCTTCTTGCCGCGGCGCAGCACCAGCCAGCGCCCGTGCAGCAGCTCCCCGGCGTCCGGCGCGACCTCGCCGTCGACGACCTTCACGTTGTTCACGTAGGCGCCGCCCTCCTTGACCGTACGGCGGGCCCCCGACTTGCTCGGCGCGAGACCGACCTCCACCAGCAGGTCCACCAGCGGACCCAGCTCGGCGACGGTGGCGTGCGGCACCTCGGACAGGGCGGCGCCGAGCGTCGCCTCGTCCAGCTCGGCCAGGTCGCCCTGGCCGAACAGCGCCTTCGACGCCGCGATGACCGCCGCGCACTGCTCCCCGCCGTGCACCAGCGTCGTCAGCTCCTCGGCCAGCGCGCGCTGCGCGTTGCGCGCCTGCGGCCGCTCCTCGGTCAGCTGCTCCAGCTCCTCCAGCTCCTCACGGCTCTTGAAGCTGAGGATGCGCAGGTACCGCGAGACGTCCCGGTCGTCCACGTTCAGCCAGAACTGGTAGAACGCGTACGGCGTCGTCATCTCCGGGTCGAGCCAGACGGCGCCGCTCTCGGACTTGCCGAACTTCGTCCCGTCCGCCTTCGTCATCAGCGGCGTCGCCAGCGCGTGCACGACCGCGCCCGGCTCCAGGCGGTGGATCAGGTCGATGCCCGCGGTGAGGTTGCCCCACTGGTCGCTGCCGCCCTGCTGGAGGGTGCAGCCGTGCCGGCGGTACAGCTCCAGGAAGTCCATGCCCTGCAGCAGCTGGTAGCTGAACTCGGTGTAGCTGATGCCCTCCTGCGACTCCAGCCGCCGGGCGACCGAGTCCTTGGTGAGCATCTTGTTGACCCGGAAGTGCTTGCCGATGTCCCGCAGGAACTCGATCGCGGACATGCCCGCGGTCCAGTCCAGGTTGTTGACCATGGTCGCCGCGTTCGGGCCCTCGAAGGTCAGGAAGGGCTCGATCTGCCCCCGCAGCCGCTGCACCCAGGCGGCGATGGTCTCCGGGTCGTTCAGCGTGCGCTCGGCGGTGGGCCGCGGGTCACCGATCTGACCCGTGGCCCCGCCGACCAGCGCGAGCGGCTTCAGCCCGGCCTGCTGGAGCCGCCGCATGGTGAGCACCTGCACCAGGTGTCCCACGTGGAGGCTGGCCGCGGTCGGGTCGAAGCCGCAATAGAAGGTGACGGGACCGTCCGCGAGAGCCTTGCGCAAAGCGTCCTCGTCAGTGGACTGGGCGAACAGCCCGCGCCACTTCAGCTCGTCGACGATGTCCGTCACGGTTCCGGTGCTCCTTGTGCCTGGTGGGGATGTACAGATGTACGGGTCAGTCTAGGCGGGTCATACGCCCGGGCTGACCGAGCTCATGTTGAAGTCGGGGATGCGCAGCGCGGGCATCGCGGCCCGGGTGAACCAGTCGCCCCACTCGCGCGGCAGCGTCTTCTCCGTACGCCCGGCCTCGGAGGCCCGCGACAGCAGGTCCACCGGCGACTCGTTGAACCGGAAGTTGTTCACCTCGCCGACCACCTCGCCGTCCTCGACCAGATAGACGCCGTCCCGGGTCAGCCCGGTCAGCAGCAGCGTCGCCGGGTCCACCTCGCGGATGTACCAGAGGCAGGTCAGCAGCAGCGCCCGCCCGGTCGTCGCGGCGACCATTTCCTCCAGCGACTTCTCGCCGCCGCCCTCCAGGAGCAGGTTGTCGATGCCCGGGGCGACCGGGAGGCCGGTCAGCCCGGCCGAGTGCCGGGTGGTCGTCAGCCGCTCCAGCTTCCCGTCCCTGACCCAGTCCGTCGGGGCCAGCGGCAGCCCGTTGTCGAAGACGGAACCGCTGTCGCCGGAGGAGTGCGCGATCACGAACGGCGCCGACTCCAGACCCGGCGCGTGCGGGTCGCTGCGCAGGGTGAGGGGGAGCGGAGCGAGCTGCTCGCCCAGCCGCGTCCCGCCGCCCGGCGTCGAGAACACCGTCCGGCCTTCCACCGCGTCCCGTGCGGCCGACGACCACAGCTGGTAGATCAGCAGATCCGCCACCGCGGTCGGCGGCAGCAGCGTCTCGTACCGGCCGGCCGGCAGCTCGATGCGCCGCTCCGCCCAGCGCAGCCGCTGCGCCAGCTCCGCGTCCATCGCCGCCGGGTCGACATCCTTGAAGTCCCGGGTCGCCCTGCCCGCCCACGCCGAGCGCGTACGGTCCGGGGACTTCGCGTTCAGCTCCAGCGTCCCGTTCGGCTGGTCGTGGCGCAGCCGCAGCCCCGTCGACGTCCCCACGTAGGTGGAGGTCAGCTCGTGGTTGGCGAAGCCGTACAGCTCGCGGCCCCCGTCCCGGGCCCGCGCGAAGGCGTCGCCGAGCGCAGGGGCGAAGTCCGCGAAGACCTCCGAGCCGGTCTCGGCGGGCGCGTCCGTGAAGTCGGGGGAGGAGGGCACCCCGCTCACCAGCGGCTGCGCGTCCTCCGCCGGACCCGCGCCCCGGGCGGCGGCCTCGGCGGCCCGCACCAGCGGCTCCAGGTCGTCGGCGGTCACGGCGGACCGGGAGACGACGCCGGAGGCCGTTCCCTCGGCCCCGTCCACGGTCGCGATGACGGTCAGGGTCCGGCCCCGGGTCACCCCGTTCGTGGTGAGAGCGTTGCCCGCCCAGCGCAGATTGGCGGAGGACTGCTCGTCGGCGATGACCACCAGACCGTCCGTGGTGGACAGCTCCAGGGCCCGCTCGACGATCTCGTACGGCTTGCTGACGCGGCTCATCGTCCGGCCTCCTGCGTCGTATTGAGACTGTGCTTACCCGGGGGGCGACCCCCGGACCCCCAGCCGATTCCGTGGTCGCCGCTCATCGTCCGGCCTCCTGCGTCGTATTGAGGATGTTGACGCCCCGGAAGAGGGCGGAGGGGCAGCCGTGCGAGACCGCCGCGACCTGGCCCGGCTGGGCCTTGCCGCAGTTGAAAGCGCCGCCCAGGACGTACGTCTGGGGGCCGCCCACCTTCTCCATCGAGCCCCAGAAGTCCGTGGTGGTCGCCTGGTACGCCACATCCCTCAGCTGTCCGGCGAGCCTGCCGTTCTCGATGCGGAAGAACCGCTGCCCGGTGAACTGGAAGTTGTAGCGCTGCATGTCGATGGACCACGACCGGTCGCCGACCACGTAGATCCCGCGCTCGACCCCGCCGATCAGGTCCTCCGTGGACAGCCCGCCCGGATCCGGCTGCAGCGACACGTTCGCCATGCGCTGTACGGGGACATGACCCGGCGAGTCCGCGTACGCGCAGCCGTTGGAGCGGCCGAGCCCCGTCAGCTTCGCGATGCGGCGGTCCAGTTGGTAGCCGACGAGCGTGCCGTCCTTCACGAGGTCCCACGACTGCGCCTCGACGCCCTCGTCGTCGTACCCGATGGTCGCGAGCCCGTGCTCGGCCGTGCGGTCGCCGGTCACGTTCATCACGGGGGAGCCGTACGCCAGCTTGCCCAGCTGGTCGAAGGTGGCGAAAGAGGTCCCCGCGTACGCCGCCTCGTACCCCAGCGCCCGGTCCAGCTCGGTGGCGTGGCCGATCGACTCGTGGATGGTCAGCCACAGGTTCGACGGGTCGACGACCAGGTCGTACGCCCCCGCCTCGACGCCCGGCGCCCGCATCTTCTCCGCCAGCAGCCCGGGGATCTGCTCCAGCTCGGCGTCCCAGTCCCAGCCGGTGCCGGTCAGGTACTCCCAGCCCCGGCCCACCGGCGGCGCGATCGTGCGCATCGAGTCGAATTCGCCGGTCGTGCCGTCCACCGCGACGGCGGTGAACTGCGGGTGGATCCGCACCCGTTGCTGCGTGGTGACGGTGCCCGCCGTGTCCGCGTAGAACTTGTTCTCGTGCACGGTCATCAGGGACGCGTCCACATGCGCGACGCCCTCCGCGCCCAGCAGCCGCCCGCTCCACTCGGCGAGCAGCGCCGCCTTCTCCTCGTCCGGTACGGAGAAGGGGTCGACGTCGTACGCCGAGACCCAGGTCCGCTCACCGTGCGACGGCTCCTCCGCCAGCTCCACCAGCTCGTCCGAGCCGGCGGCCGCGATCACCTTCGCCGACAGCTTGGCCATCGCCACGGCCTGCGAGGCCACCTTCGCGGCCGCGTCCATCGTCAGGTCCACGCCCGAGGCGAACCCCCAGGCTCCGCCGTGCACCACGCGCACCGCGTACCCGAGGTCCGTGCTGTCCGACGCCCCGGCGGGCCGCGCGTCCCGCAGCCGCCAGGTGGCGCTGCGCACCCGCTCCAGCCGGAAGTCGGCGTGCGTCGCGCCGAGGGCCCGCGCTCGGGCGAGCGCCGCGTCGGCCAGCGCGCGCGACGGCAGGGCCAGGAATGACTGATCTACCTCGTGGGGCACAGGGAGTTCCCTTCTCGATACACGACGGCAGTGAACCACGCCGGAGGGTGACCGCACCGGGGTATATCGGGGACGCGTGGGCGGACCACGCATCGGCGCGGACTGTAGGAACCCGACAGCACCCCGGACGAGCCACTGTCAGGGCCCGATTCCCCGATCGGCGCACGGTACCGATAGGTTTTCGACGTACCCGACCGTCCGGGAACACGTACCAGACCGCCAAGGAAAGGGTGATCCGTTGAGCCGCTCGGTTCTCGTCACCGGAGGAAACCGGGGCATCGGCCTCGCCATCGCCCGCGCCTTCGCCGACAACGGCGACCAGGTCGCGATCACCTACCGCTCCGGCGAGCCGCCCCAGGCCCTCACCGAGGCAGGCGTCCTCGCGGTCCGCTGCGACATCACCGACGCCGAGCAGGTGGAGCAGGCCTACAAGGAGATCGAGGAGAAGCACGGTCCCGTGGAGGTGCTGGTCGCCAACGCCGGCATCACCAAGGACCAGTTGCTGATGCGGATGTCGGAGGAGGACTTCACCTCCGTCCTCGACACCAACCTCACCGGCACCTTCCGGGTCGTCAAGCGCGCCAACCGCGGCATGCTGCGCGCCAAGAAGGGCCGGGTCGTCCTGATCTCCTCCGTCGTCGGCCTCCTCGGCTCGGCCGGTCAGGCCAACTACGCCGCCTCCAAGGCCGGGCTGGTCGGCTTCGCCCGGTCGCTGGCCCGTGAACTCGGTTCGCGGAACATCACCTTCAACGTCGTCGCCCCCGGTTTTGTCGACACCGACATGACCCAGGCGCTCACCGAGGAGCAGCGCAAGGGCATCGTGGCCCAGGTGCCGCTCGGCCGCTACGCGCGGCCCGAGGAGATCGCCGCCGCCGTGCGCTTCCTCGCCTCCGACGACGCGTCGTACATCACTGGAGCCGTCATTCCCGTTGACGGCGGATTGGGCATGGGTCACTGATCACCATGAGCGGAATTCTCGACGGCAAGCGCATCCTCATCACCGGGGTGCTGATGGAGTCGTCCATCGCGTTCCACGCCGCGAAGGTGGCCCAGGAGCAGGGTGCCGAGGTCATCCTGACGGCCTTCCCCCGCCCCACCCTGACCGAGCGCATCGCCAGGAAGCTGCCGAAGCCGGCCAAGGTCATCGAGCTGGACGTGACCAACCAGGAGCACCTGGACCGGCTGGCCGGCCTGGTCCGCGAGGAGCTCGGCTCGCTCGACGGCGTCGTCCACTCCATCGGCTTCGCGCCGCAGGACGCGCTCGGCGGCAACTTCCT
Source organism: Streptomyces durocortorensis (assembly GCF_016901035.1). Lineage (GTDB taxonomy): Bacteria > Actinomycetota > Actinomycetes > Streptomycetales > Streptomycetaceae > Streptomyces > Streptomyces durocortorensis. The sequence continues at coordinate 31,360 of NZ_JAFEUF010000039.1, forward strand.
CAACACCCCGTTCGAGTCCGTCGCCACCGCGATGCACGTCTCGGCGTTCTCCCTGAAGTCGCTGGCCATGGCCTGCAAGCCGCTGATGAGCGAGGGCGGCTCGATCGTCGGCCTCACCTTCGACGCCCAGTACGCCTGGCCGCAGTACGACTGGATGGGCCCGGCCAAGGCCGCGCTGGAGGCCACCTCCCGCTACCTCGCCCGCGACCTGGGCAAGGACGGGCTGCGCTGCAACCTGATCTCCGCCGGGCCGATCGGTTCCATGGCCGCCAAGTCCATCCCGGGCTTCACGGAGCTGGCCGATGTCTGGAACCACCGCGCTCCGCTGGCGTGGGACATGTCCGACCCGGAGCCGGCCGGCCGCGGCATCGTCGCCCTGCTCTCCGACTTCTTCCCGCGCACCACCGGCGAGATCATCCACGTCGACAGCGGCGTGCACATGATGGGCGCCTGACCGCGCCACCCCTGCGTTACGGCCCCCGGCCGCGTACCCCTCCCGGTTCCTCGGAGGCGGTACGCGGCCGGGGCCGTTTCACGCTCCGTGGCCGCCCGCTGCCGCTCCGGTCGAAAAGTCCGCCGATCCACCGCAGAATAGGGAGGAACCGGACTTCTGGTCAGGCTGCGGGAGGGAGACTGCTGTGCGCCCCACGCGCCGACGAACCCGTCTCCTCCTGGCCGCCCCGGTGGCCGTCGCCGCCCTCGCCGTGCCCCTGGGAGTGCACGCCGCCAGGGGAGCCGACTCCGGTACGGAAGCGGCGCCCCCGAAGCCCGAACCGGCCGGCTCGGAGTGCCGTACGACCGTCGAGGGATCCCGGGTCGTCGCGTACTGCCACAACCCGTACCCCTCCGTCGACCTGGTCCGGCTGCACACCGAGTGCGACCGGTGGTGGGACGTCGACGCGGACGGAGCGGTGGTCGCGGTGGAGCCCGGCCGGACCGTTCGGCTGGAGGACCGCTGCTGGAAAGAGGTCGCCACCGCCTGGGTCAGCCACCGCCCCGCGCCCCTGTGAGCGGGTTCCGGGGGACGGGGCAGGCTCGGTCCGACCGGCTCCCGGGGGATGGTCAGACCCGGTCCGTCAGGCAGTGCAGCGCGTGGCTCGCCGCCTCTGCCGCCGCCGTCTCCGCGTCCCCGGCGCGGATCGCCTCGACCAGCCGGCCGTGGTCCATGTGGTTCTCCGGCCGCAGTTCGGGGCCCACGTCGCCGCGCAGATAGTCGCGCAGCAGATCCCCGAGGTCGGCGTAGAGCTCGGTCAGGACGTCGTTGTGCGAGGCGGCGACCACCGCCAGGTGCAGCGTCGCGTCCGCCGCCACGAACGCCTCCGCGTCGCCGGATGCCCAGGCCTCCTCCCGGCGCGCCATCAGCGTGTCCAGCTGCCGCAGATCCCGGTCGGTGCGCCGGGTCGCCGCCAGCCGGGCCGCCGACGACTCCAGCGTCGAGCGCAGCTCCGCGACATGACGGGGGTCCGCCGCCGCGAACCTGCGGTGCATCACCCCGGCCAGCTCGCTCGTGGCGATCACATACGTGCCGGAGCCCTGCCGGATGTCCAGCAGCCCGTTGTGCGCGAGCGCCCGCACGGCCTCGCGGACGGTGTTGCGGGCCACGCCCAGCTGCTCGACCAGCTCGGGCTCGGTCGGGATCCGCGATCCGACCGGCCACTCGCCCGAGGTGATCTGATTCCGCAACTGGGCGATCACCTGGTCGGAGAGTGCCGAACGCCGAGGAGACGTCAGCGCCATGGTGCTCCTTGCTCGTGGGCTGTGAGATCCGGGCCGGATTGTCTCCCGGATTCTCTCAGCGGATGCGGGGCCCCGGGGATCCCTCGCGGGATCCTCCGGGATTGGACAATCAATCATCCCATGATTCTATGATGGCTCCATGCCGGACGACGAGACACAGACCCCGACCCTGAACCGCGGCCCCGCCGCGCGCCCGTCCCACGACACCCGGGCCCAGTCCCACGGCACCGGGGCCCAGCAGCTCCCCGGTGCGGCCGAGGGGCCTGCGCCCTGGCTGCTGCGCCTCATCGCCGTGGGACTCGTCCTGGCTGCGCTCAACCTCCGCCCCGCCATCACCAGCCTCGGCGCCCTCCTCGAAGAGGTCCGCGAGGGCCTGCACATGAGCGGCAGTGTCGCCGGAGTCCTCACCTCTGTACCGCCGCTCTGCTTCGCCGTCTTCGGCGTGATGGCGCCGCGTCTCGCCCGCCGCTTCGGCGCGGGCGCCGTCGTCTGCGCGGGCATGGCCGCCATCGCGGTGGGCCTGGTTGTCCGCCCGTACATCGGCTCCACCGCCGGGTTCCTGGCCGCCAGCGCCCTGGCCCTGATGGGCATCGCCGTCAGCAACATCCTGATGCCGGTGATCGTCAAGCGCTGGTTCCCCGACCGCGTCGGCACCATGACCGGCCTCTACTCCATGGCCCTGGCCCTCGGCACCGCCCTGGCCGCCGCCGTCACCGTCCCCGTCACCGGGGCGCTGGGCGGGAACTGGCAGGCGGGTCTGGTCGTCTGGGCCGTGCTCGCCGCCGTCGCCGTGCTGCCCTGGATCGTCCTCGTACGCGACCGCACCCCCGCTCCCGGCCAGCCCGGCCCGGTCGCCGCGAACGCCGCTGAGGCGCCCGCCCTGCGGATCACCCGCAGCCGGACCGCCTGGGGCCTCGCCTGCTTCTTCGGGCTCCAGGCCACCGCCGCGTACATCACCATGGGCTGGATGCCGCAGATCTTCCGCGACGCCGGGGTCTCCGCGGGCACGGCCGGACTCCTGCTCGCGGTCACCATGGCGATGGGCGTCCCGCTCGCCTTCGTCATCCCCCGGGTCGCCTCCCGGCTCAAGCAGCAGGGCCCCATCGTCGTCGTCCTCGGCCTGTGCGGCCTGATCGGCTACGGCGGCCTCTACCTCGCACCCGCCGCCGGAGCCTGGGCCTGGGCCCTGCTCCTCGGGGTCGCCAACTGCGCCTTCCCGCTCGCCCTCACCATGATCGGCATGCGGGCGCGGTCCGGTGCCGGCGTGGTCCGGCTCTCCGCCTTCGCCCAGTCCACCGGCTACCTGCTCTCGATCCCCGGCCCGCTGCTCGTCGGCGTGCTCTACCAGCACAGCGGCGGCTGGGGGCTGCCGATCGCCCTGATGGCGGGCCTCATGATTCCCCAGATGGTGGCCGGGATCCTCGCCGGCCGGGACCGGACGATCGAGGACGAGTGCTGAGATGCGACACTGACCTCATGCCAGTGCTCGATCCGAATCCCCAGAACGGCCAGAAGAAGCTTCTCCTCGTGTTCGGGGCGATGCTCCTCATCACCGTCGTCATCGGCGTGATCGCCACCATCGCCTCACCCTGACGCCCGAGGACCCGGTGGATCCCGCACGCGGGGGTGGGGCCAGCCCCACCCTCCCCTAGGGGGCCAGGGTCAGGGTGGAGTGGGTGGGTCACCGGATGGGGCCTGCCGCCCCCGGTCGTTAAGTTCTTCGGTAACGACCCGATGACTTGACGGAGGCGGACATGCCGGCACCGACGCACACCAGGTCCCACCGACCGGCCGCGGACGGTGTCGAGATCCGGCTGCCCTGGTGGGCCGTAGCCCTGCCTGCCGTGGCGTTCGCCGCGCTGCTGCTGATGATCCTCAGCCCCGGACAGGCCCACGCCGCCACCGACGACCCCGCGCTCGGACACCTGATCGAGCGCACCCTCCAGCTGTTGTTCCGTTGAGCCGAAGCCGCCCCGGACCAGCACGCCAACTCCCCGGACGAGCCCGTCAACACCCTGCGCCAGAGGCCGCGTTTCATGCGAAGCTGAGGTGTATGAGCGTCGAGACACCTCGCAGGATCGTCCTTCTCCGGCATGCCAAGGCGGAATGGTCACAGGCTTCCGATCATGAGCGGCCACTGGCCGAGCGCGGCCGGAAGGACGCGCCCGTGGCCGGCCGCAAGCTCGCCGATTCCGGCATCGATTTCGATCTGGCCCTCTGCTCCAGTGCCGCCAGGACGCGGGAGACCTGGAAGCTGGCGGTCCATGAATTCGCCCATCGCCCCCGGACCGTCTATGAGGAGAGGCTGTACGAGGCCTCCCTCGGCGAACTGATCGCCCTGTTCAACGAGACCCCGGACGAGGTGCGCAACCTCCTGGTCATCGGCCACAACCCCGGGATGCACGGGGCCGCCGACGCCCTCTCCGGCTCGGCCGAGGGCGACACCCTGGCCCGGATGACCCGGGACGGTTTCCCCACCGCCGCCTACGCCGTGGTGGAGTTCCCGGGCTCCTGGAAGAGCGTGGAGCACGGGGCGGGCAAGCTCACCGAATACTGGACACCGAACGACTGAGCACGTACAGGACTGCTGAGCGCGTACAGAACCGCTGAGCACGCGCAGAACGACCGAGCGGACGCACAGGGCCCCCCGCACCACATCGGTGCCGGGGCCCTGCACGCTCGGACCGGCTCAGTCGACGAGGCCGTCCGCCGCCTCGACCTCTTCACGGGTGATGCCGAGCAGATAGAGCACGGTGTCCAGGAACGGCACGTTCACCGCGGTGTGCGCCGCCTCGCGGACCAGCGGCTTGGCGTTGAACGCGACGCCGAGCCCGGCGGTGTTCAGCATGTCGAGGTCGTTCGCCCCGTCCCCGATCGCCACCGTCTGGGCCAGCGGCACCCCCGCCTGCTCGGCGAAGCTCCGCAGCAGCCGGGCCTTGCCCGCCCGGTCCACCACCTCGCCGACGACCCGGCCGGTGAGCTTGCCGTCCACGACCTCCAGGGTGTTGGCCGAGGCGAAGTCGAGGCCGAGCCGCTCCTTCAGGTCGTCCGTGACCTGGGTGAAGCCGCCGGAGACGACACCGACCTGGTAGCCGAGCCGCTTCAGCGTACGGATCAGGGTGCGGGCGCCGGGGGTGAGCCGTACCTCGGTACGCACCTTGTCCACCACCGAGGCGTCCAGACCGGCCAGTAGCGCGACCCGGGCGTGCAGCGACTGTTCGAAGTCCAGCTCGCCGCGCATCGCCTGCTCGGTCACCTCGGCGACCCGGTCCTCGCAGCCCGCGTGCGCCGCGAAGAGCTCGATCACCTCGTCCTGGATCAGCGTGGAGTCGACGTCCATGACGACCAGCCGCTGGGCACGTCGGCTCAGCCCGGCCGAGACCACCGCGACATCCACGCCGATCTCCGCGGCCTCGGTCGCCAGTGCGGTCCGCAGCTCCGCCGTCCCGGTCCCCGACACCGCGAACTCGACAGCGGTGACCGGGTACTTCGCCAGCCGGAAGATGCGGTCGATGTTCCCGCCGGTCGAGGTGATGGAGGCCGCTATGGCGGCGGTCGACTCCGCGGTGAGCGGGTGCCCCAGCACCGTCACATGGGAACGGCCGGTACCACGGGGCCGGTTGTCGCCGATGCCCGAGATGATCTCGGCCTGCAGCTTCAGGGAGTCGGCCCAGCTGTGCACGGTCGCCCGCAGATCGCCCTCGGTGGTCCCGCCCGCCGTGGGCGCGGTGACCAGGGCGCACAGCACGATGCGGCCACGGGTGACGACCTGCTCGATGTCCACGACGTCCACCGCGTACGCGGCGAGGGTGTCGAAGAGGCCGGCGGTGATGCCGGGACGGTCCTTGCCGAAGATCTTGACGAGCAGGGTGGGGGCGTCGCCGCCCGGAGGGGGCCCGTCGCCGACCCCGTCGTCCCGACGGTGCTCAGGGGGCTCAGAGGGCTCAGGAGACGAGAGGGGCTGAGGTGGCTGAGGTGCGCTCATGGTGTTCCCACCGTATCGGTCCGGCCGTCCCCTCCGGCCGCCCGTCCCGAGTGCCGGACGGGAACCGTCGACGTGGCCTTCCCGTGGTGCCGGACGCGAGTACGGGCCCGGGGAGCGGAAAGCCACCGATCTGGCCGGTACGGATCTTGCGCTCGGAGGCACCGGCTGCCTCGTATCCGCCGTTATGCCCGCACTGAAGATTCTCTGATCGGTAATCAGCGCTTCATCCCGACTTCTTCTGCTCCACTCCCGTTTCGCCCCCCGGTATCGGGGTGTTCGCGCGGGTCTCCCCGCGCTCTTCACCCGCCCGACTTTCGGATCGGGGACTGGTCCTGGAATAGTTCCCCACGATGTTCAGCATCCCTAGACTCCCTGCGACGGGGGTAACACGGGGGACAACTAGTGGGGCGCGGAGTGCCGGAACTCGTACTGGAATTGAATGGCAGCACCTGGACGCTCGATCCGTCCAGGTCGTACACCCTCGGACGTGATCCGCAGGGCGACCTGACGATCGACGACGCCAGAGTGTCGTGGCGGCATGCCACGATCAGCTGGAACGGCCGCAGTTGGTCCATCGAGGACCACGGCAGCACCAACGGCACCTATGTGCAGGGCCGGCGGATCCAGCAGGTGGAGATCGGCCCCGGCTCGGTGCTGCACCTGGGCAACGCCACCGACGGCCCCCGGGTGAGCCTCAGCCCCGCCGGGGTCGCCGGCGGTCAGGCGGTCGGAGCCCAGCAGGCTCCCCAGCAGCAGCAGCCCCAGGGTGCTGGCGCGGGCTGGCAGGGACACCAGGCCCCCGCCCAGCACCAGGCCCCTGCACAGCACCAGGCCTGGCAGCAGCCTCAGCCGCAGGCCGGGCACCAGCAGGCCGCACATCAGCAGGCCGGACACCAGCAGGCGCCTCAGCAGCAGTTCCCGCACCAGCAGCCCGCGCACCAGAACGTGCCGCACCAGCAGAACCCCGGGCAGCAGGGCGGACCGGGACAGGGCGGTGCCGCGGGGGCGCCGCCGGTCTACGGCGACCGCAGCCCCACCACGTTCCACCAGCTGGCCCTCGGCCGGGTCATGCGCATCGGTCGTGCGCTGGAGAACGAACTGGTCGTCTCCGACCTCCAGGTCTCCCGCAACCACGCCGAGTTCCACGCGACGCCCGACGGCCGCTTCGAGATCCGCGACCTCGGCTCGCACAACGGCACGTACGTCAACGGTCAGCCGCTCCACAAGTCCGGCTCGGCGCTCATCGGCCCGAACGACATCGTCGGCGTCGGCCACTCGACGTTCCGGCTGGTCGGGGACCGGCTGGAAGAGTTCGTCGACACCGGTGAGGTCTCCTTCTCCGCCCGCCACCTCACGGTGACGGTCGACGGCGGGAAGCAGATCCTCAAGGACGTCTCCTTCGGCGTCCCCGAGAAGTCGCTGATCGCGGTCATCGGCCCGTCCGGCTCCGGAAAGTCCACCCTCCTCAAGGCACTCACCGGCTACCGGCCCGCCAACCAGGGTGACGTCCTCTACGACAACCGAAACCTGTACAAGCAGTTCGCCGAGCTGCGCCAGCGCATCGGTCTGGTCCCGCAGGACGACATCCTGCACAAGGAACTGACCGTCGCCAAGGCCCTCAAGTACGCGGCCAAACTCCGCTTCCCCTCGGACACCACCGAGGCCGAGCGCCAGTCCCGGATCACCGAGGTCCTCGCCGAGCTCAAGCTCGACATCCACAAGGACAAGAAGATCACCTCGCTCTCCGGCGGCCAGCGCAAGCGCGTCTCGGTCGCCCTGGAGCTGCTCACCAAGCCCTCGCTGATCTTCCTGGACGAGCCGACCTCCGGTCTCGACCCGGGCATGGACCGCGACGTCATGCAGCTGCTGCGCGGCCTCGCCGACGACGGCCGCACGGTGCTCGTGGTCACGCACTCGGTCGCCGAGCTGGCGATCTGCGACAAGCTCCTCGTGATGGCGCCCGGCGGTTCCGTCGCCTACTTCGGTCCGCCGGAGGAAGCGCTGAACTTCTTCGGCTACACCAGCTGGGCCGACGTCTTCTCCGCCTTCGAGAACTACCGCGACTACGACTGGGCGGGCCGCTGGCGCGGTTCGCAGCACTACCAGATGTACGCCGCCGACATCGACGCGGTCGCGGCCCAGCCGGTCAACATGCCGCCCCCGCAGCAGATGCGCCCGCCGAAGCCGCAGACCTGGGGCACGCAGCTGTGGACCCTGGTGCGCAGGTACGTCTCCGTCATCGCCTCCGACAAGGCGTTCCTCGGCCTGATGGTGGCGCTGCCCGCGGTGATCGGTGTGCTGAGCGCGGTCATCCCGGCGGAATTCGGACTGGCCGCGCCGACCCCGCCGAACAAGTTCAACCAGAAGTCCGGAATGATCCTGCTGATCCTCGCGGTCGGAATCTGCCTGGCGGGATCGGCCAGCTCCGTACGAGAACTGATCAAGGAACGGGTCATCTACGAACGGGAACGGGCCACCGGCCTCTCCCGCTCGGCCTACCTGGCGTCCAAGGTGATCGTGCTCGGCGTGATCACCGCCTTCCAGGGCGTCATCCTCTGCGCCATCTGCTTCGCCGTCCGCGACCTGCCGGCCGAGGGCCTGTTCATGCCTCCGGCCGTCGAGCTCTGTCTCTCCATCGTGGCCCTCGGGTTCACCTCGATGATGTTCGGCCTGATGATCTCCGCCCTGGTCAAGACCTCCGAGATGACCATGCCGCTGCTGGTGATGTTCGCGATCGTCCAGCTGGTCTTCACCGGAGTCCTCTTCCAGGTGTACGGCACGCCCGGCCTGGAGCAGCTCACCTGGCTGATGCCGTCCCGCTGGGGCGTGGCCGCGGCCGGCACCACGCTGGACCTGGCCCACCTGATGCCGCCGTGGGATCCGAAGAACCCGACCGACCTCGACCCGCTCTGGGAGGCCACGGCGACCCAGTGGGGGATCAACATCTTCGTACTGCTGGTGATCGCTCTCATCTGCGCCGTCGCGGTTTCGCGCCTGCTGCGCCGCCACGAGCCCGAGGTCATGCGCAAGTAGGGCCGCCCGGCCCGTACGGAACGACGCCCGGGGGGCCGGGCCCCCCCCGGGGGGGGGCCCCCCCCCGGGGGTATGGGCGGGGGAACCCGCCAGCCCGGGCGGGGGAGGCTATGAGCTGAGGCGCGGCGGCGGGGCCCCGCGGATGGGGGG
>NZ_JAFEUF010000039.1:40273-42332 GCF_016901035.1 Streptomyces durocortorensis
CGGCGGGGCCCCCCCCCGCGCCCCCCCCCCCCCCCCCGGGTCCGGCCCAACGCGGGCCCCCCCGCCCGTTCCGCCCCCCCCCCGGCGCCGGCACCCCCGGGGGGGTACCGGCCCTCCGGCGTGTGTACGGCTGGTCTCAGCGGATCAGTACGCGCTGTTCACGTTGTCCATGGAGCCGTAGCGGTCGGCCGCGTAGTTGCAGGCGGCGACGATGTTGGCGACCGGGTCGTACAGGTCCTTCTTGGTGCCCGCCACGTGGTAGCGGTCGAAGGTCGGCTGGATCACCTGGAGCAGACCCTTGGAGGGGATGCCGTTCTGGGCGTTGATGTCCCAGTTGTTGATGGCCCAGCGGTTACCGCTGGACTCCCGGATGATGTTGCGGTGGATCCCGTCGTACGAGCCCGGGATGCCTTCCTTCTTCATGATCGACATGGCCTCGCGGATCCAGCCGTCCAGGTTGTTGGCGTAGACGGGCTTGCGCGCGGTGGAGCGGTTGGCCTTCTCGGACGCGCGCTTCTTCGCGTCCGCCTTGGCCTTGGCGGCCTTCTCGGCCTTGTCCTTCGCGTCGGCGGCGGCCTTGGCCTTCGCCTCGGACGCGGCCTTGGCCTTGGCGGCCTTGGCCTTGGTCTCGGCGGCGGCCTTCGCCTTCGCGGCGTCGGCGGCCTTCACGAGCTTCTCGGCGGTGGAGTGCTGCTCGATCATGCTGTTCTGCACGGTCTTGGCCTGTGCGGACCCCGCGGCGTTGGTGAAGGCCACGGGAGCGGCGGCGGCTGCCGCCTGCGGGGCAATCTCGGCATCGGCGTTCGACGGGACGAGCGAGAAGGTCAGGGCGGCGACGCCCAGGGCCGACACACCGGCCACGGAGATCTTCTGGACCTTGCTCAGACGACGGAGACGACGGGGAATGCGAGTCGCAGACATGTAGGGCTACCTCTTCGAATGCTCAGGTGTCCTCACGGAGGACGAGACCGGAGGCGGTGATGCGCACCTCCGTCGGGGACGAGAGCAATTCTTAGCGGCAGCAAAATCGTGTGGCAAAGGTGTGACGTACGAAGGTGGGTAGTGGAACAGGGTCCTGTTCGTCCGAAATGACCCTGGCCCACGCCTGCTCAAATCGCCCTTATGTGCCCACTAGGTACGTTCGTAAGTGACGTGGGCCCTATGCCTGGGCTCACATCGGCGAGGTGACAGCCTCACCGCTCGTTGCTGAAGCAATCCGGAGCGTTATGTTCCTCATCCGTCAGGATGAGGTGGACGTCCCCGAACTCGTGCCAGAGGTACCGCTCCTGGAGCGCCGCCTCGTACCCGCGGCGCAGCGCCTCGCGCCCCGCCACCGCCTCCAGCATCAGCAGATGCGAGGCCTGCGGCTCGTGCAGCCCGGTCAGCAGCCCGTCCACCACCCGCACGCCCCGCTGCGGCGTCACCACGAGGTCCGTCCACCCCTCGGCCGGCCGGACCACCCCGTCCGCCCCCGCCGCCGACTCCAGCGCCCGCACGGCCGTCGTCCCCACCGCGATCACCCGCCCGCTGCCCGCCGCCCGTACGGCGTTGACCAGCCACGCCGTCGCCGCCGGTACCGCGAACCGCTCCGGGTAGGGCGGCTCGTGCGCCTCCGCCGACGCCACCCCCGTGTGCAGGGACAGCGGAGCGAACAGCACCCCCCGGCGCACCAGCTCCGCCACCAGCGCGACCGTGAAGGGCCGCGCGGCACTCGGCATCTCCGCCGAACCGCTCCCGTCGGGCGACGGCACCGCGAACACCGTCCGATACGCCGACAGCGGCTGATCCCGGTCCGTGTACCCGTACCGGATGGGCCGCCCGTACCGCCGCAACAGCTCCGGCACCGGCTCCGGCACCCGCGCCCACCACAGCCGGGCCCCGGACGCGGGCCCGAGCGGCTCCTCCAGCACCAGGGCCCGCCCGCCCGGCAGCCGCACCAACGCCCCCGCCGGGCACACCACCACCTTGCTGGCGGGGTACCTCCGCGCGCCCGGCGGGCCCCGGGGGCCCGTGGGCGCGGCCGCATTCAGCGGTTTCGGCCGACTCGGTCTGCGGCTCG
>NZ_JAFEUF010000400.1 GCF_016901035.1 Streptomyces durocortorensis
CACCGCAACGCCGCGGCCGCCGCCGTGCACGCCGCCTGGCAGTGCCTGCTCGCCTCCGGCCGCCCCACCCCCGTACGCCGGTCGCTGGAGCGCCTCGTGGTGCACGCCGAAGCGGCCTTCGCGGCCCCGGGGCCCGGGGCCGGGGCGGCGGATCCGGACCGGCTGCGGGAGTGGGCCGCCCTGACCCGGGCCCGGGGGCCCGCGCCGCCGCCGGCCCCCGGCACCGCCGACGAACTCCACGGGATCGACGCCGAACGCGCCGCCCTGCGGGCCCCCGAAGGCCGCCGCGCCAACCGCCGTGCTCTGCTGCGCCGCCTCGGCCCAGGATCGCCGCTGCTGCCGGTGGCCGTCCGCACACTGGCGGGCTGCGCGTTCGCCGGGTACCTCTGCGCCGCGCTCGGCGTCGGCCGCCCCTACTGGGCGATCGTCACGGCCGCCTCCCTCTACCAGGCCAACATCAGCCTGTCGTGGAACCGAACCCTCCAGCGCACCCTCGGCAACCTCCTGGGCGTCCTCGTCTTCGCCGTCGTCCTGCCGCTGTCGCGGACCGGCCCGCTCGCCCTCGTCTGCTGCTGCCTCTTCTTCAGCTTCGCCGCCGAGGCCCTCATCACCCGCAACTACTGGCTCGGCTCCGTCGCCGTGACCCCGATGGCCCTGCTGGTCCTGGAGTTCGGCGGCGCCCATCCGGCCGGGGAACTCATCGGCGACCGGGTCCTGGACACCCTCCTCGGCGCGGCCGCCGGTTTCCTGGCCGCGACGCTCGTCACCAACCGGCGGGCGGCGGGCCGGGTCGAGCGGGCGCTCGACGCCGCCGACCGGGCCCGCGCCGCCGCCGACCGGGTCGCCGCCGACCCCCGATCCGTGCCCGCCGAACGGGACCGGGCCCGCCGGACGCTCACCGCGAGCCTCGTCGAACTGCGCGAGGCGGGCGACACCGCCGCGGGCGAATGGTGGCAGCGCGCCCTGCCCGAGCAGCGCCTTCTCGCGGCCGAGCAGGCGGGACACCGTACGCTCGCCGCGACAGCACAACGGCGCGGGCCCACGGTCCACGCCCCTTCGATCGGAGCGGAGTGACCGACGACATCGTTGCTTCGGTGGTCCGGCAGTGGCAGGCCGTCAACCCCGAGCTCGACACCGGACCGATGGAGATCATCGGCCGGATCAACCGCTGCGCCGCCCTCCTCCAGCAGGCGGAGGACGCTCCGCTGCGCTCCGCCGGACTCACCCGCGCCGAATTCGACCTCCTCGGCGCCGTACGCCGGACGGACCGGGAGCTGACCCCCGGCGAGCTGGCCCGCGAGACGTTCTCCTCCGGAGCCGCCGTCACCAAGCGGCTGCGCGCCCTCCAGGACCGTGCCCTGGTCGACCGCCGGGGCGACGACCGCGACCGGCGCGTCGCCCATGTCCGGCTCACCGACGAGGGCCGGGCCCTGGTCGACCGGTTGCTGCCCGAACAGCTCGCCTACGAACGCACCGTACTCGCCGGCCTCGACGAGGACGGTCGTGACGAACTCGGCTCCAGGCTGAGCGAGTTGCTCGTCCAGCTGGAGGGGCGGCTCGGCGGCGCCCGGCGCTGACGAGACGCGTCGACGGGTCGCGGGCGGGTGACTTCGCCGAGGCGTCAGGGCGGGCGATCTCGTCTGTCACCCGTCCGACGGTCAGGAATCTGCACCTTTCGATCCGATTCGATCACGTGTGCCGTTGTCTGGTTTCGGTGGGGCGAAGCCGACTGATGTACAGGTGATTTACCCCGCAAAGCGCAGCAATCCGGCGACGGTTGCTGCGCTTTGCTGTGTTCTTCTGCGCCACCGGCTCTCGGCATGGACGTATTCCGGCCACCCTCACTCCTCGCGCACGCTTCACAGCGCAGCGTGCAAAAACTGGTGAGTGTATTCCTCTCGGCGGGCTTCCGCAGGGGGTTGGGTGAATATGCCGAAGCACTGTTCTGATCTGGCTAAGCTCACGCGCAGTGAAGTCGAGTTGAGATGAATTCGAGCACTTGTTCCTAAGTCTTCGCTCATGTGTGCATACATCCCGGAATCAACCGCCAGAGGGTTTTAGATGGTCCGTGTTGAATCACCGCCGACCGACAGAGACATCCCCGTCGTCCGCGTAGTCCTGCTGCCCGTGGCCCTGCTCCTCGGCGCGACCGCCGCCGGATCGGCCCTGGTCGCACCGGCCGCGCGGATACCAGTCGCCGTGTGCGGCGCGATCACCACGCTCGTGGTCGCCGTACTCACCGTGGCGCTCCACCGCCGCCGACACGCCATGCGCGTCCAGCGCGCCGAGTACGAACAGCGCATCGCCTACCTGGAACACCGCATCCTCTCGCACGACGCCGAGACGGTACGGCTCACCAAGGAAGTCATGCCCGCCGCCATCCGGCGGCTGCGCGTGGGCAATTCGCCCGAAGAGGTGATGCGCGACATCGTCGACGCGGACGCGGCCAACCGCCATCTGCCCAAGGCGCTGCGCGAGCAGATCCACCAGGTCCTCGAAGTCATCGACAACGAGGAGGCCCGGCGTGACTCCGCCCAGCGCGCCTTCGTCAGCGTCGCCCGCCGCGTCCAGGCGATCGTGCACCGCCAGGCCAGTGAACTTCGGGAGATGGAGGACCACTACGGGCGCAACCCCGAGGTCTTCGACGACCTGCTGCGCATCGACCACGGCACCGCGCTGATCGGCCGGCTCGCCGACTCCATCGCCGTCCTCGGCGGCGCCCGCCCCAGCCGCCAGTGGCCCAAGCCCGTACCGCTGTTCAGCGTGCTGCGCGGTGCGATGTCCCGCATCCTGGAGTACCAGCGCGTCGATCTGCACTCGATCGCCAAGGTCGCCATCGTCGGCACCTCGGTCGAACCGCTCATCCACGCCTGCGCCGAACTCCTCGACAACGCGACCCGCTACTCCCCGCCCCAGACCCGGGTGCACGTCACCGCGGTCGAGGTGCAGACCGGCATCGCCATCGAGATCGAGGACGGCGGCGTCAGCCTCAGCGAGGAGGCCCGCGCCCGCGCCGAGAACATGCTCGCCCAGGCCCAGGCCGGCATCAACATGAACGACCTCGGGGAGTCCCCGCGCCTCGGCATGGCCGTCGTCGGCCGGCTCTCCCGGATGTACCAGCTCCAGGTGTCGCTGCGTCAGTCGGCCTACGGCGGCGTCCGCGCCGTCCTCATCGTGCCGCGCGAGATGATCACCACCGGGCCCGCCCCGGGCATCGCCCACGGCATCGGCGCCACCTCGCGGCCCACCAGCTCGCTCGACATGTCGCAGCTCCAGCACGTGGTGCCGCCGCCCGGCAAGCGCAAGCCCAAGCCCGCCCCCACCGGCCCCGTGCCGTCCGTGGCCGCACCGGTCTCCACCGGAGCCCCTACGGCCACCTCGCGCCCGGCCGCTCCCGCGGCGCCCATGGAGGACGACGTTCCCGTGGTCACCGAGTGGACCGAGAACGGGCTGCCGCAGCGCCGCAGCCGGGGCCGCGCCCCGCTCGGCTCGCACAACCTCCCGGGGCAGCCCCCCCCCCCCCCCCCCCCCGCCGACCGGGTGGTGGAGATCCTGGCGCGGATCGACGCCAACCTCGCCGGCACGCCGCTGGGCGGATTCGTCTGCGAGGGCATGTCGCCG
>NZ_JAFEUF010000401.1 GCF_016901035.1 Streptomyces durocortorensis
GCGTACTGGGCCTGGGAGGTGTTGATGTCGACGGGCAGGACGGGGACGTCGTGGCGGCGGGCGTCGGCGACGATGACCCGGGCCGGCCACATGCCCGGGTCGTGCTCCAGCAACCCCGCGTAGAGAGCGGCCGGGTGGTGGGCCTTGAGCCACGCGGACTGGAGCGCGGGCACGGCGAACGCCACGGCGTGCGCCCGGCAGAACCCGTACGCGCCGAACGAGGCGACGATGTCCCAGACCTCGTCCAGCACTGCTGGGCTGTAGCCGCGGGCGCCGGCCTGCTGCCGGAACCACGCCTCGATCTTCGGCAGCCGTTGCTCGTCGCTGAGGGCGCGGCGGGCTACTTCGCCCAGGGCGCGGTCGCAGCCGGTCATGACGGCGAGGATGTCGATGATCTGCTCGTGCCAGATGGTCACCCCGTACGTGTCGCGCAGGACCGGTTCCAGGTCCGGGTGGGGGTAGGTGGGTGTGGCGCCGTGGCGGGCGGCGATGTAGAGGGCGGGCATGCCGCCCTGGACCGGGCCGGGACGGAACAGGCTGATGTCGGCGATGACGTCCTGCGGGTCGCGGGGCTGGAGTCGGCCGACCAGGTCCTGCTGGCCAGGTGACTCGAGTTGGAACATGCCGACGGTGTCGGAGTTCTGGATGAGGGCGAAGGCGAAGCGGTCGTCCAGCGGGACGTGGTCGGGGTTGTCGAGGTCGATCGCCCTGCCGGTGGTGCGGCGGATCTCGGTGACGGCGTGCGCCATCGCGGACTGCATTCGCACCCCGAGGACATCGAGCTTGAGGAGGCCCAGGTCCTCGACGTCCTCCTTGTCGGCCTGGAGCATCGGGTACTCGCCGCCGGGGGTGGGCTGTACGGGCAGCCGGTCCAGGAGGCTGGTGTTGGAGAGGATCACGCCGCAGGGGTGCATCGCGATCCCGCGCGGCAGCGCGTCCAGGCTCTCGGCGAGCTCCCACAACGGCCCGTACCGCCCGGCCTCCGCCGCCAGGTTCCGCAGTTCGGGCAGCTCGGAGAGGGCGGAGCGGATGTCGCATGCCCGGATGTGCGGGAACGACTTCGCGATCCGGTCCACGGTGGCCGGGGCGATCCCGAGCGCGAGGCCGGTGTCCCGCAGGGCATGCCGGGCCCGGTAGGTCTCGGGCATCCCGGTGACCGCGACCCGCTCCCGCCCGAAGCGGGCGATGATCCGGTCGTACACCTCCAGCCGGCGCGCGGACTCCACGTCGATGTCGATGTCCGGCAGCGACGAGCGCCGCTCGGACAGGAACCTCTCGAAGAGCAGGTGGTGCTCCAGCGGGTTCGCCGTGGCCACGAAGAGGCTGTGGTTGACCATGGAGCCGGCGCCGGAGCCGCGGGCGGCGACCCGGATGCCCATGTCCCGCACGTCCGCGACGACCTGAGCCACGGCGAGGAAGTACGGCTCGTAGCGGAGCCGCCCGATGACACCGAGCTCGTAGTCGAGCTGGTCCATCGAACGGCGGTCCCGGTCGAGACCGCGGGCGGCCATGCCGCTCTCGCACCGCTGCCGCAGCAGCCGCATCGCCCCGTCCGCCCCAGCCTCGGCGCCGACCACGGACGGCTCGGGGAAATGCGGCACACCGAGCCCCAGATCCCTCACCGGGTCCACCTCGCACGCCTCCGCGACGGCCACGGTGTCGGCGATCAGCTGCACGGCGCGCGCCCGGCCGCCCCCGGCGGCAGCCGCCACCCGCTCGGCTATCTCCGTCATCGCGGGCCCGCCCTTCAGCCACCGCTCCCCGCAGTCGAGGCGCCGCCGGTCGACGGGCCGCAGCAGCCGGGCCGCGTCCAGCACGTCCGCGACCCGGTGCTGGGACCGGTCGGCGTACCGTACGGCGTTGGTCAGCACGGCCGGGATGCCGAGGCGGTCGGCGAGCGCCAGGGTGTGCGCGGCCAGGCGTACCGACCCCGGGCCGGTGCCGGACATGCCCCAGCACACGACCTCCAGCCGCAGCCCGTCGCCGACGGCCTGGCGCCACGGTGCGAGGAGCTGCTCGGCGATGTCCGGGCGGCCGGCGGCGAGCGCCCGCAGCGGCTCCGACGCCGGACCGAGCAGCACCACCAGCCCCTCGCCCGCGTACCGGCCGAGCATCTCCCACGAAGCTGCCAGCGGTGCGCCCGCGGCGAAGGCCTCGGCGTGCGTGGCGGACACGAGCCGGCACAGCCGCGCCCACCCGGCCGCGTCCCGGGCCAGGAACGTCGCCCGGAACGGTGCCTCCGCTACGTGCGCGCCGCCGCGTACCGGGGTACGGCGGCGGGCCTCGGCCGAGGGCACATGGGGGGCGACGCCGAGGTCGACGCCGAACAACGGCTTCACACCGGCGGCCGCGGCGGCCTTCGCGAAGCGCACCGTGCCGGTGACCATGTCGCGGTCGGTCAGCGCCAGCGCCCCGATCCCGCGCTCGGACGCCCGCGCGACGAGGTCATGGGGATGCGAGGCACCGTAGCGGGCCGAAAACCCACTGCTGACATGCAGGTGAGGGACGCTTTCCCGCATGACACCCTCCGCCCATAACCCCCAAAGCATTACTAATCGAACTCTTCTCCCTCGACTGTATCGAACATTAATTCGAACACGCGAGTTCTAGGCGCGGAGTTTCAGCCAGCCAGGTCGTTGTGACTGAGCGCGCTACCTGGCCATTGAGTACTCGCCCTGGCGAATCGAGCATTCCGCAGGTCAGCGCCTTGATCGGGGCCCTGAAGGCCTGGACCTGTTGGAAAATGGATCGACGGCCCTGCGCCTCACCTGTGAGCGTGCGGGGCTACGCCACGCTGAGCGGAGGTTCCGTGGGATCCAGAGACGCCGACATCGACTTCACGTTCACGCACCCGACCACCGTGCGCGCGATCGTGGATGCCCTCACCGGGGTGGGCTGGTCTGTGGAGGACCCTGCCGGGGGTGTCACCCACATGATCAACGACGCGGACGACATGTACGAGTGGTACGCCGGCTCCCCCGAAGACATCGACGAGGTCCTGGTGCGCCTGGACGCGCCCAGCAACCTGCCGTACACCGTGGCCATCAACGTCTACCACTCGCAAGCCGGGACCGGCGGGATGTTCATGTTCATGCCCGGCCGCAAGGAAGCCCTCTTCTCACCCAGCATCAACCGCCGGCACATCCCAGCGGCGCCCGCGCTCACCGACCTCGCCTGGTACCTGCACGCCCTCGTACCCGCCCTCGCCGCGGCAGGGCTCGAAGGGTACGAAGCCAAAGAGATCAAGTACTGAGCAGAGCGACCGGGCCTCGATCATGCCGCCCACGCTGTGCGTCGCAGGTGTCCATCGGTGCCAACTATCGCGCACGGTCACAGTCGTTGGGTGCGAGGTCGGGGCGTAGTCGGTGCCAGGAGGGGTGGCGCAGGCGCCCGGCGCGGGTGCGGGAGGTGTAGCGGACTTCGCCGACGAGCTGGGGGAGTACCCACCGGGCTCCAGTCACCGGCGGCATCTGCGCAAAGGGGCAGGCGTCGATGGCCGCGGCCTGGAGGAGTTCGGCGAGGCGGGTTCGTTCGGCCTCGCTCCAGCCGGTGCCGACGCTGCCCGCGTAGTGCAGCAGTCCGTCGTGCCGCTCGCCGACCAGGACGGCTCCGGGCA
>NZ_JAFEUF010000402.1 GCF_016901035.1 Streptomyces durocortorensis
GGTGGTTTCCGGGGTGGGGGTGGTTCCCGTGTCCTGCCCGGTGGGTGTCTGCGGGGCCGTGCTCGCGTCCGCGCCGGTGGGCCCGCCCGAGGTCGTCCCCGTGTCCTGCCCGGTGTTCGTGTCCCGGTCGGCCGCCGGGGTGGCGGCCGCAGGGGCCTGGTTGGCGGGCGTCACCGTACGGGGGCGCGGGGCCGCCGTGCTGCTCGCGGCGGCCAGTGCCTCGGCGAGGCCGCCGATCTCGACGTGGACGACGGCCACCGGCTTGGCCGAGCCGCCGGCCACCGCCTTGGTCAGGGCCTCGGCCAGCACCTGGCCGTCGCCGGTCTCGGCCTCGCCGTTCTCCCCCACCCACGGGATGGCGGTGACGATGACGGCGTCGCAGGTCCCGTCCGCGAGCGCCTCGGCCAGCGCGTCCCGGAAGTCCTGCGGGGAGGCGCCGGTGGTGAGGTCGATCGGCGGGCGCGGGCGCAGCCCCTCGGCGAGGCAGGCGTCGTACGTCAGCAGGCCGAGGGATTCGGAGTTGCCGAGGATGGCGACCCGGGGGCCGGCCGGGAGGGGCTGGCCCGCCAGCAGGAGCCCGGCGTCGACCATCTCGGTCACGGTGTCGACACGGATGACGCCGGCCTGGCGCATCAGCGCGGAGACCGTGGCGTCGGGGATGCGGCTGACCGGGACGGCGTGGCCGGGCGGGTTGGTGCCGCTGTGCCGGGCGCCCTTCACCACGACGACGGGCTTCACGGCGGCGGTGCGGCGCGCGAGGCGGGTGAACTTGCGGGGGTTGCCGAGCGATTCGAGGTAGAGGAGGGCGACGTCGGTGTCCGGGTCCTCGAAGCTGTACTGGAGGAAGTCGTTGCCGGAGACATCGGCCCGGTTGCCCGCCGAGATGAACGAGGACAGGCCCGCGCCGCGCCGGTGGAGACCGGAGAGCAGGGCGATGCCGATCGCGCCGGACTGGGTGAACAGGCCGATCCGGCCGCGGGCGGGCGACTCGGGGGCGAGCGAGGCGTTCAGCCGGACGGTCTCGGCGGTGTTGATGATGCCGAAGGCGTTGGGGCCGATGATCCGCATGCCGTACGAGCGGGCCTGGCGGACCAGTTCGCGCTGGAGCTCCCGGCCGTCGGCGCCCCGCTCGGCGTAACCGGCGGAGAGCACGACCAGGCCCTGGACGCCGTGCTCGCCGCAGTCGGCGACGGCCTCGGGGACTCGGTGAGCGGGGACCGCGATGACGGCGAGGTCGACCTGCTCGTCGATCTCGCCGAGCGAGCGGTGGGCGGGAACCCCGTCGAGGGTGGCGAGGCCCTCGTCGAAGGCGCGGTTCACGGCGTAGGTGCGGCCGGTGTAGCCGGCGGCGAGGAGGTTGCGCAGGACCGTGCGGCCCACCCCGCCGGGGGTGCGGCCGGTGCCGATGACCGCGACGGAGCCGGGGGCGAGGAGGCGCTGCACCGAGCGGGCCTCGGCGCGCTGTTCGCGGCCGCGCTGGACGGCGAGGGACTTCTCGGTGGGTTCGAGGTCGAGGGTGAGGTGGACGGAGCCGTCCTCGAAGCTGCGGCGCTGGCTGTAGCCGCCGTCCCGGAACACCTTGATCATTTTGTTGTTGGCGGGGAGCACCTCGGCGGCGAAGCGCCGGATGCCGCGCTCGCGGGCGACCGCGGCGATGTGTTCGAGCAGCGCCGAGGCGACTCCGCGGCCCTGGTGGGCGTCCTGGACGAGGAAGGCGACCTCGGCCTCGTCGGCGGGCGCGGAGGCGGGGCGGCCCTGGTCGTTGATGCGGTCGAAGCGGACGGTCCCGATGAACTCGCCCCCGATGGTGACGGCCAGTCCCACCCGGTCGACGTAGTCGTGATGGGTGAAGCGGTGCACGTCCCGGTCGGATAGCCGCGGATACGGGGCGAAGAACCGGTAGTACTTCGACTCGTCGGACACCTGCTCGTAGAAGCTGACCAGTCGCTCGGCGTCGTCCGTGGTGATCGGCCTGATGCGCGCGGTGCCACCGTCGCGGAGCACCACGTCCGCTTCCCAGTGGTCGGGGTACGCGTGATGCGGACTCTGTTCCGGCGTGGGCTCCATGGCCAAAGCCTACGGCGGGGAGCCCGGTCGCGGAGGGATCGGTGCCGGGGCAGTCTGAGGAGGCCCGGGCCGGGGCAGCCGGAGCACAGGGCGGACGGGAGGCCGGGCACAGCACCACGCACTGCATGAGAGACTGGTCTAGACAACCGTTGATATGTGAAGGGCAGAACCATGGCTGAGCGCCGCGTAAACGTCGGTTGGGCCGAGGGCCTGCACGCCCGCCCCGCTTCCATCTTCGTCCGTGCCGCCACGGCCTCCGGCGTCCCCGTGACGATCGCCAAGGCCGACGGCAACCCGGTGAACGCCGCCTCCATGCTGGCCGTGCTCGGTCTGGGCGCGCAGGGCGGCGAGGAGATCGTGCTCGCGTCCGACGCGGACGACGCCGAGGCCGCTCTGGACCGGCTGGCGAAGCTGGTCGCCGAGGGCCTGGAAGAGCTTCCGGAGACCGTCTGACCCCTCCGGCTCCGGTCCGTCCGGAATCGATCGGCGCGAGAGCCGTGACCCCGTGATCCTTTTGCGGGTTCACGGCTCTTTCATTTTCGGGAGAGAGCCGCAGCTCGACAATGCGGGCAACGTGAAATGGCACCCCGAAATTACTTCTCTTTGTATACGGCGCTTTTGTTAATGCCGGACACGCGCCGTGTTTACGCCGTGTTGCGAACTTCTCACCGGGGGAACGGGAGCGGCGCGGCGCCCCGGGAGATCCGGGCGGCGGAGCCGGTGCGCGGCGGTGGAGCGTTCCGCGTGCTGGGCGGTGAGCGCCCTCGCCCGTTCCGCGTCGCCGCGCGCCACGGCGTCCACGATCGCGCCGCGCTCGGCCCAGGCGTCGGCCGGGCGGGCCTCGTGCTCGACCGCGTACATCCAGGCGATCTTGTGCCGGAGCTGGGTGAGCAGCGCGATGAGCCCGGGGCTGCCGGAGGCCTGGGCGAGGGTCTCGTGGAACCAGCCGCCCAGCGAGCGCAGATCCTCGCCCTCGCCGCGGCGGGCCCGCTCCTGGCCCAGTCTGACCAGGCCGCGGAGCACCTTGAGATGGGCTTCCGTGCGGCGCTGGGCCGCGCGGGCCGCACCCAGGGGCTCCAGGAGCGTCCACACCTCCAGGAGGTCGGCCGCCTCCTGCACGGTGGGCTCCGCGACACAGGCGCCGGCGTGTCTGCGGGTGACCACGAAGCCCTCGGACTCCAGGGTGCGCAGCGCCTCGCGGACCGGGACGCGGGAGACCCCGTAGCGGCGAGCCAGCAGCTCCTCGGTGAGGCGGCTGCCGCGCTCGTAGACACCGGAGACGATGTCGTCACGGATCGCCGTGCATACCGAATGCGCGGGAATGCGCATATTCGAACCTCCGCCTTGATCCCCGCAAAACGCGGCCGCCCGACGTCTGTTCCGTGACTCTATGACAATCCGCCGGAATTTCCGATGGCGGGCCGGAATCCAGGGATATCTTCACGCAGGAATTGCCGAAGGCCCCGGCGGGTGCCGGGGCCGTGGGGCGGCCCGGACGGCCAGAGGGGGGGGGCCGGGGTGGTATACA
>NZ_JAFEUF010000403.1 GCF_016901035.1 Streptomyces durocortorensis
CGCCCGTCCCGCTCCTCCGACCCCTCCTCCGACAAGGAGCCCGTGACATGACCGGCGCACTCTTCGAGATCACGTTCTATCTGGCCGCCCCGTTCTGGCTGCTGATGATCTTCGCCCCCACCTGGTCCGGCAGCGCCCGCGTCGTCGCCTCGCCGCTGACCGTGCTGCCCGTGCTCGTCGTCTACGTCGTCATGGCCGTCCCGGTCTTCCCGGAGCTCTGGACGGCGGTGAGCAGCCCGGACATCGACACCTTCCGTGATCTGACGGCGCTGGCCGGCGGAGCGGGGGCCGTCTGGGCGCAGGTGATCGCCTGGGATCTCCTGCTCGGGCAGTGGATGTACCTCCAGAGCCGGAAGCTGGGGCTCTCGCCGCTGCTGATGGGGCCGCTGCTGGTCCTGACGATCCTGCTGTCGCCGTTCGGGCTGCTGGCCTTCCTCGCCATCCGTGCCGTCCGGCTGCGGCGGCGCGAAACGCTCGTCGGCTGAGTCGCGCGTCCTCCCGGGGCAGGATCTGCGAAGATCGCCCGCACTCGACCAATCCGTACGGCCGTCTGCTCCGAATCAATGCCGGAACCGACGATCGCCCCGGGAGGAAACCCGCGTGAAGGAAGCCGTACACATCAGTGGGGTGCCCTCGCCCGGTCCCGATCTCCAGGAACTCCTGGTGCGGGTCGCGCGGGGCGACCAGGACGCGTTCGCCTCGGTGTACGACGCGGTGAGCGGGCCCGTGCTCGGCCTGGTGCGCAGCGTGCTCCGCGATCCGGCCCAGTCGGAGGAGGTGGCGCAGGAGGTACTGGTGGAGGTGTGGCGCACCGCGCCCCGTTTCCGGGCCTCCCGGGGCAGCGCGATGAACTGGGTGCTGACCCTGGCCCACCACCGGGCCGTCGACCGGGTCCGCTCGGCCGAGGCGTCGGCGGCCCGGGAGCACAAGGCGGCGCTGCTGGACCGGACGCCCGCCTTCGACGAGGTGTCCGAACAGGTCGAGACCCGGTTGGAGAGAGAGCAGGTACGGCGCTGTATGCGCACCCTGTCCGAGCTGCAACGGGAGTCGGTGACCCTGGCCTACTACCAGGGCCTGACCTACCGTGAGGTCTCCGAACTTCTCTCCGTGCCGCTGGGCACCATCAAGACACGACTCCGCGACGGCCTCATCCGGCTGCGCGACTGCCTGGGGGTGAGCGCATGAGCACGGCCGAACTGCACACGCTGACCGGGGCCTATGCCCTGCATGCGCTGCCGGAGTCCGAGCGGCAGGCGTTCGAGCGGCATCTGGAGGACTGCGAGGCCTGCACCCAGGAGGTGCGGGAGCTGTCGGCCACCGCCGCCCGGCTCGGTCTCGCCGTCGCCGAGGCCCCTCCGCGCGATCTGCGCGACCGGGTGCTGCGGGAGATCACGACCGTACGCCAGGAGACTCCGGCCCACGGCAGACGAGAGCGGACCGGTGGCGGCGGACGCACCGGACGGTGGTACGCCTACGCGCTCGCCGCCTGCATCGCGGCGGCCGCCGCGTTCGGCGGGGTCGCGGTCTGGCAGAACCAGGTGGCGCAGGACGCACGGCAGGAGGCGAACCAGGCCCAGCAGCAGAACGAGCAGCTGGCCCAGGTGCTCTCCGCCCCGGACGCGAAGACCTCATCGGCCGACCTGACCGGCGGCGCGCACGGCACCGTCGTCGTCTCGCAGAGCCAGAACCGCGCGGTGTTCCTGGCCTCCGGGATGGCGCAGCCGCCGAGCGGCAAGGTCTACCAGATCTGGTTCAACGACGCGGGCACGATGCGTTCGGCGGGCCTGATGGATCCGAAGGCGAGCGATGACGCGGTGCTGCTGGACGGTCCCGTGGACCAGGCGTCCGGGATGGGCATCACGGTCGAGCCGACCGGGGGATCCGCCGAACCGACCTCGGACCCGGTGGCGCTGATGGAGTTCCCCACCGCCTGACCGACCGTCCGCTGACCCATCGGGCGCTGACCGACCGTCCGGCCACGAACAGCCGGACCACTGACCCACAGGACGACCGACGGCCGGCCGACCGGCCGCTGACCACGAATACCGCAAGGGAGCACACGTTCCATGAGTGTCGCGGTGGTGCTGTTCACCTCCGACCTGCGTCTGCACGACAACCCGGTGCTGCGTGCCGCCCTGCGGGACGCGGACGAGGTCGTCCCGTTGTTCGTCCGGGACGACGCCGTCCACCGCACCGGGTTCGACGCGCCCAACCGGCTGGCGTTCCTCGCGGACTGCCTGGCGGACCTGGACGCCGGACTCCGTGACCGGGGCGGCAGGCTGATCGTCCGCCGGGGCGAGACGCCCCGCGAGGTGAAACGGGTCGTCGAGGAGACCGGGGCGGACTCCGTGCACATCGCCGCCGGGGTCAGCCGGTACGCGGCACAGCGCGAGGAGCGGATCCGGGAAGCCCTCACGGGCACGGACTGCGATCTGCGCGTCCATGACGCGGTGGTCACCGCGCTCGCTCCGGGCCGGGTGGTCCCGACGGGCGGCAAGGACCACTTCGCGGTGTTCACCCCGTACTTCCGCCGTTGGGAGGCGGAGGGAGTACGGGGCACACTGACCGCTCCCCGCACGGTCCGGGTGCCTGACGACGTGTCGGGCGACCCGCTCCCGGACCGGGACACCGTCAAGGGCCTCTCCCCCGGCCTGGCCCGGGGCGGCGAGGAGGCGGGCCGCAAGCTGGTGACGTCCTGGCTCCACGGCTCCATGGCCGACTACGAGGACGGCCACGACGACCTGGCCGGCGACGCCACCTCCCGGCTCTCCCCGCACCTCCACTTCGGTACGGTCTCCGCCGCCGAACTGGCCAACCGCGCACGGGAGAAGGGCGGCCCCGGCGGCGAGGCGTTCGTCCGGCAGCTGGCCTGGCGGGACTTCCACCACCAGGTCCTCGCGGCCCGCCCGGACGCCTCCTGGTCCGACTACCGGCCGCGCCACGACCGCTGGCGCCAGGACGAGGACGAGATCGAGGCCTGGAAGACCGGGCACACCGGCTATCCGCTGGTGGACGCGGCGATGCGGCAGCTCGCGCACGAGGGCTGGATGCACAACCGGGGCCGGATGCTGGCCGCGAGCTTCCTCACCAAGACGCTGTACGTGGACTGGCGGGTGGGGGCCCGCCACTTCCTGGACCTGCTGGTCGACGGGGACGTGGCGAACAACCAGCTCAACTGGCAGTGGGTGGCGGGCACCGGCACGGACACCCGCCCCAACCGGATCCTCAACCCGGTGCTCCAGGGAAAGCGCTTCGACCCCCGGGGCGACTACGTACGGCGGTGGGTGCCGGAGCTGGCCGAGGTGGAAGGGCCCGCGATCCACGAGCCCTGGAAGCTGGAGGGCCTGGACCGGGCGGGCATCGACTACCCGGACCCGGTGGTGGACCTGGCCGAGGGCCGGTCCCGCTTCGAACGGGCCCGCGGCCTGGACTGACCGTACGAGCACGTGTACGCGGAGAGGGCCCCGTGGCGGCCGCGGGGCCCCCCCCCCCCCCCCCCGGCCCCCCCCCCCCGCGGCCGCCCCGGGGAAAAACCCCACGGCCCGGGCCCGGGAGCCGCGGCACCCGGGCCGGGGGGCCATGGGCGG
>NZ_JAFEUF010000404.1 GCF_016901035.1 Streptomyces durocortorensis
CCCCCGCCCCCGCCCCCGTCCTGGGAACGGGCGCGGGCGATCGCGGCCAGGGCCGGGCGGGCCGGTCCGCCCGCGACGATCCGGTTGCCGCTCGACCGTGCGCTCGGGCACGTCCTGGCCGAGGCGCTCGGCGCGCTCACCGATCTGCCGTCCTTCGACACCTCGGCCATGGACGGCTGGGCCGTCGCCGGACCCGGCCCCTGGGCGTTCGAGACCGGCGCGGGGCTCCTCGCCGGACGCGGCCCGGCCGCCGCGCTGCCCGACGGCACCGCCGTACGGATCGCCACCGGCGCCCGCGTACCGCCCGACACCACGGCGGTCATCCGCAGCGAGCACGCCCACGCCGACGAGGACAAGGGGATGCTGCACGTCCGGCGGCCCGTGGTCACCGGCCAGGACATCAGGCCCCGGGGCCAGGAGTGCCGTTCGGGCGAGCAGCTCGTCCCCGCCGGGACGATCGTGACCCCGGCGGTGCTCGGCCTCGCCGCGGCCGCCGGGTACGACGCGCTGCCCGTCGTGCCCCGCCCGCGCGTCGACATCCTCGTCCTCGGCGACGAACTGCTCGCCGCCGGCCTGCCGCACGACGGGCTGATCCGCGACGCGCTGGGCCCCATGCTCGGCCCCTGGCTGCGGGCCCTGGGCGCCGAGGTCTCCGGGCCTCGTCGGCTCGGGGACGACGCCGGGGCGCTGCAGGATGCCCTCACCGCCTCCGACGCCGACCTGATCGTCACCACCGGGGGCACCGCCGCCGGCCCGGTCGACCATGTGCACCCGGTCCTCGACGCCCTCGGGGCCGAACTGCTGGTGGACGGCGTCGCGGTCCGCCCCGGCCACCCCATGCTGCTGGCCCGGCTGCGAGCCTCCGGGCAGGCGGAAGGGCAGGCGGAAGGGCCGCCGGAGGGGCCGTATCTCGTCGGGCTGCCCGGCAATCCGCTCGCGGCCGTATCCGGTCTGCTGACGCTCGCGGAGCCGTTGCTCGCGGGCATCGCGGGCCGCCCGGCCCAGGATCCGTACCGGGCCCTCGTCCATGCGGACGTGCCCGGCCATCCGCACGACACCCGCCTCGTCCCCGTGGTCCACCGCGCGGGCCGGGCGGGCGGCCGGGACCATGTCGCGCCGCTGCGCTACAACGGGCCCGCGATGCTGCGGGGGATCGCCGCGGCGGACGGGTTGGCCGTGGTGGAGCCGGGCGGGGTACGGTCCGGCACCGAGGTGGAGATTCTGGATCTCCCATGGGCCCCGGCGACGCCGTGGACGGAAGGGTGTTTCACGTGAAACTTCCCGGCCACGATGCGATGGCCAGGCGAGCGGACGAACTGGTCGTGCCGACCCGGGTGATGCTCCCCCGCCGGGTGGCCCTCGGCCCGGCCCGCCAGGTCGCCAAGCGCCTGTTGATGGCGCTGCTCGTGCTGGCCGCGACGGTGCTGATCGTCTGGCTCGACCGCAGCGGTTACAACGACAACGCCGACGGCAAGGTCGATTTGCTGGACGCGGTCTACTACGCGACGGTCACCCTTTCCACCACCGGGTACGGCGACATCACGCCGTACAGCGACGGAGCACGGCTGATCAATGTGGTGCTCGTGACACCGCTGCGCGTGATGTTCCTGATCATCCTGGTCGGTACCACCCTTGAGGTCCTCACGGAGCGGACCCGGGAGGACTTCCGGCTGAAGCGTTGGAGATCCAACTTGCGAGACCACACCGTCGTCGTCGGCTTCGGCACGAAGGGCCGCTCGGCGATTCTGACCCTCTGTGCCACCGGTCTGTCGAAGGACCAGATCGTCATCGTCGACCCGGCCTCCAAGGTGATCGAGGCCGCCAACGCCGAGGGCTTCACCGGTGTGCTCGGTGACGCCACCCGCAGTGATGTGCTGCTGCGCGCCGAGCTCCAGAAGGCGCGTCAGATCATCATCGCGACTCAGCGCGACGACACCGCCGTCCTGGTCGCGCTGACCGCGCGCCAGTTGAACCGCGGGGCGAAGATCGTGGCCGCGGTCCGTGAGGAGGAGAACGCGCCCCTGCTCCGGCAGTCCGGTGCGGACGCGGTGATCACCAGTGCCAGCGCCGCCGGGCGGCTGCTCGGCCTCTCCGTCCTCAGCCCGAGTGCGGGCACCGTGATGGAGGACCTGATCCAGCAGGGCAGCGGCCTCGATCTCGTCGAACGGCCGGTCATAAAGGCCGAGGTGGGCAAGAGCGTCCGGGAGACCGAGGACCTGGTCGTCAGTGTGCTGCGCGGACACCGGCTGCTCGGTTACGACGACCCGGCGGCCAGCCCGCTGCAGTTGACGGACCGGGTCATCACCATCGTGCGGGCGAGCCCCAGTTCGGCCGCGGTGCCGAAGAACCCGATGCCTCCGCACCAGCGACCCTGACCGACGAGGCGTCCGCCGGGGCGAGCGTGGCGGGAGTAGCCTCGCGGCCATGCATGCGATCACGATTCCCGAACCCGGTGGCCCCGAGGCGCTCGTCTGGGCCGAGGTGCCCGATCCCGTACCCGGCGACGGCGAGGTCCTCGTCGAGGTCGTCGCCAGCGCCGTGAACCGTGCCGACGTGCTCCAGCGGCAGGGCTTCTACGACCCGCCGCCCGGTTCGTCCCCCTACCCCGGCCTGGAGTGCGCGGGCCGTGTCGCCGCGCTCGGTCCCGGAGTGACGGGCTGGGCGGTCGGCGACGCCGTGTGCGCGCTGCTGGCGGGCGGCGGCTACGCGGAGAAGGTCGCCGTACCGGCCGGCCAGCTCCTCCCCGTACCGGAGGGCGTCGACCTGGTGGAGGCCGCGGCGCTGCCCGAGGTCACCGCGACCGTGTGGTCCAACGTCTTCATGGTGTCCCACCTGCGCCCCGGCGAGACCTTCCTGGTGCACGGCGGCTCCAGCGGCATCGGCACCATGGCGATCCAGCTGGCGAAGGCGGTCGGGGCCCGGGTCGCGGTCACGGCGGGCAGCCCGGAGAAGCTCGCCCGGTGCGCCGAGCTGGGTGCGGACATCCTCGTCAACTACCGGGAGCAGGACTTCGTCGAGGAGATCCGGGAGAACACCGCCGGGGCGGGCGCCGACGTCATCCTGGACCTGATCGGGGCCAAGTACCTGGACCGGAACGTCCAGGCGCTCGCCGTCAACGGCCGCCTCGCGATCATCGGTCTCCAGGGCGGCGCCAAGGGCGAGCTGAACCTCGGCGCCCTGCTGACCAAGCGCGCCGCCGTCACCGCGACCTCCCTGCGGGGCCGCCCGCTCCAGGAGAAGGCCGCCATCGTCGCCGCCGTACGCGACCACGTGTGGCCGCTGATCGGCGGCGGGGTGGTCAAGCCGGTGGTGGACCGGGCGCTGCCGATGGCGGAGGCCGCCGAGGCGCACCGGGTGCTGGAGTCCAGCGCGCACATCGGCAAGGTCCTGCTGGTCGCACCGTCGGCCGGCGCCTGACCTCCGTAGACGGCCACACGTATGACGAGGGGCCGCGGGGGGGGGGGGGGGGGCGCGCGGGGCCCCGGCCCGGCGGCGGGCCCGGGGGGGGGGGGGGGGGGGGGGGGGGGGGGGGGGGGGGGGGGCGCGCGCGGGGGCGGCGCGCGCCGCCGGGCGGGG
>NZ_JAFEUF010000405.1 GCF_016901035.1 Streptomyces durocortorensis
CCCCACCGCTCCCCCGCCGGCCGGCTGAACCCCGCAGATCCGCCGGCCGCCCGGAACCCCGTCGGCCGCCCGAACCCTGGAGACCCCGATGTCCGAAGAGAGCTCCGCACCCACGTTCGACTACGTCGTGGTCGGCGGCGGTACGGCCGGCGCCGTCATCGCCGCCCGGCTCACCGAGGACCCCGACGTCACCGTCTGCGTACTGGAGGCGGGGCCCTCGGACGTCGGGGACGACAGCATCCTGCGGCTGGAGAGGTGGATGGCGCTGCTGGAGTCCGGTTACGACTGGGACTACCCGGTGGAGCCGCAGGAGCGGGGCAACAGCTTCATGCGGCACGCCCGCGCCAAGGTGCTCGGCGGCTGCTCCTCGCACAACTCCTGCATCGCCTTCTGGGCCCCGGCCGAGGACCTCGACGAGTGGGCGGCACTAGGCTGCACCGGGTGGAGCGCGGCGGACTGCTACCCGCTCTACCAGCGCCTGGAGACCAACGACGCGCCCGGCGACCACCACGGGCGCTCCGGCCCGGTCACCATCCGGACGGTGCCGCCCCGCGACCCGTGCGGTACGGCCCTGCTGGAGGCCTGCGCGACGGCGGGCATCCCCACCGTCCCGTTCAACACGGGTTCCACCGTGATCCGGGGCGCGCACTGGTTCCAGATCAACGCTCGCGAGGACGGCACCCGTTCCTCGGCCTCGGTGTCGTATCTGCACCCGGTGCTGGGGAAGCGGCCGAACCTGGAGGTACGGACGGGGCTCCAGGCGAAGCGGCTGCTGTTCGACGGCGAGCGGTGCACGGGGGTGGAGTACCTGGAGCCCGACACCGTGCACAGCGGGACGGTGCACGCGCGGCGCGAGGTGATCGTCTCCTGCGGGGCGATCGACTCGCCGAAGCTGCTGATGCTGTCCGGGATCGGTCCGGCCGGGCATCTGCGGGAGACCGGGGTGGACGTGCGGGTGGACTCCCCCGGCGTCGGCTCGCACCTCCAGGACCACCCGGAGGGGGTGATCATGTGGGAGGCGAAGCAGCCCATGGTCTCCGCCTCCACCCAGTGGTGGGAGATCGGGATCTTCGCGGACACCGAGCCGGGGCTCGACCGGCCGGACCTGATGTTCCACTACGGCTCGGTGCCGTTCGACATGAACACCTACCGGCGCGGCTACCCGACCTCCGACAACGCGTTCTGCCTGACCCCGAACGTCACCCGCGCCCGGTCCCGGGGCACGGTGCGGCTGCGGACCCGGGACTTCCGGGACAAGCCCCGGGTCGATCCCCGCTACTTCACCGACGAGCACGACGTACGGGTGATGACGTACGGGCTGCGGCTGGCGCGGGAGATCGTGGCGCAGCCGGAGATGGCCGCGTGGGCAGGGGCCGAGCTGGCTCCGGGGCCGGGCGCGACCACGGACGCGGAGCTGTTCGACTACATCCGCGAGACGCACAACACCGTCTACCACCCGGCCGGAACCGTACGGATGGGCCCGGCGGAGGACCCGGACTCGCCGCTCGACCCGCAGCTGCGGGTGAAGGGCGTCACCGGGCTGCGGGTGGCCGACGCGTCGGTCATGCCGTTCCTGCCGACGGTCAATCCGTGCATCACCACGATGATGATCGGCGAGAAGTGCGCGGATCTGATCAAGGACGGCGCCACCCCTGTCACCCGATAGATATTCGCACACCTGCTCGAATAGCGTTACGCTCTCCTCATGGCCGTACACCTGCAAAGCTCGCTTTTCGACCAGGAGGCCGAGGTCGGCACCCGCCCCCTGAGCGGACTGCGGCGCACCGATCTCGGCCATGGGGCCTGGATCGACGTGCTGCCGCAGTGGCTGCGGGGTGCGGACACGCTGTTCGAGACGCTGGTGCGCGACGTCGCCTGGCGGGCCGAACAGCGCGTCATGTACGAGCGCGTGGTGGCGGTCCCCCGGCTACTGGCCTTCTTCGGCCGCCGCGACCCCCTGCCCCATCCGGCCCTGGAGGCCGCCCGCACCGAGCTGGGCGAGCATTACGCCGCTGAGCTGGGCGAACCGTTCACCACGGCGGGGCTGTGCTTCTACCGCGACGGCCGGGACGGGGTCGCCTGGCACGGGGACACCAGCGGCCGGGGAAGCAGCGAGGACACGATGGTCGCGATCCTCTCGCTGGGAGCGCCCCGGCACCTCGCGCTGCGGCCGCGCCGCCCGGGCCCCGCCCCCGTCCGCCGAACGCTCGGACACGGCGACCTGATCGTCATGGGCGGCAGTTGCCAGCGCACCTGGGAGCACGCGATCCCCAAGACCGCGCGGGCCGTCGGGCCGCGCGTCAGCGTGCAGTTCCGGCCCGACGGGGTGCGCTGACCCCGGCTTCCGGCGGGCGCGGCCCGGGGCACCGCGGTTGTGCGGGTTCCGGGCAGGGCCGATTCTGAGAGTAATGAACCGGGCCGGTGTCGCGCCGTGAGCGCGGCGAACACGGCGGAGAGCGCCGATTTCCGTGGACCTCTGGACATCACCAGGGCGGCCACGGTGGTTCTTGACGCCGAGAGCACGGTCATCGGCTGGAGCCCCGCGGCCGCCGCACTCCTCGGCTACGGCCCCGCCGAGGTCCTGGGGCGGCCGCTGAGCGCGTTCCTCTCGGTGCGCCCGGTCGGCGGCACTCCCCCGGCCGAAACAGCCGAAGCGGCCGAAACAGCGGGACCGACCGCGGCCGGCCTCGGGCCTCCGTCCCTCGTCGGCAACGCGATCCACGTGGCCCGTGCCCGCGACGGCCGTGAGCTGCTGGTGGCGACGGCGACCTGCCCGCTGCCGGGCGGGGCCGCGGGCAACGGCGCCGGTGCGCCGGACCGGATTCTGGTGGCGGCCGAGGTGGCGGAACTGCGGCACTGGGAGTCGCGGCTCGCCCTGCTCCAGGGGCTGGCCACCCAGTCGCCGGTCGGCCTGGCGATCTACGACACCGACCTGCGGCTGACCTGGAGCAACACGGCGTACGAGCGGGAGATCGGGCAGCCGCTGGCCGCGTTCCGGGGCAAGCGGGCCGACGAGCTGTACTCCGGGGGCTCCTTCGTGACCCAGGGCTATCCGCAGACGCTCGACGGCGTCATGCACCAGGTGCTCGAAACGGGCGAGCCGATCCTCGACCTGCACTTCCGGGGCCAGCAGCCCAGCGACCCGGGGCGGGACCACCTGTGGTCCTGCGCCTACTACCGGCTGGAGGACGCCCACGGGCACGTCTTCGGCGTGTGCGAGGACGCGTTCGACATCACCGACCGCTACCGGGTCCAGGAGCGGCTGACCCTCCTGGTCGAGGCCGGCCGCAGGATCGGCACGGTCCTGGACGTGGCGACCACCGCCGAGGAGATCGCCGAGGTGGCCGTACCGGACTTCGCCGCGACCGTACGGGTCGATGTCACGCGGGCCGCGGTGACCGGGGAGACGGCGGCGGTGGGCAGCCGGGCGGACATGTCGCTGCTGCGGGTCGCGGAACGCTCGGAGCCGGGAGCGACGACACCGGACCCGGCCCTCCCGGACCCGGCCCTCCCGGACCCGGGCGTGTCCGATCCGGCCCACCCCCCC
>NZ_JAFEUF010000406.1 GCF_016901035.1 Streptomyces durocortorensis
CGGGCGCGGCCGGGGGCCTGGGTGGGGGGGCGGTGATGCCGGGTGTGTGGGCGGGGGGGGGGGGCGGGCGTGTAGTAGGGGGCGATCGGCGGGAGTCGGCCGGCGTCGAGGAGGCCGGCGACCTTGGCGCGGGCGGTGTCGTAGGCGGTGCCGTACGAGCCGTCCGCGGCGACGCCCTGGCCTGCCACCCACTCCGGGTCGGGCTTCGGCCGGGTTCCGCCGTCGAGCCGGTCCCAGGAGGTGAGGAGCCCGGAGCCGACGAAGTGGTGGTTGCCGAGGGGCTCCCGTACGCCGAGGTCGGTGAGGATCGCGGTCGGGATGCGGCGGTGCAGGGACTCCAGCGCGGCGGTCGAGGAGACGGTGACCAGGAGGTCGGTACGGTCCAGGACCTCGCCCATGTGCCCGTACACCAGGCGGAAGTTGGGCGGCAGGCCGCCGGGCAGCTTCTGCGCGAGCTTCTGGTAGGGCAGTTCCTCGATGTGCGTGGTGTGCTCGCCGGGCTTGGAGCGCAGCTTCAGCAGCACCTCGCGGCGCGGGTGCAGCCGGGCGTGCTCGACGAGCCGGCGGAGCAGGTAGGCGCGGTCGGCGCGGGAGGCCGGTACGGAGGGCTGGGCGGCGAACACCACGGTGTCGCGGCCCTCTTCGGGCTGGTACGGGGCTCCGCCCAGGAAGGGCAGGGCGGCCTCGGTGACGGCCGAGGCGTCGGCGCCCACTCCTTCGTACACCGCGCGGAAACGTGCCGCGTCGTGCGCCGAGTTGGCGAGGACGACGTCCGCCCCGTGGCGCAGCAGGAGGCCGTCGGCGAGCTTCTCGTAGACGACACCGACGTATCCGGTGACGACGACGGGGCGGTGCGGCAGGTTCAGGGCGGCGAGCCCGTGCAGCATGGCCTGGACGCCGCCGCCGACGAGGGCGAGGACGACGAGGTCGTACCCCTCGTCGCGCACGGTGTGCAGGAACTCGACGGCGGTGACCTCGCGGACCCGGCCGGCGTCGATCCCGACCTCGCCGACCTCCGCGAGCTGGCGGGGCGTCGGGGTGGCCCGGCCGCGCAGCAGCAGCCCTCTGACCTCGACGGGGCGCGCGTCCGGTCCGTCCCCGGCGGCCTCGGCGGTCAGGCGGCGCGCGGTGAGCGCGCCCCATTTCCACCGGGTGTCGGAGTCGGCGAGGACGGCGACCCGGAGCGCCGGGAGGGGCGCTGCGGGGGTCTCGGCCGGTTCGGCGTCTTGGCTGGTACGTGAGGGCACGTCCAAGAAGTTAGGAAGGCATTTCGATGCGCGGCCCAACGCGATGGCAACAGATGGTTAACAGCGAGCCGACGATTGGGGGACCGCCCCGAACAGGCCCTCAATTTCCGCCCGGGAAAAGGCGATTCACCTGTACGTCGGACGTTGTTCACCTGCTGGGCGCATTGCGGAAAAGGAAAGGGCCGGGGCCGCACCTAACGTGATGCGCGTGGTTAAGCTCTCCGTCATCGTGCCGTTCTTCAACGTGCAGACCTACGCGCCCGACACCCTCAGAAGTCTGCGGGCCAACGCCCGCGAGGACTTCGAGTTCCTCCTCGTCGACGACTGTTCGACCGATGGAACGCTCCGACTGCTGGAGCGCGCCGAGGCCGAGATCCCCGGGGCCGTGCTGTTGCGGCACGAGGTGAACGGCGGTCTGGCGACCGCGCGCAACACCGGTCTGGAGGCCGCCCGCGGCGAGTACATCGCCTTCCTGGACGGCGACGACTGGCTGGCCCCCGGCCACTACGAGCGTCTGGTGGCCCGGACCGAGGCGCTGAACTGCGACTTCGTGCGCACGGACCACGTCCAGGTGAACGGCAGGGCGCGGACCGTACGCCGGGTTCCGCACGGGCCGCACGGGGTGGTGAGCGACCCCCGGGCCGCGATCCTGCCCGCCCACCGCACCACGTCGGTGGACTACGCGTTCGCCTGGGCGGGCCTCTACCACCGGCGGCTGCTGGACCGGGGGCTGCTGCACTTCACCGACGGGCTGCGCACGGCGGAGGACCGGCCGTGGATCTGGCGGCTGCACCGGGAGGCGGAATCCTTCGCCACCCTGGGCCCGCTCAGCCATTTCTACCGGCGCGGGGTCGCGACTTCCCTCACCCAGATCGGCGATGTGCGCCAGCTCGATTTCCTGCACGCATTCGACCAGGTGATCGCGGAGTCCGCCGCCGACCGCGAGGCGGAGGTGTTTCTACCGAAGGCCGTACGCACGTACTGCGCGATCATCGCCCACCATCTGAGCGACCTGGACAAATTCGAACCGGCCGTGGCCCGTGAACTGAAGTCGCGCGGCGCGGCGGCCCTGGGACGCCTTCCGCAGCGGCTGCTGGACGAGGCGCTCGACTCCATGGACGTGACACGGGCGACCCGGGTGCGCAGGCTGCGCCGCCGTCCGGCCGCCGCGAAGGGGGCCTCGGCCGCATGACCATCCGGATCTTCCACGCCTCCTCGCCCGAGGCGGTGGTGCTGCTCGCCGCGGCGATCGACGCGGGCTGCTTCACCGAGCCCGACCGCCGGATCCTGCTGCTGTCCCGGTCCGGGCCGGCCCCGGAGGCCGTCGCCGACGTCTCCACGAGCGCCGGCTTCGAGCGGTTGCGCACCCGGTTCGACGAGGTGCTCTCGTGGAACGACGCGATCGCCCCCTTCCACCCGGACGGCTGGTCGCCCCGGGCGGACGACGCCCCCCTGTGGGAACGCCACTTCCGGCGCGCGTGGGGCCTGGGCGAGGAGGAGCTGGAGCTGGTGGTGGGCTCCCCGCACGCCGGCCCCGCCCGGGCCCTCGCCCAGGTGTTCGCCGGCACCCCGGTGGATGTGTACACCGAGGGGCCCGGCGGTTACGGCCCGACCGGGGAGAAGATCCCGCCGCTGACCGGAACCCGGGTGCGGCGGCTGCTCCATCCGGACCTGGTTCCGGGGGTACGCCCGCTGCTGCTGGGCGAGTACGGGGTGGAGCCGCGGATCGTGCCGGCCGAGGCGGTCACCAAGGTCGTCGCCGAACTCGCGGACGGGGATGTGACGTTGCCCGCCGTCGAGGAGCCGGCGTTGCTGCTCGGGCAGGATCTCGCGGGGGCCGGGCTGATCTCGGCGGCCGAGCAGGCGGGGCTGCGGCGGGAGATGGTGCGCGGGGCGGCGGCCCTCGGTCACACCCGGCTGGTGTTCGCGCCGGATCCGTACGCGCCGTGGGAGAGCCCGGCGGAGCTGCTTGCCGAGGCAGACCGGCTCGGCGTCGAACTGACCGTGCTGGACGGCCCGTTGCCGGTCCCGGCCGATGTGCTGCTGCACCGGTTGCGGCCCGCGCTGGTCGTGGGCTGCACCTCGGCCGCGCTGTTCGGTGCGGCCCGGTTCCACGGTCTGCCGGTGGCGACGGTCGGCACGGGGCTGCTGCTGGAGCGCCTGACCCCGTACGAGAACGCCGAGCGGATACCGGCGACGCTCGCCGACGCGGTGCTGCCCGCGCTGGGCGACGCGGGGGCGGTGGCCGAGGAGAAGCCGCGTGGCGGGGCGGAGTTGGACGGGGCAGGGCTGGAG
>NZ_JAFEUF010000407.1 GCF_016901035.1 Streptomyces durocortorensis
CGGCCCCGCCGGCCGGCTGAGGGGCCTGTGGCGGGGGGCGGGCGGGGCCTAGGCCTCCCGACCCGGCCCCCGGCCCCGCCAGGGGCCCCTGCACCGGCCCCTGGTAATACGACCAGTCCGGCTCAACATCCCGCGGCCCGAACGCCGCCGTCAGCAACAGATGGACCCCCATCGCCGCGAACGGCCACGCCAACACCGCCACCCACACCGTGTGCAGCTCCAGCGGGGCGTCGAACGTCACGCCCTGACCGGCCTCCCGGGCCCGCCCCACCACGTCGGAGGACGGCCCCAGCCAGACGCCGACCCGCCACGCGATCAGCGAGGCGAGCAGCGCGCCCAGTGCCAGACCCACGACGACGAGGACGCCCCCGCGGCGCAGCCGCCAGAAGACGGCGGCGGCCGAGAGCGCGCCGAAGCCGATGGCCAGCAGGACGAACGTGCCGTCCGCCCCGATCGCCTCCTCGCCCTCGCTGTTCTTGAGGAAGACGGCCGTGTCGTCGGAGACCAGCGGAACGCGCGGCGCGAGCCACAGCCACAGCAGCCCGAGCGCGATGCCCGAGAGGGCGACCAGGACGGCGACGACGGCGGCCTGACGGAGCTCCGTGGCCGTGTCCGGGTCGTCCGGTGAGGACGCGAGGTGGGAGCCCGAGGGCGGGGCCTCCCAGGGATCGTGGGGGCCGGGCTGGTGAGGCGGCGTCAGAGGTGCGGTCACCGTGCCATCGTGCCAGGCCACCCTGTGAGGCGCCTCACCGGATACCGCACCCGGGCTCACCGGCCACCGCACCGCGCGCGGGCGCCGCCGAAACGGCCCCGGCCCCGGGCGGCCGACCGGACGGAGCGGGAGGAACCCCCTACCGTACGGCGGCCCGCCGGTACGCCCACGTCGCCGCGGCCAGCGAGAGAACCCCCACCACCGCGCAGATCCCGAGGAAGAAGGCGATGAGCCCCCAGTCCGGGCGGGCGTCGAAGGACCGGGCCAGCGCCTCGACCCCGTACGTCGAGGGCAGCAGGTCCCGCGCCCAGCTGACCGGCTCCGGCAGCCGCTCGGCCGGCAGCACCCCGAGCAGCAGGGCGGCGGACATCCCGAGCTGGCCCAGCAGGGTCGCCAGCTCCGGGCGCGGGGCGAGCAGCCCGAGGGCCGCGCCGAGACCGGCCAGGGCGGCCCCGGAGAGCGGGACGACGGCGGCCAGGACCCACAGATGGGTCATCGGCAGCTGGAACAGCACGCTCCCGGTGATCGCGGTGAAGACCGTGCCGGGCACGGTGAACGAGGCGTACGCGGCGGCCACCCCGAGCACCACCGCGGCGGGCGGCACGGGCAGGGTGGCGTAGTGGTCGAGCCCGCCGCTCGCCCGCAGCTGCCCGAAGTACTGGGCGAGCAGGTTGAGCGCGACGAACGCGACGACCAGGACGCTGGATCCCGCGACCACCGCGCGGGCCTCCGAGCCA
Source organism: Streptomyces durocortorensis (assembly GCF_016901035.1). GTDB lineage: Bacteria > Actinomycetota > Actinomycetes > Streptomycetales > Streptomycetaceae > Streptomyces > Streptomyces durocortorensis. Next base: position 1,450 of record NZ_JAFEUF010000407.1, read on the forward strand.
CCGTCCACGACGCCCCGCATCAGGATCATGATCCCGACGGACTGGAAGGTCGCCACGAAGAGCAGCGGGATGCGGGCGACGCGCGCCCGGGAGAGCTGGGCGCGGTAGACGGCGGCCAGCGAGGGCAGCAGCCGGGCGCGCGGCGCGAGGGGGGCGGTGAGGGTACGGGCGGGGCCCGTACCGGAGGATCCGGCGGGCGCGGGCAGGCCACGCGTCGCCGCGGACCTGGCCGGAATCATGCTCGTCATCTGAGGCCGCCCCCCTTCGACACGTCCGCCACGTCACTCCTGCCGCTCACGCCTTCACCAGCCCCTCGGTCGCGTCGCCGGCGTCTCCCCCGAGCGCGAGATAGACATCTTCCAGGCTGGGGGTGGCCAGGGTGAAATCGTCGAGCGCGGCGAAGGCCGCGCCGCCCGTCACCGCGGCGACCGCGGCCCGCGCCTCGTCCGGCCCGAGCCGCAGCACCCAGCGCCGCCCGGACTCCTGGGCGGAGGGCCGCAGCGCCGCCACCTCCGGGACGTCCAGCGGAGCGCGCTCGCGCCACACCAGCTCGACGCGCACCTCACCGGCGACCTTTTCCTTGAGCCCGGCGGGGGTGTCGCAGGCGATGACCCGGCCGCGTTCGAGGACGGCGACCCGGTCGAGGACGGTCTCGGCCTCGATGACGTTGTGGGTGACCAGCAGGACCGTGGCCCCGTGCTCCGCCCGGCGGCGGTCGACGGCGGCCCAGACGGCGCGGCGGGCGACCGGGTCCATGCCGGTGGTCGGTTCGTCGAGGACCAGGACGGGCCGGTCGCCGACCAGGGCGGCGGCGAAGCAGGCGAGCCGGCGCTGACCGCCGGAGAGCTTCTTCAGGGGCCGCCCGGCGATCGCGGTGAGGCCCAGCTCCTCCAGGACGGCGTCGCGCTCGGCGCGGGCCTCCTGGACGGGGAGCCCGCGCAGCCGTCCGGTGGTCTCGGCGGCGAGCGAGACGGTCAGTTCGTCGAGGGCGGTGGACTCCTGCCCCAGGTAGCCGATCAGCCGGGAGGCCCGCTCGGGGTGGCGTACGAGGTCGTGGCCCAGCACCTCGACGCTGCCGGAGTCGGGCCGCATCAGCCCGGTGAGCTGGCGGACCAGCGTGGACTTGCCGGCGCCGTTGGGGCCGAGCAGTCCGAAGATCTCGCCGCGCTCGACGTCCAGGCTGATGCCGTCCGTGGCGCGGACCTCGGGCGTCGCGGGGGCGCCGCGACGGCCCCGGGTCGCGGGATAGGTCTTGACCAGATCGCGCACCGCGCACACGGTGCCGGTGTCCCTCTGCGCCTGTGCTGTGCCCGTACTCACGAGGTATGAGGGTACGGGGTCACGGGCCCCGGTCCGCGTCCGGGGCCACTCCGGGTCGCTCCCCCGGGCGAGCGTCTACTCCCCCGCCGGTACGTGCTCGGCGGCGGCCCGCACGTCGATCTCCCGCCAGAAGCCGGCCCGGATCGCGTAGCGGTCGTGCTCGTCGATCTGGTCGTCCTTGTGGGCGAGGAGCCCGAAGCGGGCCGCGTACCGCAGGAGTTCGCCGTCGATCCGGTGCGGGATGCGCGGGTACATGGTGGAGAGTTTCTGCAGGTGGACGGTTTCCGGGAGGCGTTCCATCCAGCGGCGGGCGAAGACCTGGCCCACTTCGAAGGGGTCGCCGCCGACGGTGGTGATGTCCTCCTCCCGGTCCGCCCAGCGCTGTTCGGCGCTGGTGACCTGGGCGAGGGTCGGCAGGGACGCGGTCTCGGCCGGCTCGCCGAGCGGGCCGCCGCGCTCCACCCACCCCTTGTCGGAGGACCAGCGCAGCGTGGCGTTCGCGGGCTGGGCCGGGTGCTGGCGGTCCGGGTGCGGGGCGTGGGCGCGCAGCGCGGCCAGGTCCTTGGGCGTCGGGACGCCTTTGTGGCCCGCCGCGGGCGTGCCGGAGCCGGAGGCGGCGGGGGCGCTCTCGGCCGGCTCCGCTGAGCCGGCCCGGGCCGGGGGGGGGGGGGGGGCGCCCCCCGCCGGGGGGGGGGGGGGGCGGGGCGGGGGGGCCCCCCCGGGGCGGG
>NZ_JAFEUF010000408.1 GCF_016901035.1 Streptomyces durocortorensis
GGGGACACGGGGGAGGGGACGGACCATGGATCTGTTCGACGGGGAGCTGGGCGGGCGGGACTACCACGGGCTGGACACCGGAGGCGGCTGGTCGTGGTGCGGCGTCATCACCGTCGGGGTCTTCATCCTCCTCGGGGTCCTGATCACCTGGGTTTTCGGGCTCGTCGGCCGGATCCTCTGAGCGCCCTGCCCCGGCTCGCCTCCGCTGCGTGCCGCAGGGCGGCGCGGTACGGTCGCCACCTGGGCCCCGGCAGGGGCGAATCCGGCCAACCACCGTGCACGGAGAGCCGGCAGAGGAGAGACATGAGCGTCGACGACGACGATTTCCGCCGCAGGATCCGGTCCGACGTTCCCCACTCGGCGCGTGTCTGGAACGCCTGGCTGGGCGGCAAGGACCACTACCCGGTGGACCGGGAGCTGGCCGAGGCGGTGAGCGCGGCCTACCCGCAGATGGCCGACATCGCCCGGGCCTCGCGCGCCTTCCAGATCCGCGCCGTCCGCTACCTGGCCTCCACGGGGGTACGCCAGTTCCTGGACGTCGGGACCGGGCTGCCGGTGGCGAACAGCACCCACGAGGTCGCGCAGAGCATCGCGCCCGAGTCGCGGATCGTCTACGTGGACAACGACCCGATCGTCCTCGCCCACGCCGAGGCCCTGCTGGCCGGCGCGCCCGAGGGCCGCACGGCCTATGTGGAAGCCGATCTCTCCGCAGTCGACACCGTGGTGGACGAGGCGGCGAGGACACTCGACCTGTCCGAGCCCGTCGCCGTACTCCTGCTCTCGACGCTCGGCCATCTCGCCCCGGCCGAGGGCATCGACGTCGTCCGGCGGTACCTGGCCCGGATGCCGTCGGGAAGCTTCCTGGTGCTCTGCGACACGGTGAAGACCCCGCAGACGCTGGCGGCGCAGGAGGCGTACGCGTCGGGCGACAACCCGCCCTACCTCGTCCGGGAACCGGAGGAGATCACCGGCTGCGCCGCCGGCCTGGAGTTGGTCGAGCCGGGGTTCGTGTCGATCGACCGCTGGCGGCCCGAGGAGGACGACGCGGTTCCGGTCGACCAGTGGGGGCTCGTGGCCCGCAAGCCGTAACGGTCCTACGGTCAGTCGTTCCGTCGCCGGGCAGCCGTGGCCTTCCGGGCATGACTTGTTCTTCGGTGGGCATCCGAAGAACACCTGACCTGGATCCACCCGCTGTGCGCCCCCGCGCCGACTCGACGACGAGCCGCGGGGGCGGCCCCCGCCACGACATGAGCAGTACGGACGAGAAGGGCTGCCGCCACGATGATCCACGAGCCTCGGAACGCCGGCGCACCGATGGACACGACCTTTGGCCTGCTGTTGGAGAAGATCCGGTACGAGGGCGCCTACCCCACGCGCGAACGCGCCGAGGAGAGCCTGTGTGCCGTGTTGGGTGCGCTCGGCCGGCAGGTCACCGGCGACGAGCGGGTCGCGCTCGCCGCCGCCCTGCCCGAGGAGGCCGCCCGCGTGTTCGCCGCGGAGGTCCCGGCCGTGAAGCAGCTTCCCGGGGCCGTCTTCGTCCGTGAACTCGCGGAGCGGACCGGGGGCACCCCGGCGACCGCCCGGTGGGCCGCCGGGGTGGTGCTCAGTCAGCTTGCCGCGCTGGTCGGCGACGACCTCGTCGCCGACGTCGTCAGCTGCCTGCCGCCCGGTTACGCGCTCCTCTTCGGCCGCGCGGAACTCCTCGCCCAGGCGGCCTGATCACTCGGCTTCGCGGGGCCGGACCTCTGCCCTTCCGCCGCCGCCACTTCGGCGGGACGCCGGGACGCCGGGCGCTCTCATGAAGCCCCGGCGTCCTGTACCGCTGTCTGCCTGTCTGTCTGCCTGTCTGTCTGACCGACTGCCTGACCGACCGGCCTACCGGCGGATCGTCACCGGTTCGATCTCCGCGTTGTTGTGCCGGCGCGCCCAGTTCTCCAGGGCCACCCGGCAGGCGTGGTCGAGGTGGCGCAGCCCGGTCAGGTCCAGCTCTATGGGCTGGTCCTGCGGGAGCTTCTCCAACTGCTCCAGGATCCGGGGCAGTCGCAGGAAGGTGGCGTTCCCGGTGAGGGTCACCACGACCCGGCCGCCGGTCAGCTCATGGGTGGTGAGCTGGACGTGCGAGGTCTCCCAGGCCGACTTGACCACCGCCAGCAGCAGACCGAGCACGACCCCCTCGAAGAGGTTGGTCACCACGATGGCGATCGCGGTGATCGCCAGCAGGACGGCCTCCCCGCGGTGTTCGCGCCACAGCGGGCCGAACTCCTTGGCGGGTACCAGCTTGCACCCGGCGTGCACGAGGATCCCGGCGAGCGCGGCCAGCGGGATGATCCCGACGGCGGCGGGCAGCAGTGCGGCGAAGAGCAGCAGCCACAGGCCGTGCGCGACCCGGGAGAGCGCGGTGGTCGCCCCGGCCTGGACGTTGGCGGCGCTGCGGACGATGACCGCGGTCATCGGCAGCGCGCCGAGCGCCCCGCAGATGGTGTTGCCGACGCCCTGGGCCACCAGCTCCTTGTCGTAGTCGGTACGGGGGCCGTCGTGCATCCGGTCGATGGCCGCGGCGCTGAACAGGCTCTCGGCCGAGGCGATCAGGGCGAAGGCCAGGACCGTGCCGATCACCGCCACGTCGGCGAGCCGGGAGAACTCCGCCCCACCCGGCAGATCGATGGCGTGGAGCAGGCCGTTGACGTCGGCCACCGCGGGACTCAGCCCGGCCAGCGAGGCGACGGCGGTGGCCAGGGCGACGGCGGCGAGGGGCGCCGGGACGATCCGCACCCGGGCCGGGAGCCTCGGCCACAGCAGCAGCACGGCGACGGTTCCCGCGCCGAGGCCGAAGGCGGTCAGGGCCTCCTGGTTCGTGACGATGTCGACGGCGAGACCCGGGAGCCCGGCCAGCTTGGCGAGACCGCTGCCCGGCTGTTCGAGGTCGGCCATGGCGTACACCTGGCCCAGCACGATGATCAGCCCGATGCCGGCGAGCATGCCCTGCACCACGGAGACGGAGATGGCGCGGAACCAGCGGCCGAAGCGCGCCAGCCCCAGCACGACCTGGAGCAGTCCGGCCGCGAGCACGATCGGACCGAGCGTGCTCAGGCCGAACTCCTTGACGGCTTCGAAGACGAGGACGGTGAGTCCGGCGGCGGGGCCGCTGACCTGGAGTTTGCTACCGGGGAGGAGGCCGACGACGAGTCCGCCGACGATGCCGGTGACCAGGCCCAGTTCCGCCGGGACTCCGGAGGCGACGGCGACGCCGACGCACAGCGGCAGCGCGACCAGGAAGACGACGAGTGACGCCAGCAGGTCACGGCGTACGACGTGGGGGTTCTTGAGGTCCTTCGCGGAAATCACGATGGCTTCCCTTGTGGGTACGGTCGCGGGGGGGGGGGGGGGGGGGGGGGGGGGGGGGGGGGGGGGGGGGGGGGGGGGGGGGGGGGGGGCGGGGGCGGGGGGGG
>NZ_JAFEUF010000409.1:0-471 GCF_016901035.1 Streptomyces durocortorensis
GTCAGACGCGGGCGCGGTTGAGCGGGGGGAAGTTGACGTATGCGTCTGATATGCCTGCGCCGGTGGTGGCGGGGCGGATGGTGGTGGGGACGGCTCCGGACGGGTCGGTGTTCGCGGTGGACGGGGCGGAGCCGGAGGGCTGGTGAGGGCCGCGCTGGTGTTCCGGGGGGGGGGGGGGGGGGGGGGGGGGGGGGGGGGGGGGGGGCGGGCGGGGGGGGGGGGGGGGGGGGGGGGGGGGGGGCGGGGGGGGGCCCGGGGGGCCCCCCCCGGGACCCCGCTCCTCAATCGCCGGAGGGGCTTGACTTTGTCGCCTGGAGCCGCTGGGAGCGCCGGCCAAGGCTTGATATGGGCGCCCCGGACGCGGAATGCGTCGGGGGCCCGGACACGACAGGCCGGGGGTCCGGCCGGGACCGGAACCCCCGGGGGGGGGGGGGGCGGGGGCCCCCCCCGGGGGGCCGGGGGCGGGGGGGG
>NZ_JAFEUF010000409.1:481-3344 GCF_016901035.1 Streptomyces durocortorensis
CTTTGTTTTTGGGGGGCCCCCGGGGCGGTGTTGGGGGGGCCCCCCCCCCGGGGGGGGGGGGGGGGGGGGGGGTGCCGCCCCCCGGGGGGGGGGGGGGGGGGGGCCCCCCCGCCGGGTTCCCGGGGCTCCGCCCCGGACCCCGCTCCTCAATCGCCGGAGGGGCTTGAATGGGTCGCCCGGGCGGCAGGGGCGTCAGCCGAGCTTCGAGATGTCGCGGACCGCGCCCCGGTCCGCGCTCGTCGCCATCGCCGCGTAGGCGCGCAGCGCGGCCGAGACCTTGCGGTCGCGGTTCTTCGGTGCGTACACCCCGTTCAACGCCTCGCGGCGGGTGGCCAGTTCGGCGTCGTCGACGAGCAGCTCGATCGAGCGGTTCGGGATGTCGATGCGGATCCGGTCGCCGTCCTCGACCAGCGCGATCGTGCCGCCGGAGGCCGCCTCGGGCGAGGCGTGGCCGATGGAGAGGCCCGACGTACCGCCGGAGAAGCGGCCGTCGGTGACCAGGGCGCAGACCTTGCCCAGGCCCCGGCCCTTGAGGAAGGACGTGGGGTAGAGCATCTCCTGCATGCCGGGACCGCCGCGCGGGCCCTCGTAACGGATGACGACGACGTCGCCCGGCTCGATCTCCTTGCGGAGGATCTTGTCGACGGCCTCGTCCTGCGATTCGCAGACGACGGCCGGGCCCTCGAAGGTCCAGATCGACTCGTCGACGCCCGCCGTCTTCACGACACAGCCGTCCACCGCGAGGTTGCCCTTGAGGACGGCGAGGCCGCCGTCCTTGGAGTAGGCGTGCTCGACGTCGCGGATGCAGCCGCCTGCAGCGTCCAGGTCGAGGGTGTCCCACCGCTCGGACTGCGAGAAGGCGGTCGCGGAGCGGACGCAGCCGGGGGCGGCGTGCCACAGCTCGACGGCCTCGGGGGACGGGGAGCCGCCGCGGACGTCCCAGTTCTTCAGCCACTCCGCGAGGGTGTCGGAGTGCACCGAGTGCACGTCCTCGTTGAGCAGCCCGCCGCGGTGCAGCTCGCCGAGGAGGGCGGGGATGCCGCCGGCCCGGTGGACGTCCTCCATGTAGTACGTGCCGCCGGGGGCGACGTTGGGGGCGACCTTGGAGAGGCAGGGGACGCGGCGCGAGACCTCGTTGATGTCGTCGAGGTCGTACGCGAGCTGCGCCTCCTCGGCGGCGGCCAGCAGGTGCAGGATCGTGTTGGTCGAGCCGCCCATGGCGATGTCCAGCGCCATCGCGTTGTCGAACGCGGCGCGGGTGCCGATCGAGCGCGGCAGGACCGTCTCGTCGTCCTGCTCGTAGTAGCGCTTGGTGATCTCGACGACCGTGCGGCCGGCGGTCTCGTACAGCGCCTTGCGGGCGGTGTGCGTGGCGAGGACGGAGCCGTTGCCGGGGAGGGAGAGTCCGAGGACCTCGGTCAGGCAGTTCATCGAGTTGGCGGTGAACATGCCGGAACAGCTGCCGCAGGTGGGGCAGGCGTTCTCCTCGATACGGAGGATGTCCTCGTCCGAGATCGACTCGTCGACCGCGTCGCTGATCGCGTTGACCAGGTCGAGTTTTCGGACCGTGCCGTCGACGAGGGTGGCCTTGCCGGCCTCCATCGGGCCGCCCGAGACGAAGACGGTCGGGATGTTGAGGCGCATCGCGGCCATCAGCATGCCCGGGGTGATCTTGTCGCAGTTGGAGATGCAGATCAGCGCGTCCGCGCAGTGCGCCTCGACCATGTACTCGACGGAGTCGGCGATGAGGTCGCGGGAGGGCAGGCTGTAGAGCATGCCGCCGTGGCCCATCGCGATGCCGTCGTCCACGGCGATGGTGTTGAACTCGCGCGGGACCGCGCCCGCCGCCTGGATCGCCTCGGAGACGATCCGGCCGACCGGGGCGAGGTGGGTGTGGCCGGGGACGAACTCGGTGAACGAGTTGGCGACCGCGATGATCGGCTTGCCGATGTCCGCGCTCGCTACGCCCGACGCGCGCATAAGGGCGCGCGCGCCCGCCATGTTGCGTCCGTGGGTGACCGTGCGGGACCTCAGCTCGGGCATCGTCGCTCGCTCCTTCGGCAGAAAAGACTGTCCTCCGAGCGTACGCCTCGGATCCAAGATCTGGACAGGCTGTCCGGAATGCGGGACGTGGTGGTCGGTGGGTGGTCACCCCGATCACCCCGACCCGCCGTCTCAGCCCTCGCCCAAGTATCTCTGGAGCGTCGGCGCCACCATCGCGACGATGTGCTCCGGGTCGGCGGAGGCGAGCGGCTCGGCGCGGACCACGTACCGGAGCATCGCGATGCCGAGCATGTGCGAGGCGGCCAGCTCGGCGCGGAAGGTGGGGTCCGGTACGTCCAGCTCGTCCGCGATGCGTTCCAGCAGCCGCCGCAGCACGAAGTCGCGCAGGACGTTCGCGGCCGCCTCGTGGGTGACCGCCGAGCGCAGGATCGCCAGCAGGGGCGTACGGGTGCCGGGGTCCTCCCACACGGAGAGGAAGAACCGCGCCAGCCGCTCCCCCAGGCCCTCCGGGGGGCCGTCGAGGACGGCGGGGATCACCAGGGCGGGCTCGAAGGTGACCTCGACGGCGGCGGCGAAGACCTCGTCCTTCGTACCGAAGTAGTGGTGGACGAGGGCCGCGTCGACCCCTGCGGCCTTGGCGATGCCCCGGATCGACGTCTTGTCGTAGCCGCGCTCGGCGAATTCCGTACGCGCTGCCTCCAGGATGCGCGTCCGGGCGTCGGGGCCTTCGGCGGCGGCCTTGCGGGAGGGGCGGCCCCGGCGGCGCGGGGCGGGGCAGGGTCACCGGGGGCGCCCGGGGGGCCGCGGGGCCCGAGCAGGCGGCGGCGGTGGCCCGCACCCTGGCCGCCGGGCCCACGGT
>NZ_JAFEUF010000040.1:0-38402 GCF_016901035.1 Streptomyces durocortorensis
CGCGGCCACCGCCTCCAGCACACCCACCAAACGCCCGGCCAACCGCTCCACCGACACCCGGTCGAACAGATCCACCGCGAACTCCACCGAACCCGCCAACCCCTCCACCGACTCCGCCAACGTGAACGACAGATCGAACTTCGCCGCGTTCAGACGGACGGGGTGGTGCCGGACGTCGACTCCCGGAAGGGCGAGGTCGGCAGACGGGATGTTCTGGAGCTGGAGGGAGACCTGGAAGAGCGGGTGACGGGACAGGGAGCGCTCGGGGTCCAGGACCTCGACCAGCCGCTCGAAGGGGACGTCCTGGTTGGCGTAGGCCGCCAGGTCCGTCTCCCTAACGCGCTCCACCAGCTCCCGGAACGTCGGATCACCCGACACATCCGTACGCAGCACCAGCGTGTTGATGAAGAAGCCGACCAGGTCGTCCAGGGCCTCGTCCGTGCGGCCGGCGATCGGCGATCCGATCGGGATGTCCGCCCCCGCACCCAGCCGGTGCAGCAGGGTGGCCAGAGCCGCCTGGAGAACCATGAACAGGCTGGCACCGCTCTCGCGGGCCACCTCCGCGAGGCGGGCGTGGAGGTCGGCCGGGACGGCGAAGTCCAGCGTCTCGCCGCGGTAGCTCATCTCCGGCGGGCGCGGCCGGTCCACCGGCAACGGCAGTTCTTCCGGGAGACCCGCCAACTGACCACGCCAGTAGTCCACCTGGCGCGACAGCTCACTCACCGGGTCGCTCTCGTCGCCCAGCACCTCACGCTGCCACAACGTGTAATCCGCGTACTGCACCGGCAACGGAGCCCACACCGGCTCCACACCCTCCACCAACGCCCCATAGGCAGAGGAGAGATCGCTTGCCAGCGGGGCCAACGACCAGCCGTCACCCGCGATGTGATGCAGCACCACCAACAAGACCTGCTCGTCCGGTGCCACCGTGAACAGGTGCGCCCGCACCGGGATCTCCCGGTCCAGCTCGAACCCCCGCGCCGCCGCCGCGCTCAAGGCCTCCGGCGAGAAGGGAGCCGTCTCCAGCACCGGGTGCGCCGCCGGGTCGGCCGGGTCCAGAACCAGCTGGCGGGGGCGGCCGTCCTCGTCGGGGAAGAGGGTGCGCAGGGCTTCGTGGCGGGCCACGACGGCGGTCAGTGCTGCGGCCAGGGCGTCGGTGTCGACCCGCCCGTCGAGGTGCAGGGACAGACCCAGGTTGTAGGTGCCGCTGGGGCCCTCGAAGCGGTTCAGGAACCACATACGGCGCTGCGCGTGCGACAGCGGAACCTCCTCCGGACGCTCCCGGACCGTCAGCGCCGCACGCGCCTGCCCCGCATCACCCAGACGCTCCGCCAACGCCGCCACCGTCGGCGCCTCGAACAGAGCCCGTACCGACAGCTCCGCGCCCAGGGACGAACGGATCTGGCTGATCAGGCGGGTGGCGAGCAGGGAGTGGCCACCGAGGTCGAAGAAGCCGTCGTCGATGGAGACCGTCTCCAGTCCGAGGACGTCGGCGTACAGGCCGCACAGCACGGTCTCGCGGTGGGTGCGGGGCGCCCTGCCGGTGCTGAGGGCGGCGAAGTCGGGGGCCGGCAGTGCCTTGCGGTCCAGCTTGCCGTTGACCGTGACCGGAAGCCGCTCCAGGCTCAGGACGGCGGCGGGCACCATGTGGTCCGGCAGGGTCGCGGCGAGGTGTCCGCGGAGTTCGGCCGGGCCGGCGCCGGGGCGGGCCGGGTCGGCGGCGACGGTGTAGGCGACGATGCGGCGGTCCCCCGCCCGGTCCTCGCGGACGATCACCGCGGCCTGGGCGACGTCCTCATGGGCGAGGAGCCGGGCCTCGATCTCACCGAGTTCGATGCGGAAGCCCCGGATCTTGACCTGGTCGTCGACCCGGCCGAGGTACTCCAGTTCGCCGTCGGTGTTCCAGCGGACGAGGTCCCCGGTGCGGTACATCCGGGAGCCCGGCGCGCCGTGGGGGTCGGCGAGGAAGCGTTCGGCGGTGAGGGCGGGGCGGCCGTGGTAGCCGCGGGCGAGGCCGGAGCCGGTGAGGTAGAGCTCGCCGGGGACGCCCGGGGGCACCGGGTGCAGCCCGGCGTCGAGCACGTACACCCGGGTGTTGGTGATGGGACGCCCGATCGTGGGGGTGCCCCCGCCGGGGTGCTGGGGTGCGCTCATGGTGGCGCAGACGGTGGACTCGGTGGGGCCGTAGGCGTTGACCATCGTCCGGTCGTGGGCCCAGCGGTCCACCAGTTCGGCGGAGCAGGCCTCGCCGGCGGTGACGAGGGTCATCGTGGCGGGCAGCTGTGCGTCGCCCATCGCGGCCAGCACGACGGGGGGCAGGGTGGCGTGGGTGACGCGCTGTTCGGCGAGGAGCGTGGCGAGCGGTTCGCCGGCGGCGAGCCGGTCGGGGGACGGGACGACCAGGGCGGAGCCGTTGAGCAGGGTGCTCAGGATTTCCCACATCGACGCGTCGAAGCTGGGCGACGAGAACTGGAGGACCCGGTGGCCCGGCCCGGCCCCGAACGCGGTGCGGTGCGCGGCGGCCATGCTGGCGACGCCGGTGTGGCTGACGACGACGCCCTTGGGGCGGCCGGTGGAGCCGGAGGTGTAGATGACGTACGCCGCGTCCAGCGGGGCGAGGCCGGGCTCCTGGTGGCCCTCGGCGGGCAGATCGGCCCGGTCGAGGAGCAGGTGCTCGCATCCGGTGTCGGGCAGCGCGTCCCGGAGGGCCTCGGTGGTGATGACGAGGGCGGGGCGTGCGTCGTCCAGGATGTAGGCGATGCGCTCCGCCGGGTAGGCGGGGTCGACGGGTACGTAGGCGGCCCCGGCGGCCATCGTGGCGAGCAGGGCGACGACCGTGTCGGCGGAGCGGCCCAGTGCCACGGCCACCGAGGCTCCGCGGCGGACGCCCCGGTCGCGCAGGAGTGCGGCCAGTCGTCCGGCCCGGTCGGCGAGTTCGGCGTAGGTCAGGGTGGTGCCGCCCGCGACGAGGGCGACGGCGTCCGGAGTGGCGGCGGCCCGGGCGGTGAACAGCTCGGGTGCGGTGGCCCGGGGGACGGTCTGGGCCGTGTCGTTCCAGCCGGTGAGAATCTCGGCACGCTCGGCGTCCGTCAGCAGCTCGGCGGCGGCGATGCGGCGGTCGGGGTCGGCGGTGACGGCCTGGAAGAGCCGCAGGAAGCGCTCCCCGATGCCGGCGGCGGTGGAGTGTTCGAAGAGGTCGCGGGCGTACTCGATCCGGACGTCGACCCCGGCGGCGTCGCCGTCGGGGGTGAAGCGCTCGCCGAGCCGGAACGCGAGGTCGAACTTGGCGGTGTCGGTCTCCAGGCCTCGTGCGGTGGCCGTGATGCCCGGCAGGTCGAGTACCGGGGCCTCGTTGTCCTCCAGGGCCAGGGTGACCTGGGCCAGCGGATGGCGGGCGAGCGAACGTACCGGGTTGAGGATCTCCACGAGCCGTTCGAAGGGCACGTCCTGGTTGGCGTAGGCCGCCAGGTCCGTCTCCCGTACGCGCTCCACCAGCTGCCGAAACGTCGGATCACCCGACAGGTCGGTGCGCAGCACCAGCGTGTTCACGAAGAACCCGACCAGATCGTCCAACGCACCGTCCGTACGGCCCGCGATCACCGTCCCCACCGGAACGTCCTCACCCGCACCCAGCCGGTGCAGCACAGCCGCCAGCACCGCCTGCGCCACCATGAACACACTCGCACCGGAGTCCTGGGCGAGGTCGCGCAGCCGGGTGTGGGTCTCGGGGTCGAGCCTCAGCTCGACGGTGCCGCCGCGGTGGCTCGCGGTCTCGGGGCGCGGCCGGTCGGCGGGCAGGGCCAGCTCTTCCGGCAGGTCCGCCAGCGCGGTGCGCCAGTGCGCGATCTGCTGGGCGAGGACACTCGTCGGGTCCGTCTCGTCCCCGAGGAGGTCCTGCTGCCAGAGGGTGTAGTCGGCGTACTGCACGGGCAGCGGGGCGAGGCGGGGTTCGGCGCCGTCCAGGCGGGCGGCGTAGGCGGCGGAGAGATCGCGGGTGAAGGGGGCGACCGACCAGCCGTCACCCGCGATGTGGTGCACGACCACCAGCAGGACGTGCCGTTCGGGCGCGAGGGTGAACAGGTGGGCGCGGACCGGGATCCGGGTGGCGAGGTCGAATCCCCGCCGGGCGGCGGACAGCAGCTCGGCGCCGATCCGGTCGTCGTCGGTCTCCGTGACGATCAGCTCGGGAAGCGCCTCGCCGGCGGTGAGTACGTGCTGGTACGGGGTGCCCTCGTGCGTCGGGAAGACGGTGCGCAGGCTTTCGTGGCGGGCGACGACATCGGCGAGGGCGGCGCGCAGTGCCCCGGTGTCCGGACGGCCGGCGAGCTCCACGGTGAGGCCGTCGTTGTAGGCGGCGTCGCCGTCCTGCATCTGGTTCAGGAACCACAGCCGGTTCTGCGCCGCCGACAGCGGCAGCCGCTCGGACCGGGTGCGGGCGGTCAGGGCGGGGCGTGCTTCGGGGGTGAGGCCGAGGGCCTGGGCGAGGGTGGCGACGGTGGCGTTCTCGAAGACCGTGCGCAGGGTCGGTTCGGCGTTCAGTTCCCGCCGGATGCGGCCGACCAGCCGGGTCACGTGGAGCGAACTTCCGCCCCGCAGGAAGAAGTTGTCGTCGACGGAGGTGACGTCCTCGCCGAGCACCTCGGAGAACAGGCGGCACAGCGCCTCTTCCTGCGGGGTGCTCGGGGCGCGGTGGCCGGCGGCCGCGGCAGCCGGTTCGGTCACCGTCGCGGGGCGGGGCGCACGGTGCCGTCCGGGCAGGTCCGCGATCAGCTCGGTGTCGCGTACGAGGGTGTCGACCCGGGTGTCCGGGGTGGCGGAGCCGAGCCGTCGCAGGAAGTCGAGGAAGGTCTGCTGGTAGGCGCGCAGCGCCTCTTCCTCGTACAGGTCCGGGTTGGCGTCGAAGTCGATCTGCAGGCCCGCGCCGGTACCCCGGTCGTAGACGATGAAGGAGATGTCGTCGGCCGGGCCGATGGAGAGGCTGTGGGCCCGGGCCGGGTGGCCGCCGAAGGCGACGTCGTAGTCGAACAGCATGATGTTGGCGTGCGGTCCGACGAGCCGGCGCTCGTCGGCGAGCATGCCGAGGTCCCGGCGGAGCCCCTCGAACGGGTAGCGCTGGTGCTTCATCGCCCCGCGCATCTCGTCGGAGACCCGGCCCAGCAGCTCGCCGACGGTGGCGTCCGGCGCGACGGCCGCCCGGAGCGGCACCACGTTGGAGACCATGCCGGGGACGCTCCGGGCGGTCCGGCCCAGGCGGGTGGAGACCGGCAGGCCGAGTACCGCCTCCGGGGCGCCGGTGAGCTGGGTCAGCCACACGGCCGCGGCGGCCACGAGGGCGGGCGGCCAGGTCACCGAGGCGTCGGAGGCCAGGGCGCGCAGCCGGTCGGTCTCCCCGGCGGTGAGGTGGGCGGTGCTGCGGACCAGGGAGCGGGCCAGGGTGGGCTGTTCACCGGAGAGGCTGACGGGCTCGGGGCACTCCTTGAGCCGGTCGATCCAGTAGGCGCGGTCCTTCGCGAACCGCTCGGAGTCCTGGTAGTCGGCCTGGTACTCCGCGAGCCGTGCGAGCGGCTCGAAGGGGGTGGCGGGGATCTCCTCGCCCGCCGCCAGCGCGGAGTACACGTGAGCGGTGCGGCGGGTCACCATGTTGACGGTGAAGCCGTCGACCAGCAGGTGGTGGTAGCGGTGCAGCCAGAAGTAGCGGTCCTCGGCGAGCTTGAAGAGGGCGAAGAGGAAGAGCTGGTCGCTCTCGGGGTCCAGGGGCGTGGCGGCGTCGGCTGCCATCCAGGCCCGGGCCGCGGCCTCCGGGTCGGCTTCGGCGCTGACGTCCACCCGGTGCAGGGACCAGTCGAGGCCGTCCGCCGGCAGCAGCACGGCGGCGGGGCCGCTCTCGCCGTCGATGAAGCGCAGCCGCAGGGTCTCGGCCTCCTCGACGACGCTGCGCAGGGCCCGCTCCAGAAGTCCGGCGTCGACCGGGCCCTCGATTTCGAGGAATTCCCCGATATTGAAGATCGTGTTCTGCGGGTCCAGCTGCTGTGCGTACCAGACGCCCGACTGGGCAGCGGTCAGAGACAGAAGGGCGCCCCGAACGTCAGACACAACAACTCACCCTCAATGCAGTAATGAATACGAAACTGCTGAACACACACCGACCCGGCCATGTCTAACAGTCCCGTTTCGGCGAGGACAACGAGGACTGCAGAAAGCTGCCACGCCGTACCCGGGGACTGCCGCGGAAGCGCGTGCTAGCGTCCCCGGCATGACCGGAGACAGGAAATCAGGGACGACCCTGCTCGATCAGCACATGCCGAAATGGCATTTTCGCGAGCATCATTGGGTGGCGGTGGACGCACCGCGTGACGAAGTGCTTCGGGCAGCACAGGAGATCACCTGGCGGGAGGCGCCGGTGGCACGCTTCTTCCTGGCCTTCACCCGGAACAAGCTGCGACCCGACGGCCGCGTGCTCGACGACTTCGCGATGGGAGGCGACACCGTACTCGCCCTGGAAGATGACGAGTTGCTGTACGGAGGAATCGGTTCGCCGGCCGGCCCCGTGACCCCGGACCAGCCCATGAGCGAGGCCTTCCGTGACTACCGGGAGCCCGGCTGCACCAAGGTCGGCTTCAATATGCGCTATGCCGACGGGGTGCTGTCGACGGAGACCAGGATTCTCGCGACGGATGAGAGGACGCGGCGCAGCTTCGGCCGCTACTGGGTGGTCATCCGCATTCCGAGCGGCCTCATCAGAATAGCCTTGCTGGCCGCCGTGAAACGCCAGGTGGACGGCAGAGGAAAGTCCGCGGACCGCGCACAGCGGCGGCCCGCGGAGCATCCGGGTCAGGCCTGAGCAACCCGCACCAGTTCCACGAACCGGTCTGCCGTCGAGTTCCGATAGAAGTCCTGCGTCGCGACTCGCGGCAGGCCCTGTTCGCGCATTTCCCGCAGGATCCGGATGACCAGCAGGGAATTTCCGCCGAGTTCGAAGAAATTGTCCTTCAGGGTGACTTCGGTGTTGAGCGCGTTCCCCCACATCCGCAGAATCCGCTCGGTGAGTCCTTCGTCGGCGCCCTGGGCGGCCGGTTGCCCCGGGCCCGTCCGGGGCGCGGGCAGGCCGGCCGTGTCCACCTTGCCGTTGATGGTCAGCGGGATCCGGGGAAGTTCCGTCACCGAAGCGGGGACCATGTAGCCGGGGAGCACCCCGCGGGCGTGGCTCAGCACGTCGGCCAAGGTGGCCGGCGGGCGCAGCGTCACATAGGCGTCGATGCGGGCGGTCGCGGCGTCGCCGGGGACGTCGTGGTTGAGGACGGCCACCGCACCCGTGACGGCGGGATGGGCCAGCAGGACGTTGCGGATCTCGTCCAGTTCGATGCGGTGCCCGCGCACCTTGACCTGGCTGTCCAGTCGGCCGAGGTGGTCGAGCGCCCCGTCGGGCCGGAGCCGTCCGCGGTCCCCGCTGCGGTAGACGCGGCCACCCCCGTACGGGTCGTCGACGAAGCGTTCCGCGGTGAGTCCGGGCTGCCCGAGGTAGTGGTCGGCGACCCCGGCGCCCCCCACGCAGATCTCCCCGGGTACGCCGAGCGGCAGGAGCCTGCCACGGGGGTCGCGCACCGACAGGGTCCAGCCCGGCAGGGCG
Source organism: Streptomyces durocortorensis (assembly GCF_016901035.1). Classification (GTDB taxonomy): domain Bacteria; phylum Actinomycetota; class Actinomycetes; order Streptomycetales; family Streptomycetaceae; genus Streptomyces; species Streptomyces durocortorensis. The sequence continues at coordinate 7,628 of NZ_JAFEUF010000040.1, forward strand.
GGACCGACACGGCGGCCGCCGGCGAGCACGTCGGCGGGGGTCACCGTGTGCGCCGTGACATGGACGGTGGTCTCCGTGATGCCGAACATGTTCACGAGGCGGCAGTCCGAAGGCGAGTGCCGGGCGAACCAGGGGGCGAGCATCCTCACGTCGAGCGGCTCACCGCCGAAGACGACCAGGCGCAGGGAGAGGGCGGCGGAACGCCGCCGGTCCGCCTCGACGATCTGGGCGAACGCCGAAGGGGTCTGGTTGAGCACGGTCACGCGTTCCTCGGCGAGCAGCTCGTGGAAGAGGTCGGTGTCCCGCGTCACCCAGTAGTCGACGACGACCAGACGGCCGCCGGTCAGGAGGCAGCCCCAGATCTCCCAGACGGAGAAGTCGAAGGCGCTGGAGTGGAACAGGGTCCAGACGTCGTCCGGGCCGAGGCCGAAGTCCTCCCGGGTGGCGGCCAGGAGCGCGGCCACGTTGCGGTGCGGCACGACGACGCCCTTGGGCCGGCCGGTCGACCCGGAGGTGTAGATGACGTACGCGGTCGCCGCCGGATCCACGGAAGGTACGGGGGCGGCCGCTTCGCCCGCCAGGGAGCGCAGCTCGTCGGGGGTCACCACCCGCACCCCGTCGATGCCGGCCAGTCCGTCCGCCGCCCCGACGACGACCCCGACCCCGGCGTTCTCCACCGTGTAGCGCAGCCGTTCCCGGGGGTACCGCAGGTCCATCGGCACATAGGCGCAGCCCGCCTTGAGGACGCCGAGCAGGGTCACCACCAGGTCCGCGTCCCGTTCGAGGGCCACCCCCACCAGGCTGCCCGGCGCCACGCCCAGGGCCGCGAGTCCGGCGGCGGCCCGGTCCGAGCGCTCGTCCAGCTCGGCGTAGGTGAGTTCGCCGCCGCCGGCCGTGAGGGCCACCGCGTCGGGGCGCTCGCGGACGACGTCGGCGAAAAGACCGTGCACGGTTCGGTCCATGGCTTCGGGGCCGGTGGCGGGCGGGGTGACGCCGAGCCGCAGCACCTCCGCGCTCTCGTCCGCCGTCATCGTCTCCACGGCGTCCAGGGGCCGGTCCGGGTGATCGGCCAACTGTTGTGCCACATGGGCGACATGACCGGCCAGACGCTCCGCGACGAGCGGGGACATCTCTCCCGGGTCGTGGCGGAGCGAGGCGGTGACGCCGCCCTCCGCGTGCCGCAGTACGTGGAACTCCGCCGCCCCGGCCGGGGCCAGTCGCGGGAGCCGCCGCTCGCCCGGCCGGGCGGCTTCCAGGTGCAGGGCGATGCCCGGTCCGAGCTGCCCGCCGTCGGCGAACGCCTCGGCCGTCTCGCCGACCAACTCCCGTGCGGTCCGTGACTCGTCGAGGGGCCGGCCCGTCCCGTACCGGGAGAGCACGAGCCGGATCGCCCCGGCGACCGGGGCCGGGTCGCCGGGCAGGGGGCCCGGCAGCCGCACCTCCCCGGTACGGCCCCGGCGCCCGGGGTCGCCCAGGCCCCACTCCAGCGGTTCCGAGGGCGCCGGGCCCGGCTCCGTCGCCCCGGTGTCCCGGCCGAAGGTGAAGCGCGGCTCGTCGAAGGTGACCGAGCGGCGCGCGACCAGTACGAGGTCCGCGTCGCCGTCCGCGTACCGCAGGAGCACCGCGCGCAGCGGCGGTCCGTCGGCGTGCAGCGGCCGTTCGGACTCCGCGGCGACCCGGTCCCGGGCGGCGGGGCGGTCGGCGCCGTGGGGCAGCGTCTCCTCCCACAGCCGGAGACGGGCGGCCCACTGCGGCCACGCCCCGGCGGCTCCGGCCCGCAGCCGGCCCTCCAGTGCGGCGGCATCGACGGGGCCCGGCACGCGGACCACCAGGCTGTGGCAGGACCTGGCCTGACTTCTCGACATGGCGGAACTCCTCGGGCAGTGCGGGGTGGGGGCGGGTCAGCGGGCGCTGAAGCCGCCGTCGACGGTGAGCGTGGTGCCGGTGACCTGCCGGGAGTCGTCCCCCGCGAGCCAGAGCGCCGCGCCCGCGATGTCCCGTGGCTCCATGAGGGAGTTCATCGGCTGGGACTGGACGAAGATCTCCTCGTGCTCGTCGACGTCGACGTCGAGGGAGCGGGCGATCTCGGCGAGCATCCGGCCCTCGCTGAGCGGGTCGTCGCGCACGGAGCCGGGACACAGGGCGTTGACCCTCACCCGGAACGGCGCGTAGTCGAGGGCGGCGGCCTTGGTGAGGCCGATGAGCCCGTGCTTGGCGGCGACGTACCCGGCGAAGTGCCGGTAGCCGACGAGACCCGCGGTGGAGGCCACGTTGATGACGCTTCCGGACCGCTGCTCGACCATGGCGGGCACCACGGCCTTCATCGTCCGCCAGGCCCCGGTGAGGTCGATGCCGACCATCAGGTCCCACTCGTCCTCGGCGATCTCGTGGACGGCCTTGCCGGAAGGGGCGGCGATACCCGCGTTGTTGAGCAGCACGTCCACGCCGCCGAACCGGTCCAGGGCCTGCCGGGCCGCTTCCTCCACGTCCTCGGGCCGCCGGACGTCGGCGGCGACGGTGACGACGGCGGCGCCCTGCTCCCGGCACAGCTTCGCCGTCTGCTCCAGCTGGCCGCCGGACCCCAGCGGGTAGGGGACGCCGGCCAGGTCTCCGCAGACGTCGACGAGGACCAGGTCGGCCCCCTCCTCCGCGAACCGCACCGCACACGTCCGGCCCAGACCGCGGGCGGCGCCCGTGACGAGGGCGGTACGGCCGCGCAGCAGCGGGCGCGCCGACCGCTCCCCGGCCGTCATGACGCCAGGTCCCCGGCGACCGCTTCGAGCAGCGGCAGCGGCGAGTCGATGAGGTACATGTGGCCGCCCTCCGGTTCCACCAGACGGAAGGCTCCGGTGGTGGCGGTCCGCCACTCCACGGCCTGTTCCCGGGTGACCAGTTCGTCCCCGGTGGCGCGCAGGGAGGTGACGGGGGTGCGCAGCGGTTCGTCGGAGACGGGCTTGTAGTTCTCGTGCATCTCCACGTCGGCCCGCAGGACGGGCAGCAGGAGCTCGCGCATGTCCGGGTCGGCGAGCGCGTCGTGCTCGTATCCGGCGAACTCCTGGACCCGGGAGAGGAACGCGTCGTCGGGGAGTCCGGAGGCCCGGCGGGTCCGGCCGGTCCAGGGGCCCGGGGAGCCGCTGACGAAGAGGTGGCGCAGCTCGACGCCGGGGTCGCTCTCCAGGCGGCGGGCGATCTCGTACGCGAGCACGGCGCCCAGGCTGTGGCCGAAGAGGGACACCGGTCCGGGGCCCGCCAGATCGGCGATCCGCGGGGCGAGTGCGTCGGCCGCGTCGATCACGTCGAGGAACGGGTCCTCGATGAACAGCTCCTCACGGCCCGGGAGTTGGAGGGGCACGATGCGCGGAGCCCGGTCGGGCAGGTCTTTCCAGGCGCGGTAGAAGCCTGCGCCGCCCCCCGCGAAGGGGAGGCACACCAGTGCATGGTTCATCAGGGGCATCGCTTTCTGCAGGGTGCTGCGCGGGACGGCACAGGGGCCGCCCGGGGCGGCGTCGGTGTCACGGTCACACCGGCGGGCCCGGCCGGGCAACGGACCTTGCACATTGCTGCCATCGCCCGTCGCTCTCCGGCCCGCCGGGGCGCCGGGCGGAGTCAGGCGGCGTCCATGGCGTCGGCCAGGGACTTGGGCCGCATGTCGGTCCAGTTCTCGTTGATGTGGTCGAGGCAGGCCTGACGGCTGTCCTCGCCGTGCGCCACGGTCCAGCCCGCCGGCACCTCGGCGAAGGCCGGCCAGAGCGAGTGCTGGTTCTCCTCGTTGACCAGGACGAAGTAGCGGGCGTCGTCGTTCTCGAAGGGGTTCGTGGCCATGATGCGGTCTTCCTTCACTGTGGGTCGGTCACTGCGGGTGGTCACTGCGGTCGGTCACCGGGTGCGGTCACCGGGAGCGGGTCACGGCGATGCGGCCAGGCGGGCACGGACCGTGGTGATGAAGTCGGGCAGCCGGTCCACCCCCCAGAACTTGTCGAATCCGCTGATGAAGAAGGGCACCCCGAACACCCCGTCGCGGTGCAGGGAGGCCAGGGCGGCGAGTCCGCGCTCGCGGATCCGCGGGTCCGCGTGGGCTCCGGCGAGCGCCACCGGGTCGACACCGAGGGTCCGGCCGATGCGGGCCATGGTCCCGGGGTCGGAGATGTCCTCGCCGAGCTCCCAGCGCGCCCGGTAGGTCTCGTCGATGAACTCCCGCCCCGCACCCAGCTCGTCCGCCGCGAGATAGGCGAGGTGGGAGACCTCCCAGCGGGGTTCCGGGTCCACCGGCCACACCATGTCCAGCTTCCGGGCCCGGGCGAGCCTGCGGACGTCCTGGAGGATGTAGAGGTGCTTCTCCTTGGACATCGCCACATAGGGCAGGGTGATGCTGCTGCGGTCGAGATGCTCCTGGGCGGACGCGTCGGGTTCCCAGAACGGCAGCCACTCGACGGCGTCGGCCACGTCCGGGCAGGCATCGGTCAGGTCCCGGTAGGCCATCCAGGAATACGGGCTGCGGAAGGAGAAGTACCAGCGGGGTCCGCGTCGTGCCATCACCGCCTCCAAAGGGGTTCGTGCGGGGATCAGATGGTGATGCCGCCGTCGATCTGGAGCACGGCTCCGGTGATGTAGGCGGCGCGGTCGGAGACGAGGTAGGCGACGAGGTCGGCCACCTCCTCCGCCGTGCCCATGCGGCGCAGCGGGATCGAGGAGAGGGCTTCCTTGCGGGCCTTGTCGTTCATCGCCGCGACCATGTCCGTCTCGATGAAGCCGGGGGCGACCGAATTGACCCGGATGCCGGACCGTCCGGTCTCCTTGGCCAGGGCACGGGAGAAGCCGATGATCCCGGCCTTGGACGCCGAGTAGTTGGTCTGCGTGCCGTGTCCGTACACCCCGGCGACCGAGGAGATGTTGACGATCGCTCCGGTGCGGCGCTTCATCATGCCGAAGACGACGGACCGGCAGACGTGGTAGACCCCGTCCAGGTTGGTGTCGAGGACCTGGTTCCACTGCTCGTCCTCCATGAGGACCAGCGGGTTGTCGCGGGTGATGCCGGCGGCGGTGACGGCCGCGTCGATCTGCCCGAACTCCTCCTCGACGGCGGTGATCCAGGCGCGTACGGACGTGGCGTCGGCGACGTCGACCCGGCTGCCCGTCACCCGGACGCCCAGGTCGGCGGTCTCCTTCTCCAGGGTGCGGGCCGCCTCCTCGTCCGAGCGGTAGCAGAACGCGACATGGAATCCGTCGCGTGCCAGCGCCCGGACCGTGGCCCGGCCGATACCGCGCGAGCCGCCGGTGACGAGGGCCACGCGGTTCGTGGTTTCTGCCATGGGTGTCTCTCCGTGAGTGGGCGAATCAGAGGGTGGTGGCGGTGGGGCGCAGCGCCTCGGCGGGGCGGAACGCCATGACGATCCGGCCGACGGTCATCACCGTCTCCCCGCCCGAGCGGCAGTCGCCCTCGAACAGGACGGTGTCGTCGACGCGGCGGTCGAGCCTGACCCGGTGCTCCAGGACCTCACCGGGCAGCACGGGCCGGTGGAACTCCACCCCGGTCATCGAGCCGAAGAGCATCACCCGGCCGTCCAGCACGTCGGGGTTGGGCTCGTCCCAGGTGGCCAGCACGCCGGCCGACTGGCACCAGGACTCCACCAGGAGCGACGTCGGGTAGGCGAAGTCCTCCTCGGGCGTGTCCGGGCCGAGCTTCTCGTACCAGGGCTCGTTGCAGGTGACCGCCTTCAGCGCGGTCAGCCGCTCGCCGGGGGCGATGTCCACGACCCGGTCGACGAGCAGCATCGGGAAGCGGTGGGGCAGCCGGGCCCGGATGTCGCGCTGGCCCGTCATGCCGCCACCGCCCCGGTGGCGGGGCGGTAGCGCAGCCGTACGGTGGCGGCGTCGCCGCGTCCGGTGGCGAGCTTCGCCCGGCACTGCCAGTCGCCCGCCGGGGTCTGCTTCCAGCCCATGGCGATCTCCAGCCGGTCGCCCGGGAAGACGGGCCCGGTGAAGCGGGTGGACTCCACGGCGGCCAGGGCCCCGTCCTTGGCCCCGTCGGGCGCGGTGGCGAGGGCCGCGAGGTGCGTGCACTCGACCAGGCAGACGCCGGGGAAGATCGGGAAGCCCGGATAGTGGCCGGGCAGCACGGTCTCGGTCTCCTCGACCGTGAACCGGGCGGCGGTGTGCGACGCGTCCGGTGCGGGCAGCACCTCGATGGCGCCCGCCAGCGGGCTCGCGGCGGGCATCAGGCCGCCTGCCGTGCCGCGTCGAGCTTGCCGAGGAGCAGCTCGTAGGCGCTCTGGAGGGTGACGATGCGCTTGAGTTCGGACTCCGGGAGCTTGACCCCGTACCGCTTCTCCAGGACGACGACGACCTCCAGGGCCATGAGCGAGTCGACCTCCAGGTCGTCGACGAACGAAGCGTCGTCGGTGACCTCGGACGGTTCGACGTCCAGCACCTGCGCCACGACGGCGCGCAGTTCTTCCTTGTCCAGCACGGTGGGGGTTCCTCTCATCGACGGATGCGTGGGGCAGTGGCTCAGCGCAGGCCGAGCAGGGCGCAGCCGACGGTGCCGGTGCGGTCCACGGAGGTGATCACCCCGACCCGCCCGGGCGCGTCCCCGGGCCGGTCGGCGGCGTACGACAGCAGTGCGGCGGCCTGGAAGGCCGCGGCGGCGGCGCCCGTGTCCCCGATCAGCCCGGTGGGCGTCAGGTCGGCGTGGCCGGCCGCCCCGAGCACCTCGGCGACCGCCTCGGCCTCGGCGCGCCCCTCGGGGCCGGGCGCCCCGGACCGGGCGACGGCCGTGACGCGGTCGGCGTCGACCCCGGCGCGGCGCAGCGCGGAACGCAGGCAGGACACGAGCGCGGGCCGGACGTCGCCGTCGAGGACGACACCGAGTTCGACGGCGAGCAGTTCGGCGAGCACGGGCTGGGCGGGGTCGTCCGGGTCGCGCGGCTCGACCAGCAGCATCGCGCAGCCCTCGCCGAGCGGCTCCGCCGCGTCCTCGCCCTCGTTGCCGGAGCGGCGCTCCAGCCAGGCTCGGGCCGGGGAGAACTCCTCGGCGGCCCCGCACAGCACGGTCCGGGCCCGGCCGGAGGCGAGCAGGCGGCGCGAGTAGTTGAGGGCGTGCAGCCCCGCGGTGCGGCCGCCCGCGATGGTGGCGTTCGGGCCCTTGAGCTGGTACCAGATGGCGCTCTGGCCCGCGGCGCAGTTCATCACGGTGTTGGGGAAGCGCGCCGGGTCGACGAAGAAGGGCTGTTCGCCGGTGAGGGAGTCGCGGGTGAAGTCCATCATGGACTGGGCGCTTCCGGTGGTGGTTCCGAGAGCGAAGGCGGCGCCCTCGCCGGTGCCGACCGCCCGGTTGCGGTCGCCCTCCTCCAGGAGGGCCCCGACGGCGGTGACGGTGAGGCCGGTGACCCGGTCCATGGAACGGGTGCCCTTCTTGCCCAGGACCGTGCGGATGTCGAAGCCGGGGACCACGCACCCGGTGCCGTCGGGGGTCTCGCCGTGCTCGGGGCCGAGTCCGGCGACGGTGCCGCGCCGCTCGCGCAGTCCCTCGGCGAAGGCGGCCCGGCCGATGCCGTACGACGACACGGCCGACCATGCGGTGATCACCGGGCGTCCGGCGACCGTGGTGGGAGTGGACATGTCCGTCGTATCTCCTTGTGCTCGCGAGCTCGTTCGGCTCATGACGTCACTGCGTTGTGGATCCCCGCCGGCCCGGTGCCGGACCGGGTGGCCGTCCGGCCGCTCAGTGCCACATCACGCGGACGGCGGGGTCGAGGATCCAGCCCGCCACCACGTCCATGCCGACGACCCGCACCTCGGGTCGGAGCAGTTCCGTGTCGAGTCCCCGCTGGCCGAGCGAGAAGCCGTCCGCGGCGAGCACGCCGCCGCCCTTCTGGAAGCGGTCGAGGTCCTCGTCGCTGCCGGGCACCGCCAGCACGACGCCGTCCTGGACCAGGAAGAGCAGGACGGCCTGCCCGGTGAGAACCCGGGTTGTGGCGTCCCGGCGGAACTCCGAGTCCCGCTCCGGGCCTCCCTGGCTCTCGATGAGGAGCAGCCGGGGCGGGCCGCCGCTCTCCCAGCCTTCCGTCACGCCTTCGGGACCTTGCCGTTGATCGCGTCGACGACCCGCTGGTCGAAGTTGACCAGGCTCCAGTCGCGGCGGTTCTCGATGACGGCGTAGCCGTGCACGATCCGGCCGGTGGCCGTCTTCACGAGCTTGCCGTCCCGCAGCACGTAGAAGTCCATGCGCGAGGTGTAGGTGAAGTCCTTGAAGACCTCCTCGACGGTGTAGACCGTGTAGAGGTCCTCCTCCATCAGCGCCTCGTCGAGGATGCGGATGTCGGAGCGGGGTACGACGGGGATCCAGCGGCGGTCGTCGAGGAGGGTCTTGATGGAGATGCCGCGGTCGGCGACGAAGCGGTCCTTGCCCTCCTCCATCAGCCGCAGATAGCCGGACATCTGGAGCCGCTCGGTGAAGTGGCAGTAGGGGTAGGGGATGTTCCACTTCCAGCCGTACGCGTTGGCGCCGGCGGTGAGCGAGGCGAGGATCTCCTCCTCGGCCGGGGCGGCGGCGGGGCTCTCGCGCTCCAGGTCGTCGCCGAGGACGGCGACGGCGAACCGGGCGAGCCCGGCCGGGACCTCACCGGCCGCCTCCAGGTAGGTGTCGATCCGCAGCGAGACGCGGACCTTGGAGGTGACCGCCTTGTGGATCTCGCCGTTCCGCTCGAACTGGATGGTGACCTTGAAGCCGATGGTGGAGTCGTCGTCCTTGGTCCACGGCGTCACCTCCGCGTCGGCGATGTCGTCCATGTGGAAGGCGTGCAGGATGCGGCTGTCCAGCGAGACGATGTCGAGGCCGAGGCCGTGCTCCTCGTAGAGCGCCCGGGCGGGCAGCCCGGCCTGCCGGAAGTGGTCCAGCACGGCTTCCTCGACGAGGTAGTTGACGTGCTTGAAGCCGATCCAGGTGCAGATGTTGGAGCCCTCGTAGCGGGGGCGCACCCGGGTGGTCGTAGGAGTTTCGAGGAGAGTCTTGACGGCGGTCTCGGTCACGAGGGTCATCGCTGGGGCTCCAGGGCGTTGAGGAGGGCGTGCCCGCGCTGTGCGGCGACGCCCGTGGTGAGATGGATGAAGTCCCGTACCGCGGCGGCGAATTCCTCGGCCGCCTCGATCATCGGGAAGTGCCCGCACCCGGGCAGCACACGGCAGTCGCCGGTGGGGAGGGCGGCGGCCAGCGCCATGCCCTCCTCAGGAGGGGCGGCGAAGTCCCGCTCGCCGCACAGGACCAGGGTGGGGACGGTGATGCCGCCGGTCCGCAGGTGGGGGGTGCGCAGGTAGAGGTCGAAGAACCGGAACCAGCCGTAGGGGCCGACCCGGTCCCGCACCCGCCGTCCCATGGCCTCCTGTACGTCGGCGGGGAGCCGGCCGTCCGAATGGACCCGGATCCCCTCCTCCATGATCAGGTGGAAGTCGTTCAGGTAGTAGCTGATGGTGTCCCAGTCGAACGCGTCGGCGGAACCGCGGTAGAACGGCGAGACCAGGACGAGCGCACGGATGCCGAACTGCCGCAACGCGTCGCCGCCGCCCCGGTTCCGCTGGTCGAGCAGGTCCAGCAGCACGTTCGCCGCCATCGAGTGCGCCACCACCACGGTGGGTCCGCCCTCGACCGCCTCCAGCGCCTTGGCGAGCCAGCCCCGGAGGTTGGGCTGCTCGTCCCACTCCCCGATGGTCTCGGTACGCCAGGGCAGCCGGGCGGTCCACAGCCGGCAGTCGTCCGGCAGGAGCGGAAGCGCACGCTCCCAGACGCTGTCGTTGGCCGCCAGTCCGTGCAGCAGCAGCACCGAGGGACCGGATCCCGTGGTGCGCTGCTGCACGGACACCGGGCGGAGGTCCACGGGCGTCGTCATCACGCCGCCTCGGGGGCCATCAGCAGCAGGTCGGCCCGGGCGTCGTCGGCGGCGGCTCCGGCCACGGCGTGGACCGGGCCGCGCTCACCGGCGTCGAACCAACCGACGGCGGCGGCGCATTGAAGGACTCCGTGCGCCCCTGAGGCATGTCCGAGGTGAGCCGGGAGCTCCCAGCGGCGGCCCCGGTCGGGGCCGGGCTCCCCCGCACTCCTGCGGTACGGGCCGAGAACGGCGCGTACGGTCGCCGAGCGCTGCTCGGCCGCCGGGCGGGACTCCAGGACGAGGGCGGCGCCGCCGTCCACCGCACGGGCGCCGCCGAGAAGCCGGCGCACCACGTCGTTGTCGGGTTCGACCCCGAGGACGAGGACCCGGTCGGTCCGGCCCGCCGCGATGATCGTGGCCGCCCAGTGGACGGCGTCGAGTCCGGACGTCTGGCCGTTGCAGACCATGAGGTTGGGGCCGCGCAGGCCGTAGCGGATCGCGGCGGAGGAGGCGATGACGTTGCTGGACGCGTTGGGGAGGTCCATCGGGCTGGTGCCGGAGACGGTCTCCTCCCGCAGCGTGTCCAGGGCCCGGGCCACGGTGTCCAGATTGCCGAAGTTGGAGCTGGCGACCACGCCCACACTCTCCGGGGCGCAGGTGAGACCGTCGTCGCCGAGCAGGCCCGCGTCCCTGAGGGCGGACGCGGTGAGGCAGTAACCGAGCTGGGTGGCCCGGTCCTTGTAGCGCAGCCCCTTGCGGCCGACGTGCTCGGCGGGCTCCACGGGGGCGCCGCCCGCGGCCGGTCCCTCGGCGAGGGCCCGTACGGTGTCGGCGCCGGGCAGCAGGACTGCGGCGCCGGAGACCACCACGGTGGTGTCGGTGCTCATCTGGACCCTTCCACTATGGCGACGGCGTTGATGCCGCCGAATCCGAAGGCGTTGAGCTGGGCCACGTTCAACCGCCCGGAGCCGGCCGCCGCCTCCCCCGTGACGAAGCGGAAGGGCGCGGCCTCCTCGACCGGGTCGTCGAGACCCACGGTCGGCGGCACCCGCCCTTCGTTCAGGGCCCGGACGCCGACGATCAGGTTGATCAGGCCGGAGGCGCCCGAGGTGTGCCCGGTCATGGACTTCACCGCGGTCATCAGCGGTCCTGAGGCGCTGTCACCGAGCACGTCGGCCAGGGCCGTGGCCTCCGCCTCGTCGTTGAGGAGGGTGCCGGTGCCGTGCAGCATCACCAGGTCGACGTCGGAGGGCTTGACCCCGGCCATCCGGTGGGCGGAGCGCATCGCCTCCGCGATGCCCTCCGGGGAGGGCGCGGTGACGTGGTACGCGTCGCAGTTCACGGCGACGCCGCGCAGTCGGCCGTGCACCTGGGGGGCGTCGCGTTCGGTGCGGCGCAGCACGATCGCCGCGGCCCCGTCGCCCATCAGCACACCGGTACGGTTGCGGTCGAAGGGCCGGACACGGTCCGGTGGTTGAGGGTGCACCCGTTCCAGCAGCCCGTACATGGACTCGGTCAGGACGTCGACCCCGGCGACGATCACGGTGTCGGGGGCGTCCTCGCTCTCCTGGTGCAGCAGGTCGGAGCCGAGCGCCAGGGCGTACAGCGAGGCCGAGCAGGCGTTGGAGAAGGTGTGCGTGACGTCCGCGTTGAAACGCTCCCGCAGCCCGGTGCCGAAGTGCAGGCCGGAGTCGGCGAACGGCGAGCCGTCGCGCCACCACAGCTCCAGTGAGCGCAGCTCGCGCAGACCGGTGCCGACCAGCACCGGGATGCCGCTGAGGTCCTCGCCGAGACCGGCGTCGGCGGCGGCCTGCCCGACGGCGTCGAGCAGCAGTTCCGTGGCCCGGCCGGGTACGTCCTGTCCGGGCACCGGTCTGTTGTCGACCTCGTAGGCGTGCTGAGCCCGGAACCGGGTGCGGTCGAAGCCGCGGAGTTCGGCCCGGCCGCTGCGGCCCCGGCACAGGTTCTCGAAGAGCTCGTCGACCCCGGATCCGGTGGCGGCGACAGCCCCCATACCGATGATGGGGCTCATCGTCATGACGCCTCCTTGATCGCGTCGTACCGCCCGAGAAGGACCGCCGCGTTGTTGCCGCCGAACGCGAGGCCGTTGTTCTGCACGATCCTCAGGTCGGCCTCGACGGCCTCGTTCGGGACACAGTCGACGTCGCACTCCGGATCGGTGGTGACGTGGTTGATGGTGGGCGGGATGAAGCGGTTCTGGATGGCGAGGGCGCAGCCGATGGCGCCCAGCGCGCTGGCGGCGCCCATGGTGTGGCCGAGCATCGACTTCATCGAGACGGTGCGTGGGGGCGCGTCCCCGAAGACCTGGCGGATGGCGCCCGCCTCGGTGATGTCGTTGGCCCGGGTGCCGGTGCCGTGCGCGGAGATGAGGTCCACCTCGTGCGGCTTGACGCCGGCGTTGTCCAGGGCGAGGCGCATCAGCTCGGCGACGCTGTCCCGGTCCGGCGCGACCTGGTGGTGCGCGTCGCAGTTCAGGCCGTAGCCGAGCACCTCGGCGTAGATGGTGGCGCCGCGTTCCAGGGCGGAGTCGAGCCGCTCCAGTACGAGGACGCCCGCGCCCTCGCCGGTGAGGATGCCCTTGCGGTCCACGTCGAAGGGCTGGCAGCGGTCGGGGGCGATGGTGCCGAGCCGGTAGAAACCGGTGAACGTCTTGCGGCACATGGCGTCCGCGCCCCCGCAGAACGCGTACTCGGCCTCACCGGAGCTGACCGCGTCGAAGCCGTACCCGATGGCGTAGTTGCCGGCCGAGCAGGCCGTGGGGATGGTGAGTGCCTCCACGTCGGTGAGGCCCAGTTCCTGGGCGATGGCCACCGAGAGGCGCCCGGCGGGCACCCGACGGGCGGCCACCGGGTCGAACCGGCCTGTTCCGTCGGTCAGTTCACTCTCCACCAGCTGGTCGAGGTCGTAGCTCTCGCCGTCGGTGGTGCCGATGGAGATCAGTCCACGACGGCCGCGCAGCTCCGTCAGGTCGAGACCCGAGTCCTCCAGGGCCATCCGGGCCGCAGTCGCCGAGAACTGCGCGGCCCGGCCGAGCTGTTCCACGTCGAGCGTGCTGATCCAGTCGCGGGGGTCGAAATCGGTGATCTCGCACCCGTTCGCGTGGGCGAAGCCCTCGGTGTCGAACACCGAGATGGGCCGCGCCCCGCTGCGCCCCTCCTGGAGTCCCCGCAGGAACTCCTTGGCCCCCAGCCCGATGCTGGAGACCACACCGAGTCCGGTGAGGACGACCCGGTGCCGTACTGTTCCGGCCTGGCCGGCGCCGCGCTCTGCCGTCATGTCAACCTCCCAATCCACCGACGGGGACCGACTACCAGCCGGCCGACTCCGAGACGACCCCGTAGACGCCCTTCAGGTTCACCATGCGCGGCAGTTCGCTCTGGTTGATGACGACCTTGAACTCCTTCTCCAGGGCGGCCAGAATTTCAATGGCGCGCAGGGAGTCGGCGTTGTGGTCCTCCTTGAAAAGACTGACCTCGGTAACCTCGTCCTCCTCGATCTCAAGAATGTCGCAGACGATTTCCTTGATGGTCACGAGACGCTCATCACGGATTGCAGTGGACACGCTGATACCCCTTTTCCGGTGTGCTGCCACATCGTTGTGCAGCAGGAAGTGGAATGAATACTGTCGGCGCCATTCACCGGCCACAACAGCCCTTGCAATAAGCTGCCATCGCCCGCTTCTCTCAGCGCGTCGTGGCAGCCTCGGGAACGAATTCGGCATGCGCGCGCCGCAAGGTGTCGCCCAGCACGGCCGCCGCGTCGACCAGCGAGCTGCCGAGCAGACGCCGGGGCCGCTCGCCGACCCGCGCGGCCGGCCCGGAGAGCGCCAGGGCCGCCATCACACGGCCGATCCGGAGCTGGACGGGCACGGCGCAGGTGAGGGTGCCGCCCGCCGCGGTGTCCGGGCCGAACGCCCAGTACCGCTGCCGCACCGCCGCCAGTTGGGCGGCCGTGAACCGGGCGCCGCGCAGTCCTTCGTACAGCTGCTCCGGCTCCTCCCAGGCCAGCAGCACCTGGGCGACGGGTCCGGAGGTGAGAGGGAGGCAGGCGCCGACGGGGACCGGATCCTTCGACGGGCGGGCCGGGGAGGAGGCGACGCAGACCTGCCGGCCTCCGCGCCGCCGGAAGAGGCGGGCGTCCAGACCGGTGTCCGCGGCGAGCCCGTCCAGCACCGGGAGGGCCGCCTGGACCAGCCGGTCCTGTTGCGCCTCGACGGAGAGGCTGCCCAGCCGCGGCCCGAGGACGAACCGGCCCTCGAAGTCCCGGGTGAGCAGCCCCAGACGTTCCAGCGCGACCGCGATCCGGTGGGCGGTGGGCCGGGCGAGCCCGCTGCGCTCGACGAGTTCCGCCAGGGACACCGGGCCGTTCTCGATCACGCTCAGGACGGTCGACGCCTTGTCGAGCACCCCGACCCCGCTGCGGGGAAGCGGCCGGGGCGGGGCGGTCATCTCCACTGCGCCAGCCGCGCGCGGATGTCCGCGACCAGTCCGTCGCGCTGGTCGACCAGGTAGAAATGCCCCCCGGGCAGGACCTTCAGCGCGAACCCGCCGGTCGCCACCCGGGCCCATCCGCGTACGCCGTCGATGCCGACGTCGGGGTCGCTGTCCCCGACGTAGCCGACGACCGGGCAGGCCAGCGGGGTGCCGGGCCGGGCGGCGTAGCGCGAGACGATCGAGAAGTCGGCGCGGATGGCGGGCAGGACGAGCTCACGCAGGTCCGGGTCGTCCAGCAGCCGGGTGTCGGTTCCCCCCAGCCGGCGGACCTCCGCGACCAGGGCGTCGTCGTCCGCGAACCCGCCGCGCGGGGTGAGCAGGTGCGGGGCCTTGCGGCAGGAGACCAGGAGGGCGGCCGCCCGGACGCCGTGCCGCTGCTGGAGCCGGAGTGCGACCTCGTAGCCCAGGGAGGCGCCCATGCTGTGCCCGAACAGGACGAGCGGAACGCCTGTGTACGGGAGGAGTTCCTCGGTGACCGCGTCGGCGAGGGGCTCCATCTCGGTGTACAGCTCTTCGGCGATGCGCTCCTGGCGGCCCGGGTAGCGCACGGCCATGACCTCCACGTCGCTGCCGAAGGCGTGCCCCCAGGAGTGGAAGAAGGCGGCCGAGCCGCCCGCGTGGGGAAGACAGACGAGCCGCAGCCGCGGCCGGTCGGGGGTGACGTATCGGCGCAACCAGATGCTGTCGGTGCCAACTGCCATGGTGGATGGGACTCCTCGGTCACGGAGTTGCGTCAGGTGAGGGAGCCGGGGCCGTCCACGGACAGGACCTCGGTCTCCGGGGTGATGCGGCGGATCAGTCCGGCGAGCGTCCGTCCGGGCCCCAGCTCGACCAGCCGGCGGCAGCCGAGGGTGTCGGTGAGGGTCCGCACGCTCTGCTCCCACAGCACGGGCGAGACCAGCTGCCGGGTTCCGAGTTCGGGCCAGTCGCCGTCGCCCGTGTAGGCCGCGGCGTCGACGTTGGACACCACGGGCACCCGCGCGGGAGCGTATGCGGTGTTCTTCCAGGCCGTGCGCAGCGCATCGGCGGCAGGGGCCATGAACGGGCTGTGGAAGGCGCCGCCGACCTGGAGGCGGATCATCTTGGCGCCGATGGAGGGCGCCTGCTCCCCGAGCCGTTCGACGCCCTCGGGGGAGCCGGATACCACCGTCTGGCCGGGACCGTTGAAGTTGGCGGTCCACACCTCGTGTCCCTCCGCCCGTACGGTGCCCGCCAGCGCCTCGACCTCGGACGGGGCGGCGGAGACCAGGACGGCCATGGTGCCCTCGCGCTCCTCGGCGGCGGCCCGCATCGCCCGGCCGCGGGCGGCCACCAGGGCGGCGGCGGCGGGTACTTCCAGCACGCCGGCCGCGGTGAGGGCGGCGTACTCCCCCAGGCTGTGTCCGGCGCAGGCGGCCACCCGTCCCTCGATCGCCCCGGTCCGTACGGCTTCGGCGTGGGCCAGGACGGCGACGGCGAACACGGCGATCTGCGCGAGGTCGGTGCGCCGCAGGTCCTCGGCCCCGGTGCGCAGCAGCAGTTCGGGGACGTCCTCCCCGGTGGCTTCCGAGATGTCCGCAGTGAGCTGCCAGGACGGGGTGTCCCGCCAGGGCAGTCCCATTTCGGGCTTCTGCGTTCCCTGGCCGGGAAACACCAGACCGATCGGCATATCTTTCATGGCCCGCCTTCCGCGCGGTGTCAACCGGGGTGGGGGGGGGGGCCCTCCTAATTCGCCCCCCCGCGCGTCAGCGGCGCACACGGGGGATTGCACGACCGCCGGGGCACAGAGTTCTCCGTGTTCCGGATTCCTGTTTCCCGGGAGATATACAACTGCCCCCGGCGGCGCGCGGCAACGGTACTTTCAGAAAGCTGCCAGACCGCAGGGGAACCCAAGGGCTGTCCCGCAGCGTCCACGGGGCTTCAGGACCGGTTTCCCGGACTTCCGCCGGCGGGCGTGGAAGCCGTGGGCAGCAGGCCCAGCTCGGCAGCGCGGACCCCGGCCTGGAAACGGGAGCTGGCGCCGAGCAGCGTCATGATCTCGGCGACGTAGCGCCGGTAGGTACGCACGGAGACGGCCAGTTCGCGGGCGGCGACCTCGTCGGTGACCCCTGCCCGCAGGGAACCCAGGATCTGCCGGGCCAGCATCGCCCGGTCACGGCCCCCGAAGACGATGCGCTCACCCGCGGGGACCGCGTTGCTCCACACGCTCTCGAAGAGCGTGCGCAGGGTGTGCAGGACGTCGGGGGCGCGGATCAGGGAGGCCCGTCGGCCGACGGCGGACTCGGTCACCACCAGTCCGGTCGCGCCGTCGACGAGCAGTGCCTGCAGCGGCGGCACCTTCGCCACCCGGATCGCCACGGGCCTCTCCCTGCCGAGCTGTTCGCGTACGAACGACTCGTCGACGAGCCGGGTGCTGGACAGCAGCCTGACCGCCACCGCCTCGCTCGCCCCGTAGATGAGGTCGCGTTCCGAGCGCGTCTCGCTGTCGGGCAGTTCGCCGCTCTCCGGCACCCGTGCGTGCACGATGTCGATCGTTCGGGTGGCCGTCGCGATCAGCTGCTCCGCGGCGTCCAGCACGGCGACGTGACCGCCCTCGACGGCGACGATCTGATGCTTACGGGCGCTGCGGCCGCGGTGGATGGCCACCGTGGACTCGATGAGCGATCTCGCCTCCAGCAGCGCCCGCTCCACCTCGTCCGGCGTTTCTCCGGTCAACTCGTTTCCACCATCCCCCGTTGGTGTACTGCCGGCGATCAGGCCGCCTGACGGGCCGTCACCGTTTTAGTCCCGCGCGCTACTCCGCCAGCAGGCCCAGTTCGGCGGCGCGCGCACCGGCCTGGAAGCGCGAGATCGCGTCGAGCTCCCTCATCACTTCCGCGACGTGCCGGCGGTAGGTGCGCAGCGACACGTTCAGTTCGCGGGCGGCGACATCGTCGTTGTGCCCGGCCCGCAGGCTCTCCAGGACGCTGCGGGCGAACTCGGTGCGCAGCCGGGGGCCCAGTTCGAGGTGGTCGGTGAGCTTGCGACCGCGCGACCAGGCGCCCGCGAACAGCAGCTCCAGCGCGCGCACGGCTCCCGCGTCGTTGACGACGGTGGCCTGCGTGCCCGATCCGCCGGCGGCTCCACGGACCAGGGCGTTCGCACCGTCGACGACGACGACCTCCCGCAACTCCCTTTCACACACCCGAATTTCGAGGCGGGGCTGCGGGAGGCGGCGAAGACAGACGAGAGAGGCATCCGCGGCCTGCACACTGCAGAGCACCCGGACCGCCACCGTAGGGCCGATCCGCGCCAGCAGCCGCAGCACGCAGTCGCTGAAGTCGCCGGGCTCCGTCAGCGCCACGCTCAACGAGTGGTGGACGCCGCCGATGAGCCGGTCGAGAGCGCTCTCCAGCGCGGCGACATCCCTCGGCTCGGCGACCTTGGGCAGGGCCGGTTGTCTGCTGTAGAGCGACATGGACGACTCGATCAACGCCTGCACCTGCAGCAATGTCTGCTCCAGGTGAGCGGACCGCTCGTCCGGCTCCGTCAGCTCGACGTCCTCCGCATCGGGTGGATCAACGACCGTTTCCATTATCCAGCGCCCCCTTGAGTAATCAGAATCTTCCCCACGGTCCGGCCGGCAGCCCATCACTATCGGCCACCGGCACCCCCGTAGCGGACACGACCCGATTGCCCGATACATCTGTCCAATCAGAAACTTCTTGACGCAAAAAGCCAGTCAGTTGCCAGCGTGAACACTAGTTCGCCCATTTAGCACCAGTCAACAAACCAGGGCCCGAACGGGCGGCGGTGCCCCCATCGAAGCGTCTTGATTCAAGCCAACGGCACCCACGAGCGCCACGGCTGACAACAAGCTGCACACGCGCCCCGCAATCGAAGGATCCCCCTTCCGCTTAGGTGACCAACGGCAGTCACCCCCTCACGGAGCGCAAGAGGGGTGACCGCTTGCTGTCAACTCGCTTCCAGAGGTGTCGAGTTCACGCCTACGGTCGCCCGGTGACCACACGCCACGCACCACCCCTCCACGCCAGCAGCGCCCCTCCCGCCGGGCCGGCCCCGGTGACGGGCGCCCTGGTGTGGTGGTGGTACGCCCCACCCGGCACACGGACGCGCGCCGACACCGACCTGCTGAACGGTGACGAGCGGGCACATGTGCGACGACTGACGTCGGCCACGGCCGCGGCCGAATACGCGTCCTGCCGTGCAACCGCAAAGCGCATATTAGGGCGGCACTTTCAGGTACCGGCCACCACGATTTCGTTTGGCCGAAACCTCTGTCCCGGGTGCGGGAGCGACAGCCACGGACCACCCAAACTTGTTTATCCTGAAACCAAATTCCGGATCAGCATCTCCCACTCCGCGGGGCTCGGGATGCTGGCCGTGGCCCCCTTCCCGGTCGGCGTGGACGCGGAGGCGGTCCGTGACCTGCCGGTCGCCACGCTCGCCGACGACGTCCTGACCGGCCCCGAGCAGGAGTCCGTACGGGCGGCATCCGAAGGAACCGGCCGGGCCAGGGCGTTCCTGCGCTGCTGGACCCGCAAGGAGGCGGTGCTCAAGGCCGTCGGCATCGGCATCGTCACCGATCTGACCGCGCTGGAGACCCGCGCCTGGGCCCCGGGCCCCGCCGAGGTGGCCGTCACCGCCCCCGCCCCCCGGACCCTCTGGCACGTGGCCGACATCGTGGTGCCCGACGGGTGGACGGCGGCACTGGCCGTGCCCGCGAGCGCCCACCGCGGCTTCACGGCGTGTCAGGTCGCCCCCGGCCGCTGAGCCGGCGCCCGTACCACGGAGCCGCACATCGCCCCGTCAGGTCCCTCACATCCTTACGCCGCCACCCGGGGACGACCTTCCCGGATGCCCTGAGGCATCGGAGACAGACCAGCGTGAACACAGCACCTTCGCAGAGCATCGCCGACCTCCTGCTGAACGCCGCCGAACAGCACCCCTCCACCGGCCCGCGCTACCGCCCGGACGGGGCCGACGCGGAGTTCGTCGACCAGAACCATCCCGAACTGCTGGCCGCCGCCCTCCGGGTGACCGCGGGCCTGCGGGCACGGGGCCTGCGCCCGCAGGACAAGGTCGTCCTCATCCTGGAACGCCCGCAGGACTTCCTGACCGCGTTCTGGGGCGCCGTGCTCGGCGGGTTCGTGCCCTGCCCGACCGCTCCGCTGCGCGGCGACCCGGAGCGCTGGTCCACCCAGCTCCGGCACGTCGTCGCCCTGCTCGACGGGCCGCTGTTCGTCACGACCCGGTCCCTGGCCTCCGAACTGCCCCCGGTGCCGGGGCTCTCCGTCGCGCCGCTCGACGAGCTGGCCGCAGACGGGCCGGCCGTCGACGGACCGGCCGACATCCACCCGGCCGGCCCCGACGACACGGCGGTCCTGGTCCTCACCTCCGGCTCGACCGGCAGCGCGAAGGCCGTCCGGCTCAGCCACGCCAATCTGCTGGCCTCCATGGCCGGGAAGAACGGCACGCACCGGCTCGGCCCCGACGACACCACCCTCAACTGGGTGTCCTTCGACCATGTGGCCGCCCTGCTGGAATGCCATCTGCTGCCGCTGTCCACCGGCAGCAGACAGCTCCACGTCGAAGCCCCCGTCATCCTGCAACAGCCACTGGAGTTCCTGCGGATCATCTCCCGGCACGGCGTCACGATGACCTTCACGCCCAACTTCCTCCTCGGCCTGATCACCGCGTCGGCGGGCCGCCTCCGGGAGATCGCGGAGGAGGACGGGCTCGACCTCTCCCGGCTGCGGCACATCATCAGCGGCGGCGAGGCGGTGGTCCGCAGCACCGGCGAGGCCTTCCTCGAACTCCTGGCACCGTACGGACTCGCCCGCGACGCCCTCTGGCCCGCCTTCGGGATGACGGAGACCTGCGCGGGCAGCATCTACTCGCGGGCCGCCTTCCCCGACGTCGACCGCGGCCGCGAGTTCGCCTCGCTGGGCGGCCCGATCGAAGGAGCCCGGATCAGGATCGCGGGCCCGGACGACCGGCCGCTGCCCGCCGGCGAGGTGGGCGAACTCCAGCTCACCGGACCGGTCGTGACGTCCGGATACCACAACGACCCGCAGGCCACCGCCGACGCGTTCACGGCGGACGGCTGGTTCCGCAGCGGCGATCTGGGGCGGCTGGACGACGGCCGGCTCTCGCTCGTGGGCCGGACCAAGGACAGCGTCATCGTCAACGGAGTCAACCACTTCAGCCACGACGTCGAGACGGCCCTGGAACAGCTCGACTGCGTGGCCGCCTCCTATGCCGCCGCCTTCCCCGTCCGCCCGGCGGGCAGCGACACCGAGCAGTTGGTGATCGCCTTCCACCCCGACGTCCCCGAGGGCGACGACGCCGCGCTGCACCGGGCGCTCACCGCCGTACGCAGCAGTGTGGTGATGCACTGGGGCTTCCGCCCCTCTCTCGTCCTGCCGCTGCCGAAGGACGCCTTCCCCAAGACCAGCCTCGGCAAGATCCAGCGCAGCCTGATGCGACGGCGCCTGGAGGCGGGCGCCTACCGCACGGTGCAGCGCGACTGTTCGGCTCTGTCGCAGCGCATGCTCGGCGGCTACAGCGCCCCCGAGGGCAGGACCGAGGAGGTCCTCGCGGAGATCTACGCGGAGATGTTCGACGCCGGCCCCGGCACGATCAGCGCGACGGCGAGCTTCTTCGACCTGGGCGGCACCTCGTTGGACATCCTCCGGCTGCGCAGCCGGGTCGCCGAGCGTCTCGGGGTCACCGGCCTCCAGATCATCACCCTCATGACGACGCCGACCGTACGCGGCCTCGCCCGCCTCCTCGGCACGGAGTCCGCCCGGGGCCGGGGCGGGGCCGACCGCCCGGAGTACGACCCGGTGGTACCGCTCCAGACCGGCGGCGACAAGACCCCGCTGTTCTGCGTCCACCCCGGCGTCGGCGAGGTCCTCGTCTTCGTCAACCTCGCCACGTACTTCGTCGGCGACCGCCCGTTCTACGCGCTGCGGGCCCGCGGCTTCAACGAGGGCGAGAAGCCGTTCGCGACCTTCGAGCAGATGGTGGACTGCTACGTGGACGCCATCCGGGCCCGGCAGCCGCAGGGACCGTACGCCGTCGCGGGCTACTCCTACGGCGGCGCCGTGGCCTTCGAGATCGCCAAGGTGCTGCGGGCGGCGGGCGAGCGGGTGGACTTCGTCGGCAGCTTCAACCTTCCGCCGAACATCAAGTACCGGATGGACGAACTGGACTTCGCGGAGACCGCGGCCAACCTGGCGTTCTTCCTCTCCCTCATCGACAAGGAGCAGTCGCTCCGGCTGCCCGCCACGCTCCGGCATCTCGCACCCGAGGACCAGGTATCCGAGCTGCTGGCGCTCGCTCCGGGCGAGCGCGTCGCCCAACTCGACCTGACCCCGGAGCGGTTCGGAGCCTGGGCCGACCTGGCCAACCGCCTGACCGACCTCGGCCGCACCTACCGGCCGAGCGGCACGGTGCCGTCGATGAACGTCTTCTACGCCACCCCGCTGCGCGGCACCATCGAGGACTGGCTCGACAACGAACTACGCCGCTGGGACGACTACACCACCGGGGAGAACCGGTACATCAGGGTTCCCGGGGAGCACTACACCCTGATGGGACCGCAGCACGTGGCAGCCTTCCAGTCCGTGCTCCGCAGGGAGCTCGACCGCTCCCTCGCCGACGCCGACGCCACCCGCGCCGCCTCGCAGGGGAGCCTTTGATGACCCGGCCGACCGCCCCGCTCACGGGCAAGAAGATCCTGGTCACCGGCGGTACGGGGCAGGTCGCCCGCCCGGTGGCCGAAGCCCTGGCCGAACGGAACGAGGTGTGGTGCCTCGGCCGCTTCGGCGCACCCGGTGTCGAGGCGGAACTCGCCTCGCGCGGGATCACCACCGTCCACTGGGACATGGACGACACCGCGGGCGACGGCCTCAAGGGCGTCCCCGAGGACTTCACCCATGTGATCCACTCCGCCGTACGACGCGGCGAGGACGGCGACTTCAACGCCGCCGCCGAGGTCAACTCCGTAGCGGCGGGAAGACTGATGACACACTGCCGCACCGCGGAGGCCTTCCTCTACGTCTCGACGGGGGCCCTGTACGCGCGGCAGGAGCTGGACCACCCCTACACGGAGACCGACCCGGTGGACGGGGTGGCCGACTGGCTGCCCGCCTACCCGGTCGGCAAGATCGCGACCGAGGGAGCGGTCCGGGCCTTCGCCCGGGTGCTGGACCTGCCCACCACGATCGCCCGCCTCAACATCGCCTACGGCCCCGGCGGTTACGGCGGCGTCCCGATGCTCTACTTCAAGCGCATGCTCGCCGGTGAGCCCATCCCCGTACCCCTCCAGGGACAGAACTGGTGCTCCCTGCTCCACACCGACGACCTGGTGGCCCAGGTCCCCGCCCTCTGGCGGGCCGCGGGCACCCCGGCGACGCTGGTGAACTGGGGCGGCGACGAACCGGTCGGCATCACCGACTGCATCCGCCACCTGGAACGGCTCACCGGGGTCTCCGCGCGCCTCGTGCCGAGCGAGGTGACCCGCGAGACCTACCGGTTCGACCCCACGCTGCGCCGGGAACTGACCGGCCCGTGCACGGTCGGCTGGCGCGACGGCATCCGCCGCACCCTCGAAGCCCTGTACCCCGAGCACGTCCACGGAAGAACGACGAACGGATGAGGCGGAGGCACTCATGACCCAGACAGCGACCCCGGCCCGCGCAAAGTCGGACCACGGACCACACATCGACCTGATCCACCGCGCCTACCGGGCCTTCGGTTCCCGGGACGTTCCGGGCCTGCTGGAGACCCTCGCGCCCGACGTCGAGTGGATCCATCCCGAGGGGATGGCCGCCTACGGCCTGGGCGGAACGAAGCACGGACACACCGGAGTCCGGGAGTTCCTGGCCCACGTACCGACCGTGCTGGGCGGAATGCGCCTGGAACCGGCGGAGTTCGTGCAGTCGGGCAACCGGGTCGTGGTCTTCGGCACCCGGGAGGTGACCTCCCGCAGCGGCCGTACGGAGACCCTGTCCTTCGTGCACTCCTGGACGCTGAGCGGCGGCAAGGCCGTGCGGATGGAGGACATCTTCGACACCGCCGCCTTCCAGCGACTGATCGAGGGCTGACAGACCACCGGCCGCTCCAGGGAGCCCGACGACGGACTCCCGCCCCTCCCCACGCAACAAAGCTCGCACACATGTGCCAGGCTGTCCCCTCGCCGGGTACAAAGGCCGGGCGCCGGGGCCGGATACGGCCGGGCGCAGAGATCGGGGAGGGGATCGCGCGTGGCCGCGATGCAGCTGACACGCACGCACCGCATACTCATCGGGGTCGTCGTCGCGGGCGCGGTGATCATCGCCGCGATCGGTTTCGCGGGTTCCTACGCCGCCGTGCGCGAGCTGGCCGAGGCCAAGGGGTTCGGCCAGTTCTCCCTGGTCTTCCCGATCGGCATCGACGCGGGCATCTGCGTGCTGCTGGCCCTGGACCTGCTGCTGACGTGGATGCGGATCCCGTTCCCGCTGCTGCGCCAGACGGCGTGGCTGCTGACCGCCGCGACGATCGCGTTCAACGGCGCGGCCTCCTGGCCCGACCCGCTGGGCACCGCGATGCACGCGGTGATCCCGGTGCTGTTCGTCGTCTCCGTCGAGGCGGCCCGGCACGCGGTGGGCCGGATCGCGGACATCACGGCCGACAAGCACATGGAGGGCGTCCGCCTCACCCGCTGGCTGCTCTCGCCGATCCCGACGTTCAAGCTGTGGCGGCGGATGAAGCTGTGGGAGCTGCGCAGTTACGAGCAGGTCATCAAGCTCGAACAGGACCGGCTGATCTACCAGGCCCGGCTCCAGGCCCGGTTCGGCCGCAACTGGCGGCGCAAGGCCCCGGTCGAGTCGATGATGCCGCTGCGCCTGGCGAAGTACGGCGTGCCGCTCGCCGAGACCGCCCCGGCCGGGCTCGCCGCCGCCGGCATCGAGGAGCCGATCCGCACCGCGGTCGAACGAGGCGGTATCAGCGGTGAGGCACCGGTACTGGCGATCGGGCATCAGCGGGTGGGGGAGCGGGACGCCGAAGCTGAGCGCCCCGTCGCCGTGGTGCGCGAGGCCGTGGTGGCCGGGTTCGGCAGCACCGTTCATCAGGCCGCGCCGACGGCAGTGGAGTCGGTTCTCCCGGACGTGGACTACCTGGCGGCCGCCGAGGGTTACGTGGCCCAGCGGGGGCATTTCCCCGACGCTGAACAGTTCGGGCACTTCCTCGCCCAGTACGGCATCGTCGAGCTTTCGACGCGGGAGCCTCTGCCCGGGATGCTGCTGGAACCGGTGCTCGACGAGCTCTGGGGCGCTCACCACGAGAGATTCATCCAGCGCGGCCAGGCCCCGACGATCGCAGAGGACACCGCCACCGGGCCCGGGTCCGACGTCGAGGAGCTGCCCGCATCGGGCGGCGGGGCCAGCGCCTGGTTCGGCTCCGAGCCGAAGGCACCCGTGGAAGCGACGGCGCACGACAAGTTGGAAGACCCGGAGGGACAGAACGGAGCGCCTGGGGACACTGCACCCGATGACGAGCGTTCCAATTCCAGCGCCGTTCCACATGCTGCAGCGGTACCTGGGGGAGCGGCGGCTGCCCGGACGGGGGAGAGGCGCCACGTCGTACAGATGCGGATCCCTGAGGGCGAGGAGACCGACGGCGCGTCGCCCAGCGACGGCCCCCACGACGTAACGCCCGACCGGGAGGAGCCGCAGGGGCGGGAATCGTCGCCGCTGACAGGAGCAGAGCTGGTGGCGGCCCGCTACCTGGAACTCAGCGCCGAGGAGCGTTCCAGGTCGGCCAACTCGCTCGCCCCGCTGCTCGCCGAGGGCACGGGCTACACCGTTGGAACGGTGCGCAAGTACCTGGGAGACATCAAGCGCGCCGAACGACAGGCCGCCGCAGCCAACTGAGGAACCCGTCCTTCCCCCCTCACGGGAGGGCAGATTCCAGAAGTGCCCGCCCCAGCGGGAGAGGCAGCCGTGCCCCTGGTGAGTGACGCCCCGGAGGGACTCACCATCGCTGGAGATCGCTCCCCGGCCACGTCCCGAGTACATGGGCAATGCGTCGGGTTCCCATCGCCTCCTCAGGGCGCGGAAGGGGATTGGAACGATCTGACCTGCAATTTTCCAACCCGCCGACCGGGGGAGAGCCCGAGTCCGTCGCCGCTAGGTGGTGCCGGTGACCCGCAGGCACAGAGCCGCCGACGACGTGAAGGCCGGCCAGGCCGTCGAGAGGCTGTCGCGCTGGAACTTGGAACTTGCATCTCGCCCGTGTTGGAACTCGGTCAAGATGTCTCCGCCACTCACCACACCCCGGGTGCGAACTGGAACCGCTCTGGAGAGCCGCGCAGTGAGAACCGTTCCAACTCACCACGGTCAGGGGCCGTCGTCGGCTACTCACCACGGTCCTTGTTGGAACTCACCACGACCGCCCCTCGCCACCCCTCACATTGCTGCCGAACCGGCCGAGACTGGAGAGGCGCACCGCCCGGCTTTGCGCACGCACTGCGGACGACACCCGGCACCAAGCCTCCATCGAGAGCGGAGTCGCGCGGAGGTGCACCACGAGGGTGTTACCCGCGCCGATCGATGTCAGGGGAGCGGGGGTTGGGGCCGGTGAGGCCAATGCAGTCGCTTCAGGCTGGGCCTGGTGTGACGTTGCCTCTGCCCATAGCCTCCGGGAGCCTCGTGAATAGGATCATGCAGGAGTGCATTGGCTTCTAGGACTGGGGATGAGATGAGGGGCACTATCAGGGCGGCGGCAGCCGCAGCGTTAGCGCTCATGGTCGTTGGATGCTCGTCGAGCGCTGATGGGAAGAAGGACACGGGAATGAGCGACGGAGGGCCGGTGGTCGTACTCACGGGCCAGACGCCGGTGGAGCGTCAACGTGCCGTTCGTCTGCTCGACCACCCACCGCTTGGGCTGCGGGACGAACCCTTTGCCCTGGTTGGCAGGGTTGCGGCGGACGACCTCGACGTTGATGTCCAGCAGAGCGCCGTGAACGATGACCGCTTCCTTGAAGCCTTGGTCGAACAGCACTTTCTCCAGGCGCATCCCACATCGCTCGGCGGCCTGGTCGAGCAGGGCGGTGCCGGCCGCGTTGTCGTGCGCGGAGGCGGCCATGACGACGACGCCGATGATCAGCCCCAGCACGTCGATGGCCAGCCCCCGCTTGCGCCCCGAGACCTTCACTGAGAGGGCCGGGGATCAGCAATGGTGTCCGGCTACCCGACCACAGGCCACCATGGCCTGTGGAGCAGCGGTCGCACGGCACGAGGAGGACAAAGGGTGGACACGCAGGACGCGATCGGGGCCCTGGGCGATCCAGGGCTGTGCGAGGTGGCGCGCGCACGGCTGGCCGCGCAGGGGCGGGCGGCCGTGGGGCCGTTGATCCGCGCGCTGCTGACCACGGACTCTGTCCAGGTCCGCGCCCGGATCGGCGGACTCCTGAACCGGGACATCGGGCCGGATCTGGCCTTCGACGACGTGCTCGAAGCGCTGGCCGCCGCCCCCGACGAGACCTCACGGCGACGCCTCGGCTCCACGTTCACCGCCTTCCACTCGGTGGACCGGTTCGTGGACGCGCTGCGGCATCCGTCCCCGGCCGTCCGCAGCTCGGCCGCCTCCGGGATCCAGTCGGTCTGCATGGTGGCCTTCGGGCGCTCGCCGCGGCCCGGCGTCGACTATGTCCGGGTGACCGAGGCGCTGATTCCGCTGCTCGGCGATCCGGAACCGGACGTGGCTCAGCGCGCGGAGTGGGCCCTTGGCCTGCTCGGGCCCGCCACCCACGAACCGCTCCGCCGGGTGCGCGCGCACGGGCCGGGGCGACTGCGGTCCCGGGCCCTGGCCACCCTGGCCGCGTCCGGCGGCGAGGAGGCACTCTCGGCGGCCGATCGCGCGGCCGTGGAGCGCCTGATCCGCGTCAAACTGCCGCGCGACCGGGCCCGTCCGCTCGACCTGTGCTCCGCTTCCTGGCTCGCCGTGCCCACCGAGGACCATCAGAGCATCGCGCAAGCACTCGGCCTGCACGAGATCCGGCCGGCGACCTTCGCCCTGGGGTACGACATCGTGGCGCACGACACCATGGACGGCGCGGAGTACGGCCGGGTGTACGTGACCCCGGCGGTGGACGGCTGGACCCTCGTGCTCGGTCCGTGGTGCTCACCCGTGGACCCGGAGCGCGCGGCGGACGTGCTCGCCGTCGTCACGAGCCTGAGCCGCCGGTACGGCAGAGCACAGGCCTACTTCTTCGGCGAACAGGGCGGCGGCTCCGGCTGGCTGGTCGCCGAGGGAGGCACCGTGCTGCGCCGCCGCTCCGCGACCGAGCGGACATGCGACGCGGACCTCGCGATGGGCTCCCCCTTGCCCGAGGAACTGACCGCGGGCCTGGAGGAAGGCCTCACGCCCAAGGACTCCGAGGATGACTGGGAGAGCTTCGCCACGTACTTGGCCCCGGTCCTAGCCGGCCGGCTGGGGGTGAGTCCGTTCGACCTGGAGCCCGGAACGCCGGTGAGGGGCGCCGGCTTCACGGCCCTGACCCCGTACGCCCGGGAGCACGGCCGCCCCGCGACCGGGGCCTACGCCATCTGACCGACCCGAGCCGACGCGACACGGCCCTGTAGTCCTAGCCCGGGCTCCAGGGAGCAAGTAACCCGCCAGTGGCTTTCGGTGGGTCAGGCCTCCAGTTTCTCGTCGTCGTACGGTCCGTTGGGCTGAACGAGCGAATCCCCAGATGGGGCGACGAAGAGGACCGGCGGGGCCTGACCGCGCTCTTCTGGTCCACCGTCAACCCGTACGGGACCTTCCGCCTGGAGATGGACAAGCGGCTCGACCTCGCGCCAGCCGCCGCTGTGCCCCACCCCCGCACCCCGGCGGAAACCGCAGCCGTGGAACCGAAAGCGGCACGGCGTAGACGGCGTCCCCCTTCCCTTCAGTTTGACACTTTGGCTCTGTCGATGACGAAGAGCAGCGCTTCTCGGGCGGTTCGGGAGGCGCTGCCCGCGTCGGATATCGATGGCTTCGGACAGCAGTTCGGTGCCGACTGGCAAGACGCCGTGTGCCGCTCGTTTGGGGCCCGGGACAAAAGCGCTGGCTACGGGCGTAGGTGGCGGCCCTCGTCCCGCCGTTGCCGAGTGCTGGCGGGTGCCTCCAGTTCTCATCGACATCGAGATCCGGGCGCGAGTAAGTGCCTCCCGACGGCGTCGACAATCGCTGTCGTGTGACGTCGACAAAGCCGTGCGGGGGATGCGAATGGTCACGGCTGCTGGCCCTCCTGGCCATGGCCGCCCTCGTTCCGGCTGTGGTCGGCCGGGGCCGGGTCGAAGCCCAGCCGGACGAGGGCGGCGCGGAAGACGGTGACGTTCTCGCTGGTCATTGTGTAGGCGATGGCCTTCTGCCAGCTGGGGTGTTCAGGGTCGTACCGGGGCGCGATGGGTGCCTCGGTGTCCGAGGGCCACCAATTACGGCGCACGCCGCGCGGCACCGCCCGAGACAGCGCGATGGTCGGGCCGCGCAGCTCGCCGTTGAACTCCTCGCGCAGCTCCTCGGCGGCCTTGTCGCCGTCGGCGTCCACGACGAGGCAGGCGAAGCGCAGGGCGTTGGTGGGCAGGTCAGAGAGGTACTGCTCGGCACGGTCGACGGTCCAGCCGGTCCTGACGGTGGAGATGGCCAGCTCGGCACCCTGTTGCGCCGCGAGGGCGACCAGCTTCTCGGCGAACGCTTCGTCGGCGCCCTCAATGGTGATCTTCATGGATCTCTCCGGGTCCGGCGGGGGCGGCACTGTCCGGCACCGCCCCCGCGTGGGCTACTTGGTACGGCCCTGGCGCTGTTCGGGCCCTTCCGGGCGGTGGTGCGGCGGGGTGCGTTCCGGTGACGGGCCCTTCCCGGGTGTCGCCGGTTTCCTGGGGGTGGTGGTGCTGCGCGAGCGGGCTGCAGCGGACGATATGCGTGGCGTGCTGGGCCCCAAGGCGGCCAGCAGCGGGGCGGCCAGCCGGTCGATGCGGTCGAGCTGGGGGCCGAAGTCGGCGGGCAGGCCCTCGCGCAGCTTGTGCTGGACTGCGAGGAAGTCGCGTGACTCCTCCGGTGTCCAGGGCCGGTTGCGCTCCCGCTCCACGCTCTGGCGCAGTGCCAGCGGGTCGCGGGCGAGTTCGGCGGCGTCGGCGGCGAAGCGGGGATCGGAATCCCCACGCCGGAAGACGCCTCCCACGTCCAGGAGCCCTTCGCGCACGATGACCTCGCAGGCGACCGGGATCCCGGTGAAGGAGGCCTGCGCCTTCTCCGGCACGGTCAGGCGCCCCTGCCCGCGGTCGACGAGCTGCTCGTGGTAGCGGTTCAGAACGCCCTGATCGCTCTGCGCCTGCGACACAGCCAGGACGAATCCCTCGATACGGGTGCCCACGTTCCGGTAGCTGCGCATGGTCTCGGCCAGGAACTGGGGGTCCATGGCGATCTCCTGGACCAAGGCGTTGAGCTTCCGGCCTCCGGATAACGGGTCCTCGCCCCGGACGAACTGCTGCGCCTGCTTCATCCAGGCTCGGCCGTCCTGCCCTGTGTAGAGGGTCATGAGGCGGTCGTCCTCGGCCATGAGCCGCGCGTACTGCGGGTGGTAGGGCTTGTAATGGTCGCTGTCGATGTCCGCGAACCCGCCCCGGGCATCGAGTTGTTCGGCGATGAGCTGGGCCACCCGCGTCTTGCCCGCGCCCGGCTGCCCGAGCAGGAAGACGGCAGTGGCCGGGTCCTGCGGGATCGGGCCGGTCAGCAGGTCCCGCACGATGTCCATGACGAAAATGCGCCGGTTCTCCTCCGCCGGCAGCTGATAGCGAGCGGCGTCGTCCTGGCTCACGCGCCGGTCTCCGTCAGCTCCCGCAGCTTGGCGGCGTAGGCGGCCCGCACCCGGGCGACGTTCTCGGTGTCCTCGGCCCGCAGCGCCTTGCGTACCTGCTGGCACTCCGTGCGCAGTGTTCGGTACTCGGTGATCAGCTCCTGCGAGACCGGCGGGTTCTCGGCCTCGGCGATCAGGGCGGAGTAGGCGGCGACCACGCCGTTGATCGCCTCGATCGCCGCCTCGTAGGCGACGGACTGCTCGGAGTTCCAGACGTGCGGGCGAAGGTTGCTGATCACAGGGTCGGTCATCTCGTTCCCTCCGGTGGATTCTTGCCCTTTTCTTCTTGTTCTACATGCGAGTCTGCCGGGGGAGGAGGTCGATGTCTAGCTCCCGCAGAATTTGGTCAGAATTCTAGACATGATCGCGAGTGACGTGGCGGACCGGTGCATCTCAGCTCGGATAATGTGCCGTATCCGACGTCAGGGGGGGGGGGGGGGGGGGGGGGGGGGGGGGGGGGGGGGGGGGGGGCGGGCCGGCCGGGGGGGGGGGGGGGGCCGCGGGGGGGCGGCCCGCGCGGGCGGGGG
>NZ_JAFEUF010000040.1:38412-41694 GCF_016901035.1 Streptomyces durocortorensis
TGTTCTTGTTCTCTTTGTTCGGTTTCTCCTGCTTGCTGATCTCCAGTCTCGTCTCGGTCTCGCCCCCACCCGCCCCCCCCCCCCCCCCCCCCCCCCCCCCCCCCCCCCCCCCCCCCCCCCTGACTGTCAGCCTCCGAGGCACCCCCCTTGGATCGCCGTAGGCGGAAGCCTCCGCGCCGCCGCGCGTAGTGCGAGCCTTCAGCCGTTCTCGTGCGCCAGTGCGCCGGCAAGGTCGGCGCCGAGGGCGTAGCCGGGGCTGTCGTCGAGGAGTTCCTTGCGGCGGTTGTAGCGCTGGGTGGTCCGGGAGTCCTTGTGGTCGGCCCAGCGCTGGATCTTGTCAGGCCGGGCGTCCGGCTTCGCCAGGGCGTGGGTGACGGCGTCGCCCTTGACGCCGTGCGGACCGCGCGGTGTCAGCCCGGCGCGCTTGGCCAGGGAGTCCGTGAGGTGCCACACGGCTGGTTCGTCGAGCTGGCCGCCGCTGGCTGTGCAGAACAGCCATCCTGTGGTGCGGCCGTCGAGGTAGTCCTGGAGGGCGGCCCAGGCGATCGGCGGGACGGGCTTGTTCTTCCAGGAGCCGCCCTTCACCTTCACCTTGATGACGTGGTGGCCCTGGTCGTCGCCGAGGTGCTCGACCTTCGCGGTCAGCAGGGAGTCGACGCGCAGGCAGCAGGTGTAGAGCATGAGCAGCAGCGCGTACGCCCGCTTGCGGTAAGCCCGGATCCGGTGGTGGTCGCGGGCGGTGACCAGGAGCTTGGTCCACTCCTGCTCGGTGTAACCGGGGGTGGGGGAGTAGTCCGGGTCGATGACCGGCCTGCGTACGGCGTCGAAGGGGTTCTTCAGCGGGGTGTCGCTGACGATGTCGAGGTAGGCGAAGAACGAGGAGGCGGACGACAGGGCGTTGGCCCTGGAGGCGTCGCTGTACGGCGGCCCGGTCCGGATCATCTCGCCGCGGGCCCCGCCCTTGACCCGCACCCAGGTGGGCGTCGTCTCCAGGTACATCCGGAAGGTGTCCGCCAGCGGGAACGTCACCTTCAGCGGGTGGGCCCCGTGCTCCCGGGCGAACTCCTCGAAGATGCGGAAGCCGCGGGCGTACGACTTCTGGGTGTTGGCCGAGCGCTGGTGCGCGATCCACGCGGCCGCGAGGGTGGGCAGCGGGTCGTCCTCGCCGTACAGGCCGACCAGGTAGTCGTAGAGCTTCCGGGCGTGCTCGGGCCACTGGTCGCGGGGGTCGCGGTAGATCGTGGCCAGCGTGCCGCGCGCATCGCGGGGGGCTGGGGCGTCGCCGGTCATGCGGTGTACTCCGGGTCGGTCTGCTGGCGGCAGTCCGTGCACAGGTTGGTGGTCGAACCGTCGACTTCGGCCTCAAGGGGCCACGGGCGGCTGCACCCCGCACACAGGACCAGTTCATCCGGGGTGTAGCGGGCCATGCAGCCGAAGCAGAAGAGCGTGTCGAGCACCGCCGGACTACCCAGGAAGACCACGCCCGCCACGAGGGTCATCGCATCGCACTGTGGGCAGGGCGAGACCTCTCCCCTCGGGCCGTCGTCGTGAAAGAGCCCGAGGTAGTCGAAGACGAGCATCTCGTCCGGGTGCCACGACTCGTCGCAGAACCGGCAGGTGCCGCGTTCGGGGGCGATGACGAGGGCCATGTGCTCGCAGAGGGGGCACTGAACGGTCTGGTTTTCCAGTCCCTTCAGTTCACCCCGCAGTCGGTTGAGGCGCCGTGTGACGTAGGAGCTGATGTTGCGGACTCCCTCGACCACGGGGGCCATGTCCTGTGAAGCGGCCGTGCGTTCCGGGCCCTTGAGCAGGGGCAGGAGGTGTTCCCACAGGAAGCGCATGAGGAAGTCGAGGACGCGGCCGGCGCGGGTCTCCACCGCTTTGGCGTTGTGTGTCAGGCCGTAGTGCTGTAGCGCGTTGCGGTCAGCGGCCAGCTCCTTCAGCCAGCCGAGCTCCTTCTCGTCGATCGGGATGCCGACGATGTCGCGCAGGCGCTTCACCGCGGCGGTGGTTCCGCAGCTGTTGAAGTTGCCCTCCCGGAACTTCTCCAGGGTCGCTTCGCCCGGGTTCTCGAAGACGAGGCTCCAGTGCTCGCGCAGGAGCCTGGCCTTGAAGAGCACCTCGACTGCGGCCTGGAGGTGAAGCACCGCGTACTTGAGGTCCCTTTCGTCGACATCCGACTCGCTCTCGTCGAGATGGCTCACGACGCTGGCGAGGTAGTCGATGCCGTTACGGACGGGTGGGAAGTCCAGTTGCGGCGGCTCGGGCTTGAAGAACCGACGAACGTTCTTGGAGTGCGTTGATCTTTCTTCCCCCACTGATCCTCTTCTCCCAGTTCGAGGCCCGGGCCGGGTGAGCGAGCAAGTCATTTACTCGGCATGTCGGACGATTCACCTGATTACGTGACATTCTGATTCCGTGTCAGCATAAGCACAGGATAACCGTAATTATCCTGTGCGTTTTTGACTGGCCAACATCGATGCCACCTTCGAGGGATCTGACAGTTGCCCACCAACGCCCACCACGTATGGCCTGTGGCAGCAGCCATCCGCCTTACCCGGACCGAGGGAAGGTTGAGGCTGCTCCGGCGACGCCGGGTCCGTAGCGGGTCGCGGCCTTGTCGATGGCGGTTTCGAGGCGGCGGAGCTTGTCGTCGTGCTGGTCGAGGGTGAGCTGGTGGACGGTGTCCTCGGCGGGCCGGAGGCGTCCCGCGCGCAGGGCGATGGTGCGGACGCGGGCTCGCTGGAGGCCGAAGCCGGAGAGGAGGGTGCGGGCGGTGTCGGCCAACGCGGGGGTGTGCGCGGTGGGTTCGGCGAGGGTCCGGGTGCGGGTGGTCTGGGAGCGGTCGGCGTAGGTAACGGTGAGCGTGAGCGCCTGGGCGATCTCCCCGCTCGTACGCAGCCGCCCGCCGAGGTCCTGAACCAGGCCGAGAACTGCGCGGTGGTGCTGGTCGGGGTCGAGTTCGTCGCGGTCGAAGCGGCGGCTCGCGCTCATCGTCCTGGGCGCGGCGCCGGGGATGACGGGGCGTTCGTCGATACCGCGGGCGCGGTCGTGGGCCAGGCGGGCGGCGGTGGTTCCGAGGATGCGCTGGAGGGTGGGGAGTCGGGTGTCGGCGATGTCGCCGACCGAGGTGATGCCGTAGCGGGCGAGCGTCTTGGCGGTCTTGGGGCCGATGCCGGGCAGGGCGGAGGCCGGTTTGGTGCGCAGGAACGCGGCGATCTCGTACGGGTCGTCCCGTACGACCGTGGCCGCGCCTGGCGGTGTGGCGTCGGCGGCCATGGC
>NZ_JAFEUF010000410.1 GCF_016901035.1 Streptomyces durocortorensis
GTCGCACGGGCTCAAGCAGCGCCATCTGACGATGCTGGGCCTCGGCGGAGTGATCGGCGCCGGTCTCTTCGTCGGCTCGGGCGCCGGGATCGCGGTGGCGGCGCCCGCGATCGTCGTCTCGTATCTGATCGCGGGCGCGCTCGCGATGCTGGTGATGCGGATGCTGGGCGAGATGTCCGCCGCGATGCCCGCCTCCGGTTCGTTCTCCGTGCACGCGGAGCGGGCGCTCGGCCGGTGGGCCGGGTTCAGCGTCGGCTGGCTGTACTGGTTCCTGCTGGTGGTGGTCCTCGCCGTGGAGGCGACGGCGGCCGCACAGATCGCCCATGGGTGGGTGCCCGGCGTCGAACCCTGGGCATGGGTGCTGCTGTTCATGGTGGTCTTCACCGTGGCGAACCTGACGGCGGTGAAGAACTTCGGCGAGTTCGAGTTCTGGTTCGCCTCCTTGAAGGTCGGCGCGATCGTGGTGTTCCTGGTGCTCGGCGGGCTGGCGGTCTTCGGCCTGCTCCCGGACACCGACCCGGTCGGGATGACCAACCTGACCGGGCAAGGGGGCTTCCTGCCGAACGGCTGGAGCGGGGTCGTCTCCGGTGTACTGACCGTGGTGTTCGCCTTCGGCGGTCTTGAGGTCGTCACCATCGCCGCCGCCGAGACGGACGACCCGGCGCGCGCGGTGGGGCGGGCGGTGCGCAGCGCGGTGGTGCGCATCCTCTTCTTCTACGTCGGATCGATGCTGGTGATCGTGGCCGTGCTGCCGTGGACCGCGCAGCAGGCCGGGCTGAGCCCGTATGTGAAGGTGCTGGACGCCGTCGGGGTGCCGTCGGCCGGGCAGATCATGAACATCGTGGTGTTCGTGGCGCTGCTCTCCGCGCTCAACGCCAATCTGTACGGGTCCTCCCGGATGATCTTCTCGCTGGCGGAGCGCGGGGAGGCGCCGCGCGGGCTGCTGAAGGTGTCGGGCGGGGGCGCTCAGGAAGGGACGGGTGGTGTGCCGAGGCGGGCGGTGCTGGCGTCGGTGGCCTTCGGTTTCGTCTCCGTGGTGCTCAATCTGCTGTGGCCCGACACGGTGTTCCTCTACATGCTCAACTCGGTCGGCGCGGTCCTGCTGTTCGTCTGGGCGCTGATCGCCGCGTCCCAACTGCGGTTGCGCGCCCGGCTGGAGCAGGAGGCCCCCGACGCGCTCGCCCTGCGGATGTGGTGGTTCCCGTATCTGACCTGGGTGACGCTGGCCGGGCTGCTGGGCGTGCTGCTGCTGATGCTGACCGACGACGCTGCCCGGCCGCAGGTGCTGTGGTCGGCGGGGGCGACGGTTCTGGTGCTGCTGGTGGCGGTGGCGCGTGAGTGGCGTGACCGCGGAGCCCCTCGGGAGCCCTCGGTATCCACCGATCGGTAGGCGCGTGTGCACCTTGTGTGAGCCTGGTGACCGTATAGCGGACAGCCGTTCCGTGTGAGCGGTACGGATGCCCAGACTGTGGGTTCGTCCCCTGTCTCAGCTAACGAACAGAGCTCGTCCATGCCTCGGACCTCCGCGTCTCCCCCCACCGCAGACTCCGCGGCCCCCGCAGGGCCCTCGGCGGACTCCGCGCTCACCCACGGCCTCAAGCAGCGTCACCTCTCGATGATCGCCCTCGGCGGAGTGATCGGCGCCGGTCTCTTCGTCGGCTCGGGCGCCGGGATCGCCGCCGCCGGACCCTCGATCATCATCGCGTACGCCATATCCGGGCTGCTCGTCATGATGGTGATGCGCATGCTCGGCGAGATGTCGGCCGCCAACCCGGCGTCCGGCTCCTTCTCCGTGCACGCCGAGCGGGCGATCGGTCCGTGGGCCGGGTTCACCGCGGGCTGGTCCTTCTGGTTCCTGCTCTGCGTCGCGGTGGGCCTGGAGGGCATCGGCGCCGCGCAGATCGTCAGCGGCTGGCTGCCGGGAACCCCGGAGTGGGCGTGGGTCGCCCTGTTCATGGTGATCTTCCTGGGCACGAACCTGGCCGCCGTGAAGAACTTCGGCGAGTTCGAGTTCTGGTTCGCCGCGCTCAAGGTCATCGCGATCACGCTGTTCCTGGTGCTCGGCCTGCTGGCGATCTTCGGCGTGCTGCCCGACACGGACGCGCCCGGCCTGTCCAACCTCACGGGTGACGGCGGTTTCCTCCCCAAGGGCATGGACGGCTTCATCATCGGACTCCTCGCCTCCGTCTTCGCGTACGGCGGTCTGGAGACCGTCACGATCGCGGCGGCCGAGTCCGAGAACCCGGTGCAGGGCGTCGCGAAGGCGGTCCGTACGGCGATGTGGCGCATCGCGGTCTTCTACATCGGCTCGATGGCGGTCATCGTCACGCTGGTCCCCTGGGACGACCCGAAGGTCGCCGAGGTCGGACCGTTCTACGCAATGCTCGACCACCTGGGCATCGGCAGCGCCGCGCAGATCATGAACGTGGTCATCCTCATCGCCCTGCTCTCCGCGATGAACGCCAACATCTACGGCGCGTCCCGCATGGCCCGTTCGCTGGTCGCCCGCGGCCAGGGCCCGTCCGTGCTCGGCAAGATCTCCTCCGGGGTGCCGCGCAACGCGGTGATGTTCTCCTCGGTCTTCGGCTTCCTGTGCGTGCTGCTCAGCTACTGGCGCCCGGACGACGTCTTCCCCTGGCTGCTGAACATGATCGGCGCGGTGATCCTGGTCGTGTGGATCTTCATCGCGGTCTCGCAGCTGATCCTGCGCCGGCGCAACGAGCGGGAGGCACCGGAGACACTGGTCGTCCGGATGTGGTTCTTCCCCGTCGGCACGATCGTCGCCCTCGCGGCCATGGTCGGCATCTTCCTGCTGATGCTGCGCCAGCCGGACACCCGGGACCAGCTGCTGGCCACCGGGGCACTGACGGTGGTGCTGATCGGCCTCGGCCTGCTGCGTCAGCGGCGGCGGGGCAACGACGGCACCGGCGACGGCACGGGGACGGGTGACGGCACCGGCACCGCGGCCGAGGTCCCTGCGCAGCGGCAGCGGTAGACCGCCGCAGCGGTTCCCGCACGGCCTCTACGAACGCCGGGCTCCTCCTCGTACGATCGGGGCGGAGCCCGGCGTTTCGGCGTCTCGCGCTCCGGTGTGCGGTTCCGGTACGGCGTGTACCCGTGACCAATAGGACATCGCCGGGCCGGGTGCCGTACGCCGGGCCGTCATCCGCCCTCGCTTCCGTGGTGGCTCCACCCACCCGAGGAGCCGTCATGTCCGTTGCCCCCAGGCGTCGTTCGATCCTCCTGGCCACCGCCGCCGTCACCGCCACGGCCGCCGCCCCCGCCGTCGCCGCC
>NZ_JAFEUF010000411.1 GCF_016901035.1 Streptomyces durocortorensis
GAGGAAGTGTGCGCGGGGTACTTCGCTGCCCACCCCTTCAGGAGCCGCTGGTAAGCCTCCAGGCGCGGCGACTTCGGTTCCGAGCGGCCGTTCTCGTAGTTCTTCACCGTCTGCGTCGACGTTTTCAGCGCGACCGCGAGGCGGGCCTGGGTGATGCCGGCGGCCTCACGCAGCCGGGCACGCTCCGCCGGAGGCGGGAGCTGCGGCTCCTCCTCCAACAGCGCGTCCACGCTCGCGAACAGCTCTTCCTCAGACGCCATTCCATGCACCTTCACGTCAGGACTCGATACAGCTTAACCAAAAACTTACCCTACCCTTTAACCCTCTCGCGCCCATTCCAGCCCGAGCGCGGCGAGTGCCTGGAGTTTGTCGGCGGTGAGCTTCGCGCGGCGTCCCTTCTGATTCATGATCCAGACTCCGAGCTTGACGGGGTACTCCTGGCCACCGGCCTTGACCCCCTCCACGTGGCCTCTGGGGACGGTCACAGAGCCCTCGCGGGCCTTGTACTGCGCCAGCGCCGCCACCCCCCGCCCGAAGGCGCTCACGGGCGCCGTGGACGGCTTCACAGACGCCGCCACCTCCAACGCGACCGGTGTGATGCCGAGCTGCTCCAAGCGTTCGCGCTGCCCGCCCGCCAAGGCCTGCCAGGCCTCCGGTTTCCGCTGCCGGGCCAGCCACTTGCCGATGTCCATGCCGTGCACGGTGAACCCGGGCAGGACCTCCACCGCGCCAGCCTGGCTTTCTTCGTCGGCCAGCAGCTCGCGCAGCGCGGCGTAGTGCCGCTGCCAGTCGGCCGGCCACGCCGGGTTCCAGTCCGCGTCCACGGCCAGGAGCGCGGCCTTCCACTCAGGGTGACCGTCCAGCGCACCCGCACGGCGCAAATTGCTCAACCACTGTCCTACCGGCCTGTCCAGGGCCACTGCGGACCTCGGAGCACAGAGGGTCCAGTACTGGCCGTAGTACGCCTTGGCGGCCTCCAGGTTCTCCTGGAACCGCTCATCGGCCGGGCTCCAGACCATGCCCAGCCTCTCCAGCCGCTGCGCCCGCTGCCCGATCATCTGCCCCGCCCCGTACGCCCGTCGCTGTTCCGCGACCCACTGTCCAAGCGGTGTCGCGCCCTCTTTGTGCCCATAGGGGACTCGGGCGTGATGCTCACGCTCCGTGAACGTCTTGAGCGCCGACCAGCCGCGCGCCCAGTCCTGGCGCTCGGTGTCGATGACGTTGAAGGAAATCCAGTCCGCGACCATCACCGGGTCACGCGGAACCGCAAAACGGAGCAACAGACGGAATTCGTCCTCGCCTTCCTCGGGCGGCGAACCGATGTACTCGGACGGCTGCACGACGTCCTTCTGAGGCTCCTGCGGGATCGCGAGCAGCTCAATTACCTCTTCGTCGTGAGCCCGAAGACCCTCCAATATCTTCACCAAAGGCCGGTACGACCCGGAGGTGAACATGTCTTCCGGCTGCTCCCCGGGCTGCAGAAATACCGGCACGATCAAAGAGGCCACTTTCTCCTGTCCGGGCTTTTGACGCAGCGCCCGGCCGATCGCCTGAACGATGTCGTGCGGAGCACCCTTGGGGTCCAGGAAGGCCACCGAGTCCACCGCTCGGATGTCGACGCCCTCACCCAGAACCCGGCAGTTACACAAGACAGCCCGCAGCGCCGTGGACCCGAACTCACCCAGAACCCCCCGCCGACGCTCAGGGACATGCTCGCCACACAGCCAGTCCGCCCAGATCGCCGCCGGGTACTTCTCAGGCTGGTCAGCGTGCAGCCGCTTGGCCACGCGCTCCAGGCCCTCCGCGAACGCCTGCGCCTCTATCGTCCGGTGGTGAAAGGTGATGCACGTCTGGAGGTGGTGCTCCGCCATCGTGTGCAGCAACGCCGCCTGCAGCGCCCCCAGGCGCTCACCGCGCACCCTCTCGCTGTGCCGCTCCTCGCTCATCAGCCGCTCCGGGGTGACGACCGGGTCCTGGAGCTCCAGGACGATGATCTGGTACCGCGCAAGCAGCTTCCGCGACACGGCCGATGCCAACGAGAGCTTGTAGAGGACCGGGCCGAAGACCTTTTCGTCGTCCATGGAGGCCGCCATCTCGCGCGGCAGCGGGTCACGGACCCCCTCCGCGACCTCACGGTTCGGCCGCTCCTCCCAGATCCGCGGCGTGGCCGTCAGATACAGCCGCCGGTACGAGGGGATGACGCCCTGGTTGTGGACATCGGCCCAGGCCTTACCCATCGAGCCACTTGTCCTGTGGGCCTCATCGACCACCGTCAGGTCCACCGGGTCCAGCCGTTGCCCGTAGGCACCCTCGAACGCCTCCGCCAGGACGCCCAGCGACGCGTAGGTGGCGTAGATGGTCACCGGCCCCGAGCCGTGCCACAGCGCCAGCTGCACGGGGTTCGTGGTGGAGCGCACTTTGAGGTTCCACAGCTCCGGGTCGTCGGTGAGGCTGCACACCGCAACAGCCGGCCCCGTGTGTCCAGCCTCGTGCCATTCACGGACCGTCTGAGTCAGAAGGTCCAGCGTCGGTACCAGGACCAGAATGCGCCCCTTGGGCACAATCCGCTTTGCCGACACTGCGGCAATGGTGGTCTTTCCCGTTCCGCACGCGGCATGCACCTGTCCCCGCAGGCCATTTACAGGAATGCCATCCAGTGGAACATCGAGACCGCGCACAATGTTCGCAACAGCCTCGATCTGGTGAGGAAACAGTTTCCTAGCCATTCCCCGTGTTCTCCTTTTCGCGCAATGTCTCGCGTAACAAGAATGGAAGTTCCCGGCGCGATGAGATGGTCCGGGGTTGTGGTGGATACACCCAAACACTACACAGGCATGACCCGTGATGCATCACCCGCACACCAACTTCCACCCCCAGGGTGATACATGACCGAATCTCGACCTGATGCGACCGGTTTTCCTGTATGCTGATGGGGCGTTGATGGGCATCACCGGGTGGGTTCGAGAGTGAGGGAGGGGTCAGGGTGGAGCGCAGCGGAACCCGTCACTGCGGCGAGGCCGGCACCCGTACAGTCCGACGGGCCGTCACCTCCGTTGCAGGGGTGGTGACCAGGAACCCCAAGCCCTACACAGGCCCGAGCATGATGCACCTCCCCTTGCTGCCAGCCCAGGCGACCGCGCTTGCGCGGGTGCCAGCAATGAGCGCTTGCGCGAATTGCATCCCCTCCCGGAATTCCGTTTACGGAATTCCATTCCGGCGCTTGCGCCGGAATTCGAATTGCGCTTGCGCAATTCATTCACTATGCCCCGGCTTGCCGGGGCATATCCCGCTC
>NZ_JAFEUF010000412.1 GCF_016901035.1 Streptomyces durocortorensis
GGTCCGCGCCCGCCCCCTACTACTGACGAGGCGGACGGACGCGGACCGATGAGCGAGAGCGGACGACGAGCGATACGGGAACGAGCCGCCGGATGGGGCGGATGGGGCGGCCGGGGCCGCGCCCCCGGCCGTCACGCCGGCCGCGACCTCAGACCCTCCAGCAGGATGTCCAGCAACCGGGCCGAGGCCGCGGCCTGCTGAGCGGCGTCCGGCAGCGAAGGCGCCGCCGTGGCGATGACCAGCAGCACATCGGCCACCGTCACGTCCCGGCGCAGCTCACCCGACTCCCGGGCCCGGTCCACCAGCCGCCCCACGACCTCCAGCAGCTCGACCGCACCGGTCTCCTCACCGAGGCCGTCCAACCCGTCGCCGCCCCCGGAGCGTTGGCCGACGACGCGGAAGTCGTCCTGGCCCACCCCCTGCCGCTGTTGCGGAACACGGGTCTCGTCCACGCCGCCCGGCGCCGGAGCCGCCCCGGAAGCCGCCGGCAGACCCGGCTGCTCCTCCCCGTCGACCCCGACCCGCAGCACCTGCGGCGGCAGCAGCCTGCCCGCACCCGACGCCACCGACGTACGCAGAAAGCGGGAGAGCGCCGACCAGGGCTCCTCCTCCTGTCCCAGCGCCGTACGGGCCTGCTCGGTCAGCCGGGAGGTCTCCTCCTCGGCTATCCGGCGCACCAGCACGTCCTTGCTCGGGAACCGCCGGTAGACGGTGCCCACGCCGACGCGCGCACGACGTGCCACGTCCTCCATCGGAGCGCCGTAACCCAGCTCCCCGAACACCTCGCGCGCCGCCCGCAGCACATGCTCCAGATTGCGCTGTGCGTCGACGCGCAGCGGAGCCGAACGCGGAGCGCCCGCGGTGCTCGTCGTCGCCGTGCCCGTCGTCGTCGCCCCGTTCGGGGCCTGTCCGGCAGCGGCCGAACCCATCGCCGCCGCACTCACCGCGGCCGCGGAACGAACCGCATCGGCCGAGCTCATGACACCCAGCGCTCCCACGGAGCCGAGGCGTCCTTTGTCCTCGGACGCGCGCGAGAGCGCAGCCTGGCCATGCGTATCCTGAATATGCATAACTTCCCCCGGTTATGACGTCTCCCCCCGGAGACTTCCCGCCGTTTCAGCCGGGGAGCGGAGCCATACGAAATCCGCACCCGACACCCCGACGGGTTACGAACATAGTTGAGCCCGCGTCAATTCAGAAGGGGGTAGTTCCGCATGGGACGCCCCCCGATCGGACCAAGATCCGATCGGCGCCGGGACAACGCCCCTTCCCTCACCCCCTGCGTAGCGCCTGACCTGCACGGCTGTCGCCGCCCGCGTCCGACGGGCACCGAGTGCCGTCGCGGATCCTCCGGTCACACAATTTGCCGGGCCTGTGGACAAACCACTGACTCCGTTGCGTCA
Source organism: Streptomyces durocortorensis (assembly GCF_016901035.1). Lineage (GTDB taxonomy): Bacteria > Actinomycetota > Actinomycetes > Streptomycetales > Streptomycetaceae > Streptomyces > Streptomyces durocortorensis. Next base: position 1,404 of record NZ_JAFEUF010000412.1, read on the forward strand.
TGGGGTGGTGATGGCTCCAGATTCCCGGGGGACGACCCCCGGCACCCGGCCAGGTGTGCGCATTCTCGTCGTCGGCGGCGGCTACGGCGGGATGTACACAGCGCTGCGTCTCCAACGGAAGTTGAAGCAGAGACTGAAGAGCGGCGACGCCGAGATCGTGGTCGTCACGCCCGAGCCGTACATGACGTACCAGCCCTTCCTCCCCGAAGCGGCCGCCGGCTCGATCTCGCCGCGCCACGTCGTCGTGCCGCTGCGCCGCGTCCTGAAGGACTGCACGATCGTCATCGGTGAGGCCGAGCGCGTCGACCACGCCAAACGGACCGCGACCGTCACCACGCTCGCCACCGGCGAGGACGGCACCGGAGCCCTGGAGATCGGGTACGACGAGATCGTCATCGCCCCCGGGTCCGTGTCCCGCACCCTGCCCGTCCCCGGCCTGGCCGAATTCGGCATCGGTTTCAAGACCGTCGAGGAGGCCATCGGGCTGCGCAACCACGTCATCGAACAGATGGACATCGCCTCCGCCACCCGCGACCCCGCGATCCGCGACGCCGCTCTCACCTTCGTCTTCGTCGGCGGCGGCTACGCGGGCGTGGAGGCGCTGGCCGAACTGGAGGACATGGCCCGCTACACGGCGCGGTACTACCACAACATCAAGCCGGCCGACCTGAAATGGATCCTCGTCGAGGCCTCCGGGCGCATCCTCCCCGAGGTCGGCGAGGCCATGGGCACATACGCCATCGGCGAGCTGCGCGGCCGGAACATCGACGTACGGCTGGAGACCCGCCTCGACACCTGCGAGGACCGCGTCGCCGTCCTCAGCGACGGCTCCCGCTTCCCCACCCGCACCCTCGTCTGGACCGCGGGCGTCAAACCGTCGCCCCTGCTCGCCGCCACCGACCTGCCCCTCACCGAACGCGGCCGGCTCCGCTGCACCGCCACCCTCGGCGTCCAGGACACGCCGCACGCCTGGGCCGCCGGCGACGCCGCCGCCGTACCCGACCTGACCGCATCCGAACCGGGGAGCGAGACCGCCCCCAACGCCCAGCACGCGGTGCGCCAGGCGAGGGTCCTCGCCGACAACGTCCTCGCCTCCATCGACGGCGAACCGCTCACCGAATACCGCCACGCGTACGCCGGTTCGGTCGCCTCCCTCGGCCTGCACAAAGGCGTCGCCCACGTCTACGGGCGCAAGCTCAAGGGCTACCCCGCCTGGCTGATGCACCGGATGTACCACCTCAGCCGGGTACCGACGTTCAACCGGAAGGCGCGCGTCCTTGCCGAATGGACCCTGTCCGGCCTCTTCAAGCGCGAGATCGTCTCCCTCGGCTCGCTGGAACACCCCCGCGCCGAATTCGAACTCGCGGCGGGCGGCGGCGGTTCCGGCACCCCGGGACTGCCCGGCCCCGGCCGCCCGAAGGGCCCCGGAGAACCACCGCGGGACGGCCGCACCGACAGCTGACCGGCCCGCCGGACCGGCAGCTGACGGACCGTCCACCGAGCGGCCGGGCGGCGACTGTCAGTACGGTCGGTCACACTGGACGTGTGACCATAGGTGGGCCCACACCTGCACAGAGTGACCCGGTCCGCAGTGACCATCAGTGACCAGCAGCGACGCACCAACAGCACGACGAGGCCCGGCTGCGCCTTCCCGGGGGTACGGCCCCCGGAGCGCCGAACACGGCAGACGAAACGGCAGAAGAAGCAGCCCGCCCGAGCGGACCAGACCGACACACGAGGCCAGAAATACCGTGAACTTCACGCGTTGGAGCGCCCGCCTTCCCGGAACGCAGCGCCGAGCCGCCGCACGGGACGACCGTAGTTCCGTGCCGGCCGCCCGAGCCGAGTACGCCCGCCCGGAGGGCACGCC
>NZ_JAFEUF010000413.1 GCF_016901035.1 Streptomyces durocortorensis
CAAGGGCATCGACACCAACCGGGTGCTGGAGCTGATGGACCCGGAGAAGGACGCCGACGGGCTGCACCCCATGAGCCCCGGCCGGTGCGTGGTCCGGCAGTTCGTCGTCCCCGACCACCGCACCGCGTGACCCGACGAGGGCCGTGGCATTCATCGCTCGCCCACCAGGATGGCGAAGCCGTCGAGATGCCGGGCGAGACTGTATTCGAACAGTTCGTCGAGGTCAGGGGGCGATTCCTCGTGCACCTGCGCGAGCAGCGGGAACCGGCCGCTCGCGAACAGTTCCTCGGTCCGGCCGTACCTGAGCAACAAGGGCCTGCTCGGCGCCGTCGCCCTGGCGATCGTGGGTGTCTTCGGGCTGCGCGTATGCATCTCCGGGCTCATGGATCCCGGATATCGGGCACCGGGGGGCTGGACGGCGGCGTTCCTCGCCCTCATCGCCCTGTGCTGGGTGATCGCACTGGTGGTGCTGCCCCACCGCCGCACCAGGCGTCTGCGCCCGTCGGCCCGGTCCGTGCCTCGCCCCGGGGTGGTCGGGTTCGTGTCCCTGTATCTGACAATGGCCTTCCTGACCACGTTGCTCCCGCTGGGCCTCGGATCCCACCTGCTGCTCGGCGACCTGATGTCGCCCCTGCAGCGTCTGTTCGTCGCGGCCATGACCGCCGTGCCCTTCGGCCTTCTGGTGCTGCGCTGGAGGGCGGCCGCCGACTGGAGCGACCGGCATCGCATCTGGCTGATCGGCGGGATCCTCGTGTCGCACACCGCGTTCATGATGTACGGCTCGGTGAGCGCCGTATGCGTCGGAGCCGTCACCCTGGCGGTTGAGGTCTACCTGCTGACCGTACTCACCCGCTACGTGCGGCGCCGCCCGACGGGGCATCGTGACGGTCGTCATGCGGGCCGCCCGGGAGCAGACAGCTCCTGACGGGCATGGCCCCGTACGCCTCTCACTCCTCGTCCGTCACCGGCCACACCTCGTAGTGCAGCGTCCGGTCCCGCTTCAGCCGGTGCGCGAGCGGGACGAGCACGCCCTGTACGACCGGATACTTGCGCGACAGCATCCGCGCCGCGTGCGTGTTCTCCTTCGTGCCCGGCCGCAGCAGCCGTGCGTGCGCCCTGATCTGCGGGCCGGTCGGGACACCCCGCACCGTGCAGGGGGCGAGTTCCACCCGTGGGTGGTTGCGCATCCGCTCGACCTTCCAGGCGGAGGAGAACGTGCGGATGAACGCGTGATCGCCCTCGACGGCGATGTTGACCGGTGTGCCGACGGAGGTCCCGTCCTGCCGGTGGGTGCTCAGCAGGACGGCGTACTGCTTGACGAAAGGAGCGAGCTCCCGGCTGGCGTCCATATATCCATTGGGACACGGGCCGGCCGCCCTGTCATGTGCGGGACGCCTCCCGATCCGCCGCCCGTTCCCGGACCAGCACGTCGAAACCGGCGATGATCCGTTGCAGCCCGAACTCGAACTGGTCGAATTCGGGGCTGAAGGTGTCCTCCGACATGCTCGCCATCATCGGGTACGCGCCGCTGAGCATGGCCCGCTCCAGGAACGGGCGCTGGTGGTCCCAGAACACCTCGTCGCTCAGCCCGGTCTGCCGTACCGCCTCCGCCGCGTCGGCCTGGGTGCGGGCGAGGCCCTCCACGAAGCTGTTGACCGTGATGATCACGCCGATCAGCTCGGGGTCGCGCAGCCCCATCCCCCGCAGGCCGGTGAGCGCGAGCTCCAGTCCGCGCAGGGCGCTGGGACCGAGCACCGTACGGGCCTGGTTGATCTTCAGCAGCCAGGGGTGGCGGCGCAGGTTGTCCAGGTAGTCGCGGGCCATGGTGTCGACGGCCGCCCGCCAGTCGGCGGGGGCGGGGGGTGCCTCGGTGAGGGCCGTGGAGGCGTCGGTGGAGGGCAGGGGCTCGCCCAGCACCCGGTCGAGCATCAGGTCCAGCAGTTCGGCCTTGCCGGGGACGTACCGGTAGAGCGACATCGTGCCCGTGCCCAGCTCGGTGGAGAGGCGGCGCATCGAGACGGCGGCCAGCCCTTCCGCGTCCGCGACGGCGACCGCGGCGGTGACGATCCGGTCCAGGGTGAGGCCCGGTTTGGGGCCGCGGCCCGGGCGCTCGCCGGTGCCCCACAGCAGTTCCAGGCTGCGTGCGATATCGCCGCTCGCGGTGTTCGTGCTGTCCGTGCCGTTCCTGCCGTCCGTACCGCCCGTGCCATTCGTGGCCGCTGTCGTTCCGTCTTTCGCCATGAGGGCAGCGTAGTGCTCCGAAGCGGATTTGGGTACGCCGTACTCGCATCAGGGTACGGCGTACTCACTTTGGGGTACGGTGTACTCAGTTCGCTTCCCGTCGGTCGGAGAAACAGGGGGTTGTGCCATGTCCGCATCTACATCCGCATCCACATCCGGGTACGCGGTGCTCGCCGAAGGTGTCGTGAAGCGGTACCGGGGAAAGGGCGGGCCGGAGAAACGGGCGCTCGACGGGTTCGACCTCGCCGTCCGCCCCGGCACCGTCCACGGCCTGCTCGGCCCGAACGGGGCCGGCAAGACCACCGCCGTACGGATCCTCGCGACCCTGCTGCGGTACGACGCGGGCCGCGCCGAGGTCGCCGGGCTCGACGTGGCCCGCGAACCCCGCCGCGTACGGAGCCGGATCGGGCTCGCCGGCCAGTACGCGGCCGTCGACGAGGGCCTCACCGGGCGGCAGAACCTGGAGATGTTCGGGCGCCTCTTCCACCTCGGCAGCCGCCGGGCCCGGCAGCGCGCCGGGGAGTTGCTGGAGCGGTTCGACTTGACCGAGGCGGCCGACAAGGGCGCCGGCGCGTACAGCGGTGGCATGCGGCGGCGGCTCGACCTCGCCTCCTCGATGATCCTCCAGCCCGACGTGCTCTTCCTGGACGAGCCGACGACCGGGCTCGACCCGCGCGGCCGCGGTGAGGTCTGGGAGGCGGTCCGGGCGCTGGTGGCGGGCGGGACGACGGTGCTGCTGACCACGCAGTACCTCGACGAGGCCGACCGGCTCGCCTCGCACATCACCGTCATCGACCGGGGCCGGGCCATCGCCGACGACACCCCGGACGCGCTGAAGAACCGGGTCGGCGGTGATCGGATCGAGGTGGTCGCCGCCGACCCGGGGGACCTGGACGCGGTGGCGAAGGCCGTCGACCGGGTGGCCGGGGGGGGGGGGGGGGGGCGGGCCCCCCCCCGCCCCCCCCGGCCCCCCCCCCGGGGGGGCCCCCCCCGGGGCCCCCCCCCCCCGGGGGCCGCCG
>NZ_JAFEUF010000414.1 GCF_016901035.1 Streptomyces durocortorensis
GGTGTGGGGGTGGTGCGGGAGGGTGCGGGTGCTTCGGCTTCCAGGATGATGTGGGCGTTGGTGCCGCTGATGCCGAAGGAGGACACCCCGGCGCGCTGGGGGTGGTCGGAGCGGGGCCAGGGGCGTGCTTCGGTGAGGAGCTCGACCGCGCCGGTCGACCAGTCGACGTGGGTGGTGGGTTCGTCGGCGTGGAGCAGCGTCGGTGGCAGTTCTTCGTTGCGCATCGCCAGGACCATCTTGATGACGCCCGCGACGCCGGCTGCGGCCTGGGTGTGGCCGATGTTGGATTTCACCGCCCCCAGCCACAGCGGGCGGTCCGCGTCGCGGCCCTGGCCGTAGGTCGCCAGGATTGCCTGTGCCTCGATCGGGTCGCCGAGTTTGGTGCCCGTGCCGTGGGCCTCGACCGCGTCGACTTCCGGTGCGGTGAGCCGCGCGTTCGCCAGGGCTTGGCGGATCACGCGCTCCTGGGAGGGGCCGTTGGGGGCCGTCAGTCCGTTGGAGGCACCGTCCTGGTTGACCGCGCTCCCCCGGACCACGGCCAGGACTTCGTGGCCGAGCCGTTCGGCGTCGGACAACCGTTCCACGAGGAGGAGGCCGACGCCCTCGGACATTGCGGTGCCGTCGGCGCCGGAGGAGAAGGCTTTGCAGCGTCCGTCGGAGGCCAGACCGCGCTGGCGGTCGAATTCGGTGATCACTCCGGGGGTGGCAAGGACGGTGACGCCGCCGGCGAGCGCCATCTCGCACTCGCCGTTGCGCAGAGCCTGCACGGCCAGGTGGAGTGCCACCAGGGAGGAGGAGCAGGCGGTGTCGACGGTGACGGCCGGTCCTTCGAGGCCGAAGGTGTAGGCGAGCCGGCCGGATGCCACGCTGGTGGTGGTGCCGGTCATCAGGTGGCCGAGTGCGTTGTCCGGGAGTTGCATGCCGACGCCGTACTGGGCGTGGGCGGCGCCGATGAACACTCCGGTGGGTGTGCCGTGGGCGTGCGAGGTGGCGATTCCGGCGGATTCGAAGGCTTCCCAGGCGGTTTCGAGGAGCAGCCGCTGCTGCGGGTCCATGGCGAGGGCTTCGCGCGGGCTGATTCCGAACAGTGCGGCGTCGAATTCTGTCGCTGCGTCGAGGAATCCGCCGCGGGCCGCTTCGGCGGCGACGATGTCCAGCGGCCAGCCCCGGTCGGTGGGGAAGGCGGTGGTCGCGTCCACGCCTTCGCGGACGAGGGGCCAGAGGTCTGCCGGGGAGGTGACGTGGCCGGGGAGCCGGCAGGCCATGCCGACGATGGCGATGGGTTCGTCGGCTGCGGTGGCGGAGTTGAGCCGGTTGCGTAGTTCGACGGCGGTGAGCGAGTCGAAGCCGAGGTCGCGGAAGGCGTGGCGGGCGCCGACGGCGTCGGCCCGGGTGTGGCCCAGTACGGTCGCGGCGTTGCCTCGGACGAGGTCCAGTACGAGGTCGCGCCGGTCGGTGGCGGACAGTGCGTGCAGTCGGGTGGCGAGCGCGGTGCGGTTTTCCTCGGTCCGGCCGGCTGCGCGCCGGCCGGCGGGGCGGATGAGGCCGCGCAGCAGTGCGGGGACCTCGCTGCTGCGGGTGAGGTCGAGGGGGATGGGCAGCAGGTGGGGGGTGTGTGATGCGGCTGCGGCGTCGAACAGTGCCAGGCCCTGCTCGGTGCGCAGGGTGGTGGTCTTGCGGTTCGGGGCCGGGGTGGTGTCGTCGAGGAGGTGGCCGGTCATGGTGCTGGCCTGCTGCCAGAGGCCCCAGCCGAGGGACTGTGCGGGCAGGCCGCGGGCGCGGCGGTAGGAGGCGAGGGCGTCGAGGAAGCTGTTGGCGGCCGCGTAGTTGGCCTGGCCGCCGGTGCCGAGGGTGGCGGAGGCCGAGGAGTAGAGGACGAACAGGGCGAGGTCGGTGTCGAGGGTGAGGTCGTGGAGGTTGACGGCGGCGTCGACCTTGGGGCGGAGTACCGCCTCGACCCGTTGGGGGGTCATGGATGCGAAGACGCCGTCGTCGAGGATGCCGGCGGCATGGATCACGCCGGTCAGGGGGTGCTGGTCCGGTATCGCGGCGAGTACGTCGGCGAGCGCGGTGCGGTCGGCGGCGTCGCAGGCGGTGACGGTTGCTCGGGCGCCCAGGGCGTGGAGGTCGGCGAGGAGTTCGGTCGCGCCGGTGCTGTCGGCGCCCTGGCGGCTGAGGAGGGTGAGGTTGCGTACGCCGTGTTCGGTGACCAGGTGCTTGGCGAGGAGGCCGCCGAGTGTGCCGGTGCCGCCGGTGATGAGGACGGTGCCGTCGGGGTGGAGCGGCGTCGGTACGGTGAGTACGTTCTTGCCCACGTGGCGGGCCTGGCTGATGTGTCGGAATGCGGGTACCGCTTCGCGTACGTCCCATGCGGTGAGCGGCAGGAGGTCCAGTGCGCCGGTGTTGAAGAGGTCGAGGATGTCGGTGAGGATCTCCCGGACCCGGTCGGGTCCGGCCTCGGCGGGGTTGAAGGCCTGGTAGCGGACGCCCGGGTGGTCGGCTGCGACCTGTGCGGCGTCGCGGAGGTCGGTGCGGCTCAGGTCGGCGAACCGGCCGCCGTCGCCGAGGAGGCGCAGGGACGCGTCGACGAATTCGCCCGCGAGGGAATTCAGTACCACGTTCACGCCGCGGTCGCCGGCGGCGGCCCGGAAGCGCTTTTCGAAGCCCAGGTCGCGGGAGGAGGCGATGTGTGTGTCGTCGAGGCCGGCGGCGCGCAGGGTGTCCCATTTGGTGGGTTTGGCGGTGCCGAACACTTCCAGGCCGAGGTGGCGGGCGAGTTGTACCGCTGCCATGCCTACGCCGCCCGCGGCGGAGTGCACGAGTACCGATTCGCCCGGCTGGGCGTCGGCCACGTCCACCAGCCCGTAGTAGGCGGTGGCGAAGGCGACCGGTACGCCGGCGGCTTGGGCGAAGGTCCAGCCGGTGGGTATGGGGGCCAGCAGTCGGTGGTCGGTGATCGCGCCGGAGGCTATGCCGCCGGTGAAGAATCCGAAGACGCGGTCGCCGACGGCGAGTTCGGAGACCTCGGGGCCGGTCTCGGTCACGATGCCGGCTGCTTCGGCGCCCATCTGCGCCTGGTCCGGGTACATCCCGAGTGCGAGCAGTACGTCGCGGAAGTTGACGCCGGCTGCGCGTACGGCGACCCGTACCTGGCCGGCGGTGAGGGGGGTGTCGGCGTCGGGGGCGGGGATCAGCGCCAGGTTGTCGAGGGTTCCCTCGTCGGTGACGTCCAGTCGCCAGGCGGCGGGTCCGGCGGGGAG
>NZ_JAFEUF010000415.1 GCF_016901035.1 Streptomyces durocortorensis
CCCGACCCTGCCCCCACCGCCCCGGAGCCGGTTCCTGACCCGGCCCCGGCGCCTGTATCGCCCGCCGGGCCCCGCCACCTGACGGTGGTGCCCGACACCGCACAGAACGGAGATTCCATGTCCGCACCGCACGCGATCATCCCCGAGATCCGCACCCTGGACGGCCTCATGAACGCCTTCACGCTCATCAGGGCGATGTGCGAGATGCGCGCCGAGGAGGCCCTGGCCATCGCCGCGGACGACCTGACCCTGTCCAACCGCCTGGACCAGATCGAGGCGGAGATGGCGGACATGGAGGTCGACGACAAGACCCGCCGCGAGGTCGACCTGCTGCGCGAGTCGATCCGCACCCAGTCCCAGGCCGCCGCCCAGTACGGCGGTAGGGCCAAGGACTCCGGCGACTTCGCGACCGCCGCCGCCCAGGCCGCCTACAAGTCCCACGGCGGGATCGCCGAGGCCGTCCAGTCCTCGCCCATCGAGTCGGCCGCCCAGGCCGGCTACTACGAACGCTGAAAGGCAACCGGATGATCAGCAAGATCGACGACGTCATCAACCACCGCGCCCTGCTGGCCGCGCTGAACACGATCCGGGCGGAGGTCGAGTCCCGCCAGGAGGACGTCGATGCCCTGGCCGCGTGGTCCGGCGAGATGGCCGAGCGCATGTCCGGCATCGCCGAGGAGCTCAAGGCCCTCGCCCTGGACACCTACACCGTGGGCAACACGCTGATGCTCGGTGACCTGATCACCGGCCAGAAGACGGCGGCCGACGCGTACAAGAACGCCACCGACACCTCCGTCACCCAGGCCGCCAGCGCCGCCCGTACGGCGCACCGCAACCACGGCCGCATCCAGGACGCCGTCGACGACTCGAACGTCCCGATGGCGAAGAACACCTTCTACAACGCCGAATAGGCGCCCCGCACCACCTGCACGACGCTGCTTCTCCGCCTGTGGCCGGGCCCCACGAACCCGTGGGGCCCGGCCCGTTGCTGCCCAGACGCCCCTGGGCCCCGCAACGGCGGGGCGTCCCGGGGGCGGTGGGGAGCACCGGGCCTGTGCCCGCCCTGTCCTCCACCGACCCTGAACCGAAGGGACCACCGCCGTGCGCGCCCCGAAGAACCCCACCCCGCAGTACACCGACCTCGCGGCCTTCATCGCCGCCCAGACCAACCCGGCCACCGCCCAGGCCGCCGCCGGAAAGAAGTCCTCGCGCACGCTGAAGCGGTGGGCGCTGGACCACCGCGGCCAACTCGCCCTCGCCGCGACGGCCGCGAGCCTGGGCCCGGCCGGGGAGCTCCTGTCCACCACCGGCGACGGATGGCGCACCGCGCTGACGCTCGGTGCGGCCGGGGCCGTCACCGCCGGGGCGTGGGGCTGGCTGCCCGGCCTGGTGAAGTGGAACGGCATCTGGCGCCCCGCCCGCACCCTGCCCGGCGCCTTCGACCGGTACACCGGCCTGTCGATGCCGGTGACCGGCGCGGGTCTTCTCACCACGATGGCGTTCGTGGGCGGTCCGGAGTGGGGCGACAACCCCTGGTGGGGCTTTTCCCTGCTGTGGTCCATGGGCTATGGCACCTGGGCCTGGCGGCGCTGGGGCCGCCGCCCGGAGGCCAAGAGCCCGGAGCTGGCCCAGCAGATGCTGGACTGGATCCAGTACGCCGCCGTTTCGGACGGCCCCTACCCCAAGAGCCAGCTGGTCTCCCCGATCGCCACTGCCAAGGGCGGCTGGTCGGCGGAGATCCACATGCCGAGGGGTAAGAGCTTCAAGATCCAGGCCCTGGACGACGTGCTGTCCGCGCTCGGGATCGACGACCCGGACCTGGTCGCCCTGGAGAGGTTCGCGCCCCGCAAGGGCAAGATCACCGTGTTCACCGAGAACCCGCTCAAGAAGGGAAACCTGTTCGGCGAGCAGCACGTCCTGGACCCGGAGACGGGGCTCGCCCCGATCGGGATCTTCTACGACGGGGTGATCGCCAACTACCGGTTCTTCCTGCCGGGCTCCGGCGCGGTGCACTCCTTCGTCACCGGCACCTCCGGCTCCGGCAAGTCGCGCCTCCTGGACGCGCTGCTGGGCATCGAGCGCCGCTCCCCGCTGGTGTGCTCGATCGTCATCGACCCGCAGAAGGGCCTGTCCCTGCCGGACTGGCCCGACGGCGTCGCCGTGTTCGCCCCGGGCAACGACTTCGGGATCGTCGTGCTGCGCGCGGTCCACGCGATCATGCACGAGAGGTCCGAGCGCTACAACCGGATGAAGTGGACCGACGAGAAGGGCCGCACCCGCGTCGGTAGGGCGTTCTTCGTCCCCGGCGACCCGGACCCGCTGCTCTCCCTCACCCTGGACGAGGCGCACGACCTCCTCAACGACCCCGAGTACGGCGAGGAAGCCGTCAAGATTGTCGGGGACCTCGCCAAGGAGGCGCGGAAGGTCGGCATCAAGTTCCGCCTCGCCAACCAGTCCCCCAACGCCTCCGAACTGGGCGGGGAGACGCTGATCCGCGACATCCTCCAGGGCGGCAACAACGCCGTCCTGCGCTCCGGCAGCAGCGCGACCGGGAAGCGGGCCGCCGGCAGCGCCCTGGACGGCGTCGACCCCGGCGCCATCCCCAAGGAGTTCTCCGACGGCACCTCCACCGGCGGCCTCGGCTACCTCGCCGGGCCCGACAACCGCACCGCGATGTGGCGCGCCCCGAACGTGGAGGATGCCTACGGCCTCGCCCACGAAGGATTCACCACCGGCATCGAGCAGGCATCCATCGACGCCCTGCCCATCGTCCGCCACATCCTCGATGAGCACGCCCTGATGCTCCGCCTGCGCAACGCCGGGGAGCGCTACACCTACGACCCCGACCGCTTCGACGACACCCCGGCCGCGCCCGCCGCACCGCCGGTGAGCACCAGGAAGAAGGCCACGGTGCCCGCGCAGGCAACCGCGCAGGCTCCGGAGCCGGTGCCCACGGCCGTCGAACCGGTCAAGCCGGGCCTGTCGGCGACCGGGAAGAAGGTCGTGGCGTTCCTCCAGCAGCACGGCAAGCCGGTCTCCCCGGCGATCATCGCCAAGAGCTTGGGGATGCCTGGCCCGCAGGTACGCACCGCGCTCAAGCGGATGAAGGACGACCCGACCATCCCGGTCGTCAACGTCGGCCACGGGGCGTGGGTCCACGAGGACCACGCCGCCGACTACATGGCCGCCGCCTAACCCCGCCCGCCCCGACCCACACCACGGCGAAGGCCGGCCCCCGTAC
>NZ_JAFEUF010000416.1 GCF_016901035.1 Streptomyces durocortorensis
ATCGGTGATGTCTATATCAGACAGCTTCCTCACCGTGCGGTGAGGGGTGCTCTGCCCCGGACCCCGCTCCTCAATCGCCGGAGGGGCTGAAAGAGCTGGGCGCCGGAGGGGCTTGGCGGAAGCCGGGCTACAGGTTCACGATGTTGCCCGGCTGCATCCTCGGTGCCCTGCGGGCCGGGACGCGGCCCGAGAGCAGGATCAGGCGGGTCGCTCGGTGGCGTTGGCCCTCGTACGGGGTCAGCAACGTGAGCATCTCCTCGTCGTCCGCGTCCCGGTTGTCCGCCAGGGCGTGGCCCACGATGCCCGGGAGGTGTACGTCGCCGACCGTGACCGCGTCCGCCGCGCCGTTCGAGCGCTGGAGGGTCTCCGCCGAGGTCCAGGGGCCGATCCCCGGGATCAGTTGCAGGCGGGCGTGGGCTTCGGGCAGGGGCATCGTCGCCGCCTCCTCCAGGCGGCGGGCCACGCGGACCGCGCGCATGATCGTGGACGAGCGTTTGGCGTCGACGTTCGCCTTGTGCCATTCCCAGGAGGGGATCATCGCCCACGTGCGGGCGTCCGGCATGACGTGCAGGCCCAGGTCGGTGGTGGGGCCCGGGGCCGGGGTTCCGAAGCGGCGGACCAGGAGGCGCCAGGCGCGGTACGCCTCGTCCGTGGTGACCTTCTGCTCCAGGATCGACGGGATCAGCGATTCCATGACCAGGCCCGTGCGGAGGAGTCGCAGGCCCGGGCGGCGGTGGCGGGTCACGGCGAGCAGGCGGTGGCGCGGGACGAAGGCGTCCGGGTCGTCCTCCGCGCCCAGGAGTGCGGGGAGGCCGTCCAGCAGCCAGTTCGCGCCGGGGCCCCAGGCCGTCGCCGCGATCCGGTCGCCGCGCGCCGCCACGCGCAGGGTGCCGGGGCCCTCCGGCGTGCGGGTCGCCCGCCAGAACGTACCGCCCGCGACCATCCGGAACGTGGGGTCCGCCGGGCCCCGGCGCAGCGGGCCCAGCACCAGGCGGAGGTCCAGTGGGCCCGGTGGGGTCCACTCCCGGGTCAGCGGCGGGCCGTCGGACGTGGAGGACGGACGTGCCGGGCGCACCGGGCCCGCGGCCGCCTGCCGGGGCAGCGGCTCTCGTGCCGTGCGGGGGGCGAATCGTCCTGCCACAGGTGGGCCTCGGTGTTCCTGGTGGGGTCGGGGGCGGGTTCTTCGAGGGTACGGGTAGCGGGGTCGGCTACTGGTCCGAGAAGAAGTCGGCTACTGGTCCGAGGAGAAGCGGACCGAGCCGTCCGGCAGGGTCGCCCCGCACCAGATCCTGATCCCGTCGCGCAGTTCGTTGTCCGCGCCCACGTGCGCCCCGTCGCCGATCACCGCGCCCGCCAGGACCGTACGGCTGCCGATCCTCGCGCCCGCCCCGACCAGGGAATCCGTGATGACCGTGTTCGGTTCGACGATCGCGTTCTCCAGGATCGTGGAGCCCTCTATCCGCGCGCCCGCGCCGACCACCGCGCCGGCGCCGACCACCGTGCCGCCGGTCAGTTTGGCGTCGGGGGCGACCCTGGCCGTCGGCAGGACCAGGCGGTCGCCGCAGCGGCCGGGGACCGCCGGGGACGGGGCGCGGCCCAGGACCAGGTCGGCGGAGCCGCGGACGAAGGCGCCCGGGGTGCCGAGGTCCAGCCAGTACGTGGAGTCGACCATGCCCTGGAGGTGGGCGCCGGAGGCCAGCAGGCCGGGGAAGGTCTCGCGTTCGACGGAGACCGGGCGGCCGGACGGGATCGTGTCGATGACCGAGCGCCGGAAGATGTACGCCCCGGCGTTGATCTGGTCGGTGACGATCTCCTCCGGCGTCTGCGGCTTCTCCAGGAACGCCGTGACCCGGCCCGTCGCGTCGGTCGGCACGAGGCCGAAGGCTCGCGGGTCCTCCACCCGGGTCAGGTGGAGGGAGACATCCGCCCCGGAGACGGTGTGCGAGGTGACCAGGGCCCGGATGTCGAGCCCGGTCAGGATGTCGCCGTTGAAGATCAGGACCGGTTCGTCCGGCCCCGAGGACAGCTTCGGCGCGACGTTGCGGATGGCTCCGCCGGTGCCGAGCGGCTCCTGCTCGGTGACGTACTCGATGTGCAGGCCGAGCGAGGAGCCGTCGCCGAAGTACGGCTCGAAGACCTCGGCCAGGTAGGACGTGGCGAGCACGATGTGCTCCACCCCGGCCGCCCTGGCCCGCGCCAGCTGGTGAGTGAGGAAGGGAACCCCCGCCGCCGGGACCATCGGCTTCGGGGTGTGCACCGTGAGGGGACGCAGCCGGGTGCCCTTGCCCCCGACCAGGAGGATCGCTTCTTTTGCCTCTGTCACAGCACCGTCTCTGCTTCCTGCTGGGGCTTGGCCTCGTATGTGATTGGTCAGTTAAGCAGACCGGCCCAGCCCCGTCCGGTCAGCGGCCCTGCAGTTTGGCGGAGCTGGTCCTGGCCGTGCCGAGCTTCTTGTAAAGACGCGCTCCGGGGCATTCGGTTGCGAAACCGTCCCGGTGGCCCGAGATGACGTTCATCTTGACCTTTACGCCCGCCTTGTACTTGTTGCTTCCGCCGGAGGTGAGCGTCACCTTGCCCTTGGGGTTGGCGCCGAAGAGGCCCAGTTTCCAGGCGGTGAGCTTGGAGACTGCGGTCACGGCGGCGGCGGGCGGGTTGGTGGAGGAGTAGGAGCCGAGGACCGCGATGCCCATGGTGTTGGAGTTGAAGCCCAGGGTGTGCGCGCCGAGGACCGCCTTGGTGACACCACCGGCCCGGCCCTCGTAGATGTTTCCGCACTTGTCGACGGCGAAGTTGTAGCCGAAGTCGCGCCAGCCGCTGCTCTTGACGTGGTAGCGGTAGATGGAGCGGAGCACCGAGGGCGCCTGCTTGCAGGTGTAGTTGTTCCCGGTCGCGCTGTGGTGAACGAAGGCCGCCTTGACGGTCTTGGTGTACGCGAACTGGCGCTCGCGGAGCTTCTCGTCCGCGCCCCAGCCCTTGCGGGTGATGATCCCCGGCCGGGGGCCGATGTACGGCTTCGCCCCGGGCGCGAGGTTCGCCGCTTCCTCCGTCTCCGCCTTCGTCAGTGCGGGGATGACGGACGCACCGAGCGGTGCCAGTTCCGCGTTGACGGCTGAGGCCGCCTCGGCCTCGGCGGTGAGCACCTCCGGCACGACCGCCGGTGTCGTCGTGGGCGGGGACGGGTTGAGCGCGAACGCCGCCGTGGTGGCGGTCCGGCCGACGGGGGCGGCGCGCGCG
>NZ_JAFEUF010000417.1 GCF_016901035.1 Streptomyces durocortorensis
CCTCCACCCCCCGCCGCCGCAGAGTCCGCTTCCGCCCGGCCGGCGCCGCCGCCCTCGCCCTCGGCCTGGCCGCCGTCACCGGTTGCAGCGGCAGCGGCAGCGGCTCCGACGACGACACCGTGAAGGTCGGCCTGGTGGCCTCCCTCTCGGGCACCTACGAACCGGTCGGCACGGAGCTGCGGGACGGCTTCAAGCTGTATCTGGACACCCACGGCAACAAGCTGGGCGGCCGAAAGGTCGAGCTGATCGTGGCCGACGAGGGCGACGGCCCGCCGACCGCCGTGCCGGCCGCCACCAAGCTGGTCAAGAAGGACAAGGTCGACGTGCTGACCGGCCTCGTCGGCGGCGGCTCGGTGAACGCGGTGCTGCCGCTCATCCAGCAGGCGAAGATCCCCCTCCTGGGGTCGAACGCCCGGCCGCCGGTCAAGGACATCGAGTACGTGTGGACCACGAGCTTCCTGTCCGACGAGCCGGGCAGGGCCATCGCCCCGTACATCAAGGAGAAGGTCGACGGCCCGGTCTACGCGATCGGCCCCGACTACCAGGGCGGTTACGACGAACTGCGCGGCTTCACCGATGAGTTCAAGCGGGTGAAGGGCAAGCTCGCCAATCCGGACGGCAAGACCACCTGGACGCCGTTCCCGAAGACGACCAACTTCATGCCGTACTTCGCCGAGATAGCCAAGACGGACGCCAAGGCGGTGTACTGCTTCTACGCCGGCAAGGCCGCGATCGACTTCGCCAAGCAGTACGCCCAGTCGGACATCGCCGATCTGCCGCTGTACACGGCGTTCGTCACCGAGGGCAGTGTCCTCCAGGCGCAGGGCCCCGCCGCGAAGGACATCTACTCCGTCCTGAACTACGCGGCCGACCTCGACAACGAGGCGAATCGCACGTTCGCCGCCGACTGGACCGCGAAGCACGACACGCAGCCCACCACCTACGCGATGGCGTCGTACGACGCGGCGGCCGTGCTGGACAAGGCGATCGCCGACGCGGCGAAGGACGGCGACGTGACCTCGCAGACCATCAACAAGGCCATCGCGGGTCTCGGCCAGATCGACAGCCCGCGCGGCGCCTGGGAGTTCGGCGACAAGGCCCACTCGCCGGTGCAGACCTGGTACCTGCGCCAAGTGCGGCCGGACGGCTCCAAGTTGGCCAACGTCATGGTCCAGGACCTGGCGACGCTCGGCAGCTGACATGGAGCTCCTGGACGCCCACCTCGTACCGGCGGTGGACGGAGTGGCCTTCGGGCTGCTGCTGTTCGTGGTCGCCGCCGGTCTGAGTCTCGCCTTCGGCACGGCGGGGGTGCTGAACCTGTCGCACGGCACGCTGTACGCGATCGGCGCGTACACCGGAGCCGAGCTGAGCGACGGGACCTGGGGCGGGCTCGCCCTCGGTCTGGCCGCCGGGACGGCGGCGGCGTGCGTGGCGGGGGCGGGGCTGTCCGCGGCGACGGCTCCGCTCGCCCGGCGCGGGCATCTGGCGCAGGCGCTGCTGACGTTCGGTCTTGCCCTGATCGGCGGTGATCTGCTCATCCAGTTCTTCGGGGCGGACGAACTCCCCGTGCGCGTACCGGAGGTGCTCGACTCCTCGGTGACGCTGCTGGGGCACCGCTATCCGGCGTACCGGCTCTGCTTCATCGTCATGGCCGTGCTGCTCGCGGCGTTCGGCACCTGGGTGCTGACCCGGACCCGGATGGGCGCGGCGGTACGGGCCGCCGCGGACGATCCGCAGATGCTCGCGGCCACCGGCCACAGCCCCCGGGCGGTGCACACCGGCGTCCTCGCGGCGGCGGGTGCACTGGCCGGGGCGGCAGGGGTGCTCGGGGCGCCGATCATCGGCCCCGGGCCCGGTACCTCCGAGAACGTGCTGATGCTCTCCCTCGTGGTGGTCGTGCTCGGCGGGCTGCGCTCGCTGTGGGCGACCTTCTTCGCTGCGGTCGCCGTGGGCGAGGTGCAGACGCTGGGCGTCTCGGTGGCGCCCGAGCTGGCCCCGTATCTGCTGTTCGCGGCGATGGCGGCGGTGCTGGTGCTGCGCTCCCGCTTCGCGGAACCGGCGGCGGGAGCGGGTGCGGCGCACGGTCCGGAGGGCTCGGGGCCGGATCCGGTCGCCCGCCTCCGCGGCCGCCTCGCCGCCGGGCTGCGGCGACGGCCGCTGCCCGCCCGGACCGGCCGGCTGCCGGGTGGACCCGCGTGGCGGCAGGCGGCCCCGCTGCTCGTCCTGCTCGGGGTGCTGATCGCGCTGCCGGCCCTGCTGGACTCGTACAGCATCTCGCTGGCCGGTTCCGCCCTGGCGCTCGGGCTGCTCGCGGTCAGCGTCACGATCCTCACCGGGTACGCCGGTCTGCCCACGCTCGGGCAGACCGCGCCGTTCGCCGTGGGCGCGTACGCCACCGCCAATCTCGCGGACGCCGGGTGGACCGCGGGCCCCGTCCAGATCGTCCTCTCGGCGCTCGCCGCCGCCGTGTTCTCGGCGGTGGTGGGGCCCGCGGTGATCCGGGCGCGCGGCACGACCGTGCTCATGATCACGCTGGCGATCGGCGAACTCACCGGCGCGGTCGTCAACCAGCTCAAGTCCGTCACCGGCGGCGCGGACGGTCTCGTCGGCTTCCCGGCGACGCAGGCGCTGTGGGGCGGGGAGGGGATGCTGGAGGAGAGCGAGCTGTACAACTACGCGCTCGTCGTCGCCGTCGTCGCCGTGGCCCTCACCCTGCTCGTTCTGCGCTCCCCGGCGGGCAAGCTGCTGACCGGCACCCGCGGCGCCGAGGCCCGGATGCGCGCCTCCGGGCACCCGGTGGGGCGGTACCTGCTGGTGGCCCATATCTGCGCGGGCGCGCTGGCCGGGGTCGGCGGTTCGCTGATGGTGACCGTGCAGCAGTACCTCTCCCCCGCCGACGTGGGGTTCGAGATCGCCGCGTTCGCGCTGCTGGCGGTGGTCATCGGCGGTACGACGTCGGTGATCGGCGCCCTGCTGGGTGCGGGGCTCATCGTCGCCACCCGGGACTGGGTCGCCGGTTCCTGGCCGGGTCACGGTCCGCTGCTGCTGGGCGTGTTGTTCGTCGCCACGGTGTACCTGCTGCCGCGCGGGCTCGCGGGTCTGCGCGGCGGCGGACCCGGCGGCGGGAGCAGGCCGGTGTCCGGTACGCCGGGTACGCCGGGGGCTCCGGGATCCGAGGACCGGCCCCCGTCCGCGCCCGCCCCGACCCCCGC
>NZ_JAFEUF010000418.1 GCF_016901035.1 Streptomyces durocortorensis
CGCCCCGGGGGGGGTGCCGCCTACCCGGCTGCCCCTCGTCCCCCCCGGCCCCATTTCTGGCCGGGGCGCCCGGGCTGCCCGGCGTCCGTATCCCCCCCCACGCTAGGCGGCGGGTGGGCGGGTGGGGTGAGGTGTGGGGGTCATGTATGAGCGGGGTCTCATAGGCGCGCCGATCCCGGGTACCCGGCCGGAGAGCCGGAAAGGGGTCCGATCGCCCCCGGTACCGGCTCTGACCTGCGCGTCCGGCGGAATCCGGGAGCGACGTCCAGCGGACCGAGCCGGACAGGGTACTGCATGATCACGAAAATGAATGTGCCGCATGGGAATTCTGTCCGGATTCCAGTCGTTGTTTCCATCGGATGCAGGGCACCCGAAAGGGTGTCGCGACCTACTCAGCAAGGGAGCACGCATGGCAACCCGTGCCGTCGCCCGTCGTACGTCCGCCGCCTCCGGTGGGACCGACCGGGCAAGCAGTGTTCGCGCCGTGGGCGGGGAGATCGCCGATCGCGACCTGGTCGGCATGTACCTGGACGAGATCGCCCGCACACCGCTGCTCGACGCCGCCAAGGAAGTCGACCTCTCGCAGACCATCGAGGCGGGCGTCTACGCCCAGCAGATCCTCGACGGCGAGGTGGAGGGCGCCGCCGGTGACGCGAAGCGTGAGGAGCTGGAGGCGCTGGTCGCCGAGGGCGAGCGCGCCAAGGACATATTCATCCGTTCCAACCTCCGGCTCGTCGTGGCCGTGGCCCGCCGCTACCCGCGCGCGGGGCTCCCCCTGCTCGACCTGATCCAGGAGGGCAACGCGGGCCTGGTGCGCGCGGTCGAGAAGTTCGACTATGCCAAGGGCTTCAAGTTCTCCACGTACGCGACCTGGTGGATCCGGCAGGCCATCACCCGGTCCATCGCCGACCAGTCCCGCACGATCCGGCTCCCCGTCCACCTGGTGGAGGAGCTCGGCCGGATCCGCCGTGTCCAGCGCGAGTTCAACCGCGAGCACGGGCGCGACCCCGAGCACGCGGAGATCGCCGCCGAGCTCGACTCCAACGCCGAGCGCGTCGGCAACGTCCTGGACTGGGCCCGCGACCCGGTCAGCCTCAACATGTCCGTGGACGACGACGGCGACACCCAGTTCGGCGACCTGCTGGAGGACACCTCCGCCGTCTCGCCCGAGCAGTCGGTGATGACCCTGCTCCGCAGCGAGGAGCTGGAGGACCTCATCGGCAAGCTCGACAACAGGACCGCCTCGATCATCAAGATGCGGTACGGCATCGAGGACGGGCGCGAGCGGACCCTGACCGAAGTGGGCAAACAGCACGGCCTCACGCGGGAGCGGATCCGCCAGATAGAGAAGCACGCACTGCTCGAATTGAAGCGAATGGCTCACGACACGGGCTTTGACGCTGCGGCGTGAGCCAATAACCCGTAATCTCCCCATCAAGCCGGTTCGCACCGGCTGACCGACCGGGTCATTCCGGTCACCCGACCGGTTTTTCCGGTCCCTGAGCTGAGCCCCGGCGCCCACCCCCCCCGGCGTCGGGGCTCACCCCTGTTCAGGCGAGCCCGCGAACCGGCCCGCCTCCGGCCCTTGACCCTCCGGCCCGTGGTGTTCCGGCCCCTCGCCCTCCGGTTCCTCGCCCTCAACCGGCAGCGGTCTCGGCGCGAACCGGGCCCCCGTCGCGTACGGCTCGACCTGCCGCTTCGTCCGGGTGTCGTCGCCGCTGCGGTACGTGAACCTCAGCCCGGGTCAGCAGATCCGGGTGCGGCTCTCCATCGCCGCGCGGGCGGTGTGCTCGTCCTCGTAGACCTCGCACATGTGGCGGCCGTCGGGCGTCGCCGTGTGCTCGACCTCCCACAGGCTCGTCTCGCTGCCGTCCAGCAGCAGGAACGCGTGCTCGTAGAGCGTGAACCCGGCGGGCCGGCCGTCGACCTGGCACTGACGCCCGAAGATCTGGGTGATGTGGTGGGCGAAGGCGGACCGGAGCAGCCGCGCCTTCCGCTCGCCCGGCCGGTCGTCGTTCTCCGCGCGGCGCAGCACCCGGCGGGCGTGGTCCGCGGAGTTGTCGGGGGCGTACGTCCGGGGGAGCGGGGCCGGCGGGGCGGACATCAGGACCGTCAGCATCTCCAGCTCCCCCTGCGTCTCCCGCATCCCCTCGTCGCCGAAGGCCGGGGAGTCGCACAGGCTCCCGGCGAGCCGGGACGCGGCGATGCGGGCGTCGCCCTCGTCGTCGTACAGCTCGTGCCGGCGCGGGGCCCGCACGTCCCGGCCTGCGCTGTGCACCAGCTCCCACAGGGTGAGGGCGGAGCCGTCGGCGAGGAGATACGTGTGACGGTAGGTCTCGCGGTGCAGCACGGAGCTGTGGTGCGAGGAGTGCAGCGAACTGCTGTGGGCGAGCGCGGTGCCGAGCCGGTCGACCGTGCTGTCGGGGAGGTCGAAGGAGTTCAGGGCGCGTCGCAGGAGTCGGTCGAGGTGGTGCTCGGTTGTCTCGTACGGATCGCTCAAGGTGGTGTCTCCAGGCCGTCGCCGCGTGTTACTTGATGCGTGCTCAACGTAGTCCCTGGGTCCGACATCGTGACCGGGGTTGGTAAAAACGTAGGGCGCACGCAGAAAGTTCCCCGCCTGTTCCCGGTGCATTTCGGGCGGTTGGGATG
Organism: Streptomyces durocortorensis; assembly: GCF_016901035.1. Lineage (GTDB taxonomy): Bacteria > Actinomycetota > Actinomycetes > Streptomycetales > Streptomycetaceae > Streptomyces > Streptomyces durocortorensis. Next base: position 2,650 of record NZ_JAFEUF010000418.1, read on the forward strand.
AACTCCCTTGCGCGGACGGCAAGTCGGCCGCCCGTGCGCCCCTCGCCCGCGCCGCGCGCCCCCTGGGGCCTGCCGTTTCGGCCGGCCCTCATGCCCGTTTCGGTCAGCCCTCATGCCCGAGTCGGCGACGCCCGCGATCACTCCGGCCCGTCTCCGTACAGCTCCGTGTACGACAGGAGCGTGCCGCCCGGCCCCTCGGTGCTCCGGGCCGCGCGGACCGCCTTCACGATGGCCCGCGCCAGGACGTCGGCGCCCGCCGCCAGGATCTCGTTGACGGCGACCGGATCCCCGGGCTCCACCGGCACCTGCCCGGTGGCCAGCGTGAACACGGTGTCCCCGTCGGTCAGCAGATGGACCGGGCGCACCGCGCGCGCCAGGCCGTCGTGGGCGGTGCCCGCCAGCTTCTGGGCCTGCGCCCGGGTCAGGTCCGCGTCCGTGGCGACGACCGCGATCGTCGTGTTGAACGGCGGAACCCCGCCCCCGGCCGCCTCCGCCGCTTCCCGCTCCCGCGCGAGACGCCGCTCCGCTGCCGCGTGGACCTCGGCCGGCGGGTACGCGGG
>NZ_JAFEUF010000419.1 GCF_016901035.1 Streptomyces durocortorensis
GGGGGGGTGGGTGCGCCGTCGCCGTCGCCCTCGGTCGCGGGCGACGGTTCGGACTCGCCGTTCGCAGGCGGCGGTTCGGACTCGCCGCTCACGGGCGGTGGATCGGGCTCCCCGGCCAGGGGCCGCCGGTCGGGCTCCTCGGTCACGGGCGGTGGATCTTCGCGGACGGGTCGTCGGCCGTGGCGGAGGCGGTGGCCAGGTGGAGGCGGGTGAAGGCCAGCGCCTCCGCGAGATCGGCCTCGCGTTCGGCGGAGGACATCGCGCGGCGGGTGTTGACCTCGATGACGACATGGCCGTCGAACGACGTACGGGCCAGGCGCTCCAGCAGCTCCGCGCACGGCTGGTCGCCCCGGCCGGGCACCAGGTGCTCGTCCTTGGCCGAGCCCTTGCCGTCGGCCAGGTGCACGTGGGCCAGCCGGTCGCCCATCCGGTCCACCATGGCGAGCGCCTCCGTGCGGGCGGTCGCGGTGTGCGAGAGGTCGACCGTGAAGTGCCGGTAGTCGTCGTTGGTGACGTCCCAGTCGGGGGCGTACGCGAGCATTTCGCGGTCCCGGTAGCGCCAGGGGTACATGTTCTCGACGGCGAACCGGACGTCCGTCTCGTCCGCCATCCGCCAGATCCCGCTCACGAAGTCCTTGGCGTAGTTGCGCTGCCACCGGAACGGCGGGTGCACCACGACGGTGGAGGCGCCGAGCTTCTCGGCGGCGGCCCTCGCCCGCTGGAGCTTGACCCAGGGGTCGGTGGACCAGACGCGCTGGGTGATCAGGAGGCAGGGGGCGTGCACCGCGAGGATCGGCACCCGGTGGTAGTCGGAGAGCCGGCGCAGGGCCTCGATGTCCTGGCTGACGGGGTCGGTCCAGACCATGACCTCGACGCCGTCGTACCCGAGGCGCGCGGCGATCTCGAAGGCCGTCGCGGTGGACTCGGGGTAGACCGAGGCCGTTGACAGGGCGACCTTCGCATCGGGGATGCGCACCACTGGTTCTGCCACCTGGACAGCGTACGGGCAGTGATGCGCCACTCCGAGTGGTCCTGGCCGAAAGTGATCAGGGCCATGGGGCCGTGACCGTACGTCATCGAAGTGGCGCGTCCCGTACGGTCCCGCCTCACCTCGCCTCACCTCATCCGGGCAGCGCGGCCCGTTCCGTCGGGAGGTGGTCGAGGCGGCGCAGGATCACGCCCTCGCGCAGGGCCCAGGGACAGATCTCCAGCTCCTCGACGCCGAACAGGTCCATCGCGCCCTCGGCCACCAGCGCCCCGGCGAGCAGCTGAGGGGCCCGGCCCTCGGAGACCCCGGGGAGCTTGCCGCGCTCCTCGACGGTCATCGCCGCCAGCTTGGGCACCCAGTCCTCCAGGGCCTTGCGGCTCAGCGAGCGCTGGACGTACAGGCCCTCGGTGGAGCGGGCGGCTCCGGCGATCCGGGCGAGCTGCTTGAAGGTCTTGGAGGTGGCGACGACGTGGTCCGGGCGGCCGGCCCGGCTGAACTCGCCCACCGTCCGCGCGATGCTGGTCCGTACATGCCGGCGCAACGCCCTGACCTGCTCCGGGTCGGCCGGGTCGTCCGGCAGCCAGGCGCCGGTGAGGCGGCCCGCACCGAGCGGCAGGGAGACGGCGGTGTCGGGCTCCTCGTCGATGCCGAAGGCGATCTCCAGGGAGCCGCCCCCGATGTCCAGGACGAGGAGCTTGCCCGCCGACCAGCCGAACCAGCGGCGGGCGGCCAGGAAGGTGAGCCGGGCCTCCTCCTCGCCGCTGAGGACGGCGAGGTCGACGCCGGTCTCGATCCGTACCCGCTCCAGCACCTGGTCCGCGTTGGTCGCCTCGCGCACGGCGGAGGTGGCGAACGGGAGCACGTCCTCGCACCCCTTGTCCTCGGCGGCCTGGACGGCGCCGGCGATCGTCGCGACGAGCCGGTCGATGCCGAGGGGGCCGATCGCGCCGGTCTCGTCGAGCAGTTCGGCGAGCCGGAGCTCGGCCTTGTGCGAGTGCGCGGGCAGCGGGCGGGCGCCGGGGTGGGCGTCTACCACCAGCAGGTGAACCGTGTTCGATCCCACGTCGAGGACTCCGAGTCTCATAGGGGAACGCTACTGCTCCGATGGACCTACTCTGGGCGCGTGCCAAAGACGAAAAAGGCTAAGCAGGACAAAGCCACGAAGAAGCCGAAGTCGAACAAGCAGGCGTCACAGCCGGAGGCGAAAGGACCGGACCCGTCCGACGAGAAGGGCCTCGACTTCGCCCGGGCCTGGGTGGAGTTCCCCGACCCGGCCGACGACGAACAGGTCTTCCGCTGCGATCTGACCTGGCTGACGTCCCGTTGGACCTGCATCTTCGGCAGCGGCTGCCAGGGCATCCAGGCGGGCCGCGCCGACGACGGCTGCTGCACGCTGGGCGCGCACTTCTCCGACGAGGACGACGAGAAGCGGGTCGCCGAGAACGTGGCACGGCTCACCCCCGAGCTGTGGCAGTTCCACGACGTCGGTACGGAGACGGGCTGGGTCGGCGTCGACGAGGACGGCGAGCGCCAGACGCGCCGCTGGGAGGGTTCCTGCATCTTCCAGAACCGGCCGGGGTTCGCCGCCGGGGCGGGCTGCTCGCTGCACATCCTGGCGCTGCGGGAGGGCAAGGAGCCCCTGGAGACCAAGCCGGACGTCTGCTGGCAACTGCCGGTGCGGCGGACGTACGACTGGATCGACCGGCCCGACGACACCCGGGTGCTCCAGGTGACGATCGGGGAGTACGACCGCCGGGGCTGGGGGCCGGGCGGCCACGACCTGCACTGGTGGTGCACCTCGGCCACCTCGGCGCACGGGGCCGGTGACCCGGTGTACGTGTCCTACCGCCCGGAGCTGATCGAGCTGATGGGCAAGGAGGGGTACGACCGGCTGGTCCAGCTGTGCGAGGAGCGGCTGTCGTCGCTGCTGCCGATGGCCCCGCACCCGGCGGACCCGCCGCTGCCCGAGCCTTCGAAGAAGAAGCGCTGACAGACCGGGGCCCAGGGGGGCGCTGAGCCCCCGGGCCCCGTCGTCTGTTGTCCTCGGCCTGTCGGGCGGCTGTCCTCAGCCCGTCGGGTCCGGGTCGGTGGGGCCGGGGTCGGTCGGAGCCGGGTCCGTGGGGCTCGGGTCGGTCGGGTCCGGCGACGGTTCGGGCGGGTCCGTGGGGTCGGGCGGATCGGTCGGGTCCGGCGGGTCCGTGGGGTC
>NZ_JAFEUF010000041.1:0-11321 GCF_016901035.1 Streptomyces durocortorensis
CCCCGGCGCGGCCCGCGCGGGCGCGGGGTTGGCAAACCGCACCCCCCCCCCCCCCCCCCCCCCCCCCCCCCCCGGGGGGGGGGGCCCCCCCGGGGGGCCCCCCCCCCCCCACTGCCGTGCAACGGCTCACATGATGGAGACACCACTGTCGATGCTGATCACCTGCCCGGTCATGCAGTCCTGGTCGAGGAAGAGCGAGACGCTCCGGGCGACCTCCTCGACGGTGACGAACCGCGGGACCGGCGCCTTGCGCGCCATGTCCGACACGATGCTCTCCGGCAGCTGGTCGGTCATGCCCGTGATCATGAACCCGGGTGACAGCGCGTTGACCGTGACCCCTCGCCGGCCGCACTCAGCCGCCAGCGCACGGGTCATGCCCATCACTCCGGCCTTGGACGCGGAGTACGCGGTCTGCCCCGCGGTGGCGATGAAGCCCGACGGCGATACGACGTTGACGATCCGGCCCCAGCGCTGCCGCAGCATGTACGGCAGCGCGGCCCGGCTGGTGTGGAACGATCCCAGCAGGTTGGTGCGGATGACCTCGTGCCAGTCGTCCGGGGCCTGCATCGCCATCAGGGCGTCCTTGCGGACCGCTCCGTTGTTCACCACCACGTCGATCGGGCCGAGAGTCCGCTCGACCTCCTGGCAGAGACGCTGTGTCTCCTCCCACGAGCCGACGTCCGCGCCGACCACGACCGAGTCGTTCGTCAGTTTCTCGCTCACCGCCCGGGCCTGGTCGGCCGAGCTGCGGTAGTGGACGGCCACCCGGCAGCCCAGTGCGTCCAGTTCGACCGCCAGCGCCTGCCCGAGGCCGCCCGACGCGCCGGTGACCAGGGCCACCGGCGCATCGGGGCGCTTGCCCGCCTGCTGTGCTCCGCTCACGTGGCGCCTCCCCAGCGCATCAGGACCGAACCCCAGGTCATGCCCGCCCCGAACCCGGCGAGCAGGACCAGCTCTCCCGCCTTGATCCGATCCGCCTCCAGGGCCTCGGTGAGGGCCAGCGGGATCGAGGCCGACGCGGTGTTGCCGTACCGGTCCAGGTTGGTGATCAGGGACTCCGGGCGCAGACCCGAGTGCTGCATCACCGAGTTGATGATCCGGATGTTCGCCTGGTGCGGGATCACGTGATGCACCTCCGCCGGAGCGACCTTCGCGCTCTCCAGCGTCTCGCGCACTGTTCGCACGGTGTAGCGGACGGCGTTGAGGTAGATCTCGTTGCCCTTGATCTGTGCGAAGTGGAGCCCCTGCGCGACCGTTTCCGGCGTTGTGGGCATCCGACTTCCGCCCGCCTGCACCTTGAGTGCATCTGCACACGATCCGTCGGCGCCCAGATTCCAGGCCAGAACAGGATCTTCCGGACCCGGTACGAGGACCACCGCGGCCGCTCCGTCGCCGACCAGGATGGACAGGTCCCGGTCGGCGGGGTTGGCGGTCAGGGTGTGCGTGTCCGACCCGATGAGCAGGATCGGACGACGGTCCATGCGCAGGATGCCCATGGCCGCGACCAGCCCGTAGACGAAGCCCGCGCATTCGGAGTTGACGTCCATCGCCCCGCCGGCGATTCCCAGGTCGTGGTGGACGAAGGCGGAGGTGGCGGGAGAGGGCTGCTCGGGTGTGGCCGTGGCCACGATCAGATGGGCGATGTCGGCGCCGGTCAGCCCCGCCTTGGCCAGAGCCGCGCGGCCCGCTTCGACGGCCAGGGAGGCGGTCGTCTGGCCCGGGTCGACCGCCCTCCGCTCATGGATACCGCAACGGCTGACGACCCAGTGCTCGTCGACCCCGAAGCGCTCGGCCAGTTCCGTACTGGTGACGACCCGCTCGGGCAGGGCCTTGCCCCACCCCGCGATGGCGAATCCACTCATGGTCCCGCCTCAGGCCTCGGCCGGCTGCGGCGTGAGGTCGACCAGCTTCGCGTACACGTCCCGCATCGTCGTGCTGTCGTCCAGCTCCGCGAAGAGCGACTCGTCCGCGGGAATGTCGGGGTGCTCGTTCTGGAAGTTGTACAGCCACTCCATCAGGTCCAGCGAGTCCACACCCGGGATGTGCCGGATCGGCGCGTCGGGCGTCACTTCGGTGGCTCCGGAGACGGCGGCGAGCTGCTCCGAGAGAACCTCGACAGTCGGCAGTGCCATGATTTGTTCCTCTCTCAACGCGGCGTACGGTCGTGACGGCATGCAAGCCGCTCCTCGCAATCGGTCCGCAACAAGACGGTCACACGCTGCTGTTGCGGACCGATTGCACAGGTCCGCTTGGCTCCCTCACAGCACGGTTCGGAACCCGAAAGCCGGCCGAGCGCATCTGCGCCCGGCCGGCAGAAGCTGCGAGGAGAGGGCGAGGATGGCGACGATTGCCTCCCACACCGCGGAGCCGGAGGTGGACGCAGTCCGCCACCACTACGAGGTGGGAAACGAGTTCTACCGGCTGCTGCTGGGGCCCAGCATGATGTACAGCGGCGGCTACTGGCAGGAGGGCGAGGGCCTCACCGAAGCCCTGGACCTGGCGCAGGAGCGCAAGCTCGACGCGTTCGCCGAGCTGGCGGACGCCGCGGGCAAAAACCGGGTCCTGGACATCGGCTGCGGCTGGGGCACCCTGATGGACCGGCTGACGCGGAAGCACGGCGTACGCGAGGCGGTCGGTCTGACGCTGAGCCGCACCCAGGCCGACTTCATCGCGGGCCTCGACAACCCGGCCCTCACCACCCGGGTGGAGAGCTGGTCGGAGCACAGCGCCCCGGGCACCTACGACGCGGCGTTCTGTGTCAACGCGCTGGAGCACTTCGTGCCCTCCAGCCTGTCACCGAAGGAGCGCACCAAGCGCTACCGGTTCTTCTTCCAGCAGGTCCACGAGGCGCTGGTGCCGGACGGCCGGTTCGTCCTGCACACCATGACCGCCGAGGCCCAGCCGATCGGCCGGAAGATCCTGGCGGACCTCAAGTTCCTCCAGCGTTCCGAGTTCGCCGGAATGCACATCCCGCACCTGCACGAGCTGGCAGCCGCCGCCGAGGGCCTGTTCGAGGTGGTGGAACTGGTCAACGAGCGTGAGGCGTTCGCCCAGGCCTGCCGTGCCTGGCTGGTGCTGCTCGCCGAGCGGCGCGAGGAGGCCGTGGCGCTGGAGAGCGAGGAGGTGGTGGCCCGCTTCGAACGCTACCTGGACATCTTCGCGTACACGCTGGAGGACCGCTTCTTCAACAACTTCCGGCTGACGCTGGCCCGTAAGGGGTGACCGGCATGGCTCAGGCACCCCTGGACCCGGCCCGCGACCTGCGGGTGGCGGTGATCGGCAGCGGCTTCTCCGGGCTCGGCACCGCGATCCGGCTGATGCAGCAGGGCATCGACGACTTCCTGGTCTTCGAGCGGGCCGACGAAGTCGGCGGCACCTGGCGCGACAACACCTACCCGGGCTGCGCCTGTGATGTGATGTCGCATCTCTACTCCTTCTCGTTCGCCCCCAACCCGAACTGGAAGAGCACCTTCGGCAAGCAGCGGGAGCTCTTCGACTACCTGCGCGACTGCGCCGACCGGTTCGGGGTGCGCTCACGCATCCGCTTCCGGCACGAGCTGACCGAGGCGCGCTGGGACGACCTGCGCAAGCGGTGGCTGATCTCCACCACGGGCGGCGACTACACAGCCCGGGTCCTCGTCACCGGCACCGGCTACCTCAGCGAGCCGGCCGTCCCGGACATCCCCGGTCTCTCCGAGTTCCAGGGCGAGGTCTTCCACTCCTCGCGGTGGCGGCACGACCTGGACCTCACCGGCCGCCGGGTCGCCGTGATCGGCACCGGGGCGTCCGCCATCCAGTTCGTCCCCGCCATCCAGCCGGAGGTCGGACAGCTGGACCTCTACCAGCGCACCCCGCCCTGGATCGGCCCCAAGAACGACAAGGCCAACAGCGCCCTCCAGACCAAGCTGCTGACCTCGGTCCCCGGCTACCAGCGCTTCCGCCGGAACTTCAACATGTGGGGCCGGGAGATCCTGGCGTTCGTGATGGCGCGTCCCGCCGTCGCCGGGAAGATGCAGAAGATGGCGTCCGACCACCTCAGGAAGAGCGTGCCGGACGAGGCGCTGCGGGCCCGGCTCACCCCGGACTACGTGATGGCCTGCAAGCGCCTGCTCTTCTCCAACACGTACTACCCGGCGATCCAGCAGCCCAACGTGGAGCTGGTCACCGACGGCATCGCCAAGGTCACTCCCGACGCGGTGGTCACGGCCGACGGCCGGGAGCGCCCGGTGGACACCATCGTGCTGGGCACGGGGTTCGAGGCGGTACGCCGCCCGATCGCCGAGCGCGTCTTCGGCCGGAACGGCGTCGGTCTCAAGGACGCCTGGAACGAGGGCATGAGCGCACTGCGCGGTACGAGCGTGGCCGGTTTCCCCAACCTCTTCATGCTGCTCGGGCCGAACACCACACTGGGCCACTCCTCCCAGGTGATCATGATCGAGGCTCAGATCGCCTATCTGCTCGACGCCCTCAAGACGATGGACCAGCGCGGTCTGGCCAGCGTCGAGGCGCTGCCCGAGGCCCAGCGCGCCTACAACGACAAGCTGGACCAGCGGCTGGACGGCACGGTGTGGAACGCCGGGAACTGCCGCAGCTGGTACCTCGACGAGCACGGCCGCAACCCGTCCATCTGGCCTACCTACACGTGGCGCTTCCGCCGTGCCACCAGTCGGTTCGACCCCGCCGAGCACCTGCTGAGCACCAGCGAGGACCTGCGGGCGACCACGCCCGCCGCTTCCTGACAGCCGTCCGCGTGACCGACGAGACATGGAGTCCTTCCCCGTGAACCTGCACACCCCTTCCCGAAGAGCAGTGCTCGGCACGGTCGGCGCCGCCGCCACGGTGATCGGCTGGAACGCCACCACCGGCAGCTGGGCCCACGCAGCCGACACGGCGCGCCGTCCCGGCGACCGCATCGTGTCCGTACCGCAGCTGGACGGCACGCTCACCACGGACACCAGCCAGTTCGGGTCCTACAGCCACGACTTCGGCCGGCTCGTCAACGGCACCGTTCCGTGGGCGGTCCTCACCCCCGGCTCGGTCCAGGACATCGCCAAGATGATCGGCTACGCCCGGACCAACCGGCTGAAGCTGGCGGTCAACGGCCGCAGCGGCACCGGCGGCGACCTGGAGTCCCACTCCTGCTACGGCCAGGCCGCGGTCCCCGGCGGGATCTCGGTCAACGCCCGCGGTATGGCGCGCATCCTGTCGACCGGCAGCGACTCCATCACCGTGGAGGCCGGGGCGACCTGGGCGGAGATCACCGACCATCTGCTCCCCCGCGGCCGCACCCTGCCCGCCCTGCCCGACTACCTGCCGCTCTCGGTGGGCGGCACGATCAGTGTCGGCGGCATCGGGCTCACCATGGGCTCCGAGGGCCTCATCGCGGACACCGTGACCTCGATGACCGTGGTGACCGGAACCGGCGAGGTGGTCACCACCTCCAAGAACCGGCGCTCGGACCTCTTCCGCGCCGCACTGGCCGGCGGCGGTCAGGTGGGTGTCATCGTCAGCGTGACGCTGCGGACCGTCCCGTCAGCCGAACGGGCCACCGTCTTCAGCCTCTTCTACAGCGACGTCACGGCCTTCATGAAGGACTCGGAGATCCTGCTCGCCGACCGGCGCTTCCAGATGCAGGGCGGCGAGATGGTCCGCAAACCGGACGACTCCGGGTGGCGCTACAAGATCGAGGCGGTCGCGACGTACTCCGGCGGGCGCCTCCCCGACCGGGCGCGGCTGCTGTCGGGTCTCAAGGACCTCCGCGCCGAGGCGCACATCGAGGACTACGCGCTGCGCGACTACCTCTTCCGGCTGGACGGCTACGAGGCCTTCCTCAAGGAGGCCGGACACTGGTTCGAGGCCAAGCCGTGGCTGAGCCTCTTCCTGCCGCGTTCCTCGGCAGCCCGCTTCCTGCGCCTGGTGGAGAGCCAGCTCACCCCGGAGAGCCTGGGCGCCGGGGTGCTGCTCACCTACCCGTACCCGACGTCCAAGGTCAACGCGCCCATGGCGGTGCAGCCGAGGGACAGGACCGGCTACCTCTTCGACCTGCTGCGCTTCCCGAACCCGGGAACCAGCGACGCCGAGATCGCGCGGATGGTCAAGCAGAACCGGTGGCTGTACGACCGGGCCGTGGAGCTGGGCGCCAAGCGCTACCTCGTCGGAGCGGTGCCGGATCTGACCGCCGCGGACTGGCGGCGCCACTTCGGCAGCAGCTACGGGGCACTGTGCGAAGCGAAGCGCCGCTTCGACCCCGGCAACGTCCTCACCCCCGGCCAGGGCTTCTTCGGCTGACCGAGCACGGCCCGGGGCCGCTCCTGCGGGAGCGGCCCTTCCCGTTCATCCCCCTGGAGGAGCAGTTGAAGACATACGAGCTGGTCGACGAGGCATGGCTCACCGCCGGTCCGGACGCGGTCTGGGAGGCCCTGCTGGGCGAGCTCTCGGGCAGGGCACGGTGGTGGGTGCCGGACAACACCTTCGAGCCGGTGGACGGCGCTCCGGACCGGGTCGGTGCGCTGACCCGGATCACCGTCCACACCAAGGGTGTCGACAAGGGCGGCAAGAAGCTGCGGTTCACCGCGCGCACCACCGCCGTACAGCAGGCGGAGCGACTGGCGCTGGAGTACGTGGAAGGGGCCTTCCGCGGCACCGCGGAGTTCACGCTCACCCCGCTGGAGGACGGCGGCACCCGGCTCGTGATGTTCTTCCGGGCCAGTCCGCAGGGCCAGCTCGCCTTCCTCGCACGCCTGGTGGATGTCGGCGCGATGCACACCCGGGCTACCCGCGCCGCGTTCGGCAGGCTCAACCAGCTGCTGTCCGTCAGCACGCCCGCCACCCCCGCGGCCGGAGGTGCGCGGTGACGACGCCCGAAGCCGGGGAGGTCTTCCTGACCGCCGGGGACGGCGGACGCCTGGCGCTCTCCGTGCTGCGCCCGCTGGAGCGGAGGGACGAGGAGCTTCCCGTGGTTGTGCTGGCGCACGGGTGGGGCGGCAGTCGCAGGATCTGGAGCCTGGTGACCGACCGTCTGCTGCGCAGCGGTTTCCCGGTGGTCTCCTACGATCTGCGCGGCCACGGCGCCTCGACCGTGGGGTCCTCGGGGGTGAGTGCCGAGGCCATGACCGCCGACCTCGCGACGGTCGTCTCGTACGCCGGCGGCGCGCCGATCGTCGTCGGCCACTCCGGGGGCGGGTTCGCGGCCCTGTCCCTGACGGCTGCGCCGGGGCCGGGCACCGGACCGGTGGGCCTGGTGCTGGTCGCTTCGGCGGCGCACGACCAGGACACGCCGGAGAAGGAGGCCGCCATGATGGAGGCCCCGCTCTTCTCCTGGGCCCTGCGGCGGCCCGTGCTCGGGCGGCTCCTGCTCGGCCAGATGACGGGTACGGCGCTGGATTCCCGGTCCCGGGAGGTGAACCGTCAGGTGTTCGCCGGGACCGCGCCGGCGGTGCGCGCCGCCTGTTTCCGTTCCTCCCGGGGCATGGACCTCCGGGCGGCGTCGGCCGCCCTGCGGATTCCGGTCGCGGTCCTGGCCGGGGAGAAGGACAAGGTCATCCGGCCGGAGCTGGGGCGGGAACTGGCTGCCGCGCTGCCGGACGCCACGTTCACCCCCCTGCCCGGTGCCGGACACGTCCTGCCGCTGGAGAGCCCGGACGCGGTGGTCGCGGCGGTCCTGCGGGTGCACCGGGCGTTCGTCGGCCGGTCCCGGAGCGATGAGACCGTGCATCGGACGGGATCCCGGTGACCGGTGGCCCGCAGCGCTCCACACCTCGGGGGCGGGCCCGGAAGGGCGCGCGGGGCGCGCGGGCTTCCGGCCGCGGTCTCGAGGTGCTCGGGGCGGGCGGCAGGCCGTGATCGGGCGGGTCGTACCGGAGGGAGTAGCGCGGGCGGAGGCGTTCGACGACGCGCTGCCCGGCCTGCCCGACCCCCGGGAGCTGGCGCTGCTGCGCGGGCGGCCCGAGGCGACCGTCCGGCGGTTCGCCGCCGCGCGGGCCTGCGCCCACCGGTGTCTGGCCCAACTGGCCGTGCCCCCGGTTCCGTTGCTGCGTACCCCGGACGGCGGGCCGAAGTGGCCGCCCGGTGTCGTCGGGAGCATCACGCACTGCGCCGGGTACCGGGGCGCGGTGGCCGCCCGCGACGACGTGTGGGCGGCGCTCGGGGTGGACGCCGAACCGGCGCTGCCGTTGCCGGCCGGACTACTGGGCCTGGTGGCGACGGACCCGGAGCGGCGCATGGTGGCGGAGCTGTCCCGGCGAACGCCGGAAGTCCCCTGGGACCGCTTGCTGTTCAGCGCGAAGGAATCGGTCTACAAGGCCTGGCACCCGGCCACGGGCCGATGGATCGGAACCCGCGCGGTCGAGGTGGCGCTCACCGCCGACGGCTCCCTCACAGCCCTGGTGCGTCCGGAGCGGACGCAACCGCCCCCGGTGCGAAGGCGATCAGCCGTGACCGCGTCCGAAGACGGCGTACCACGACCGGTGGGCGGCGCGTACCCCTACCGGGGCCGCTGGCACATGGGGGACGGCTTGCTGCTCACGGCGGTGGCCGTACCGGGCATCGGAACCGTGCGGGGGGGGGGCGGCGCGGCGGCGGCCCCGGCGAGCCGGGAGGGCAAGACCACCCCGGGGCCCCCCCCCCCCCCCCGGGCCCCCCGCGGCTACCCCCACCCGGGCCCGGTGCAGCGGGGGGGCGGGGGGGGGGCCCCGGGGGGGGCCCGGCCCCGCCCCCCAACCCGCCCCCGGCCGGGCGCCCGGGCGGGCGGCACGGCTCAGCGTCTGAGCATCACCGTCCGGCCGTCGGAACCGGTGGCCAGGACCTCCTCCGAGCGCTTGCCCCGGCGGTACTCCTGGGGACTGACACCGCGCTCGCGTTTGAACGCGGCACTCAGCGCGAACGGCCCCGAATAGCCGACCTGTTCGGCGATCTTGGCAACCGAGAGATCGGGGTCGCGCAGCAGGTCGGAGGCGAGCGTGAGCCGCCATCCGGTCAGGTAGGACATCGGCGGCTCGCCGACCAGCTCGGTGAAGTGACGCGCCAGTTTCGCCCGGGAGACCTCCACGGCGGTGGCGAGCGAGGCGACCGTCCACGGTTCGCTCGGCCGGTCGTGCAGCAGCGTCAGCGCACGGCCGACGACGGGGTCGCTCTGGGCGCGGAACCAGAGCGGCGCGCCGGTGCCGGGCTCGGCCAGCCAGGAGCGCAGCACATTGATCAGCAAGAGGTCGAGGAGCCGGTCCAGAACCACTTCCTGGCCGATGTCCTCCTGGTCCATCTCGGCGGCCAGCATGCCGATCAGCGGTGTCCGGGCGGCGGAGGCGGGTTGCACCAGCAGGGCCGGCAGGCTGGCGAGCAGTCGGCGGCCGACCTCGTTGGGCGCCTGGTAGGTACCGCTGAGCATCACCGTGGAGCCGGAGCGGTGCGGTTCGCCCCAGGTGCGCACGCCCAGCGACATCGTCTCCGTGACGTCCTCGCCGTCGGTGGTGCTGCACCGCTGTTCGGCGGCCACCGTGACGCCGGGCGAAGTGGCCGGGTCGTCGGCGAGGGTGTACGGCTCGGGGCCGCGCAGGACCGCGACGTCCCCGGCGGCCAGCCTCACCGGCTCGGCGCCTTCGCGGAGCACCCACGCCGACCCGTGCAACAGGGTGACGAGCGACAGGGGGGCACGGTCCTCGACCCGCAGTCCCCACGGGGGGTTGAACACGGATTTCAGCAGAAAGGCCCCCCGCGCCTTGGGGCTTCCCAGCAGGCCGCTGAACGCATCCACCACAGTCACCTCATTCCGTTCCGACGTCGTGATCTCGGAGCGCGTCCCGCCCCGGCGGCCGCCGGCCCCCGTAGGCATCGCCGACCGCGGCACGGACCGCGCCCTGAAGCTCGGTCAAGCCTCAGAGCCCTTGTGCCAACGGGCCGGAACCCTCGGCGGTTCCCGATTCCCGGCTCGACACTTCCCGTCATCACGCCCGGGAGACCGCCCGCCGTCGGGCCGCGTCGCCGAGCAGTGCGAGAGCTGCCAGGCAGGCGGCCGTACGGACGGCGTTCGCCTTCCGCCACGGCCCCTCGTAGGCGGTCCTGGCGGCCGTCGCCGCCGACGACGCGGTCGCCGGGGCGGTGCGGAGAGCACGGTTCAGCGGCAGGTTGGCACCGACGGTCACCGCGATGCTCAGACCGTAGAGCACCGCGGCCGCCGTGGCCCGCCGGGCGGCCCTGGCCCGCTCCGCGCGGCGGAGCCGCCGGGCCGCGACACCGGTGGCCACGAACACTCCGAGAAAGAGCGCCCCGAAGGAGGCGCTGTCGTCGAGGGCGTCGTTGAACCGGCGCATCGCGCTCACGAACGCCTCGTCGTCGCGGCGCGCCAGCGCGGGCATCACACCGACGTCGAAGGCGAGGTAGAGACCGGTCATCAGACCGGTGCCGACGGTGGCCGCGAGGAGCGCGGGATCGGTTCGGGAGGAGCTGGGACTCATGATGTCTCTCCGGTCGTTCTGTGGTTCGGGCCCGCCGGCACCGGCGGAGGATCCGGGTCAGGTGGGCTCCAGAAGCCCGGTGACGGAGCGGCGGTAGCTCTTCGAGAGCAGGGTGCGGCCCATCAGCCGCACCGGCCCCGGCATCACCCCGCCCGGGTCGGGAAGTCCGTCCAGCAGCCAGGGCGGCAGGATCCGCTTGACACCGAAGGGCGCAGCGGCCAGGACCCGGCGTTCCAGGGCGGTGAAGACGTCCGGCGGCACCCGGGTGAAGACCGGGAACGTCAGCTCCTCCTCCTCGTGCAGGTGCTGGTGAAGGACCGAGTCGAACATGCCGACGGGACCGTCCAGCGCCTCCGCCCGGCCCGATTCGAGAGCCCGGGTCACCCGCAGCATGGAGTCGTCGAGGGCCACGTGGTCCTGGACCATGAGGTGCGATCCGGCGGCGATCTCGGGGGCATGCTCGATCAGCCCCGGCCAGAGGATCTCGTCCTCGGTACGGTGGTGCCAGTCGACGATGCCCCTGAACTGCCCCCACCACTCCGCGACCGCGGGCAGACCGGACGAGGTCAACAGCGGTACCGCGGCGACCAGTCGGCGAGAATCACGTCGCAGCGCGAGGTGCGTCTGCGCGAATCCGCGCAGATGACGGGGCAGCGCGCCCACCCCTCTGCCCTCCCACGCCGGCCCGTCCATCGCGTCCCTCTTTTCTTCGGGCACTCCGGCGCTGCGCTGCCGGGCCCCCGACTTGTCGGTATGTGGCAACACACGGTCCACAGGTGGTGGGGGGGGGGGGGGGGGGGGGGGGGGGGGGGCCCGAACGCCGGAAGAAAAGGGCGGGGGGGGGGGGGGGGCGGCGCGGGGGGGGGGGCGGGC
>NZ_JAFEUF010000041.1:11331-41636 GCF_016901035.1 Streptomyces durocortorensis
GTCCGGATTCCCGGTTCCGCGGACCACCACTGCTCGAAAAGGAGCGGTCAGACGTTCCAGGCGCCGGCCGCGGCCGCTTCCTTGGCGTAGTCCGCGAAATCCTTGGGCTCCCGCCCGAGGGCTTCGCGGACACCGTGCACCACGCTCGCGTTCCGGCCGTCCACGATCAGCGTGAAGAGGTCCGCGAACTCCTCCGGCTCGCCCAGCTGCCGCAGCGCCGCACGGTAGTCGTCGACGCTGACCGGGATGTAGGCGATGGTCCGGCCGGTGGCGGCCGACAGCTCGCGGGCCACGTCGTGGAAGCTCAGCAGCCGCGGGCCGGAGAGCTCGTACGTCTTGCCGATGTGGCGGTCGTCGGTGAGCGCGGCGACCGCCACGTCGGCGATGTCGTCGGCGTCCACGAAGGGCTCGACGGCGTCACCGGTCGGCAGCGCCAGCTCACCGGCGAGAACCGGGTCGAGGAAGAAGCTCTCGCTGAAGTTCTGGTTGAACCAGTTGCAGCGGACGACGGTCCAGTCGCAACCGGACGCCTTGAGCGCGTCCTCGCTCGCGACCGCCCCTTCCTCGCCCCGACCGGAGAGCAGCACGAGGCGCTTGACACCCCGCTGCACCGCGACGGAGGCGAACCGTCCGATGGCCTCCTTGGCGCCGGGGAACGCCAGGTCCGGGTAGTAGGTGACGTAGACCGCGGAGACTCCGTCGAGAGCGGCCTCCCAGGTGTTCTCGTCCTCCCAGACGAAGGGGGTCTCGCTGGAGCGCGAGCCGACGCGGGTCGGGCGGCCGAGCGTCTCCAGACGCTCGACGACGCGCCGCCCGGTCTTGCCGGTGCCGCCGATGACGAGGATGGGCTCTGTGTTCTGTCCGTTAGTGCTCATGACTTCATTAAAGTCTCCGGAGTGCAGACGGTGAATAGCTCACAGGCTCAGTTTCATTCGCCATCGTCTCATTCCGTGAAGCTTCACGTAGGCATCACGTCGCAGCGCGGCGACAGTCGGCGCCCGCTCAGCCGGTGACAGCCAGCGCGACCAGGACGAAGGCGGCGGTCGCGCACAGGGTGCGCAGGACGTGCAGAGCGGCCCACCGGCCCTCGAAGGCGGTGCGGGCAGCCCGGTCGCCGCCCCGCCCCTTCGACGCCTCCAGCGCGTTGTTCAGCGGGACGTTGCCACCCGAGGTGATCAGGTGTCCCACCAGAGCGCACACGGCCGCGACGCCCACCAGGGTGGTGTCGACGGCGGCCCTGCCGTCCGGCTCGACGAAGAACGAGGCCGCCGGGAACGCGAGCGACCCGAGGAAGAGCAGCAGGAAGAGCGGGCCGGGAACCTTGCGGTTCACCACCCGCATGACCAGGGTGAACGACGCGTCGTCCACCTCTTTGAGCGCGGGCATGACACCCGACATGAAAGCGATCATGTACCCGGCGTACAGACCGGTACAGGCAAGGGCGAGGATCTCCAGAACTTCGGGCATGGCGATCATCATCGCGGTCCGGGGCAGTCCTTCGCAGGACATCTTTGAGACGAGCCGAGGACGAGCGGCCGGTTCTCGGCCCCTCGGGGGCCTGGGCTCACGACCGCCCCACCCAGGGGAGAGTCAGGGGGTCGCCGCCGATACGACATACACGACAGGACTGGCCGGATCGGTCATGTTGACCGTGATGTTCTGGGTGGGGCGCGGCTTCTTGTTGCTGTGCGTGGTGCCTGCCCAGTGCTCGCCCGGGCCGAAGGACCAGCCGGTGATCTTGATGTCCCGCGGGCTGATCGTGATCTTCTCCGGTTCCAGTGCCGCGCGCCCGGTGCCCACCCCGGTCAGGAAGCGGTCGAGACCGGCGGAGGTCGTCCGGAACTTGGCGTACATCCGACTGGCTTTCCAGTTGTTCGTCTCGTAATACTGCACACCCTGCCCGTTGCCGGGAATCGGGATCTCGAAGATCCGGCGCTGCATCTTGGAGGGCCAGCCCTCGCGCAGCCCCTGGGCGGCCGCCTCGGTCTCCTTGTCCATGCCCGAGCGGCGGCTCTGGCCGGCCGAGATCAGCAGGTAGCCGGCCGGGATGCCGATCAGCAGCACGATGATCGTGGCGGTGATGAAGCGCCGCTTGAACACATGCCGGGGATCCTCGGGCGGCTTGCCCTCGCCGTCGCCCGGAGAGTCCGACTGGTGCGGCACCACGGGGTGCTCGGCTGCGATCATGATCAGGTGGTCCCTAAGGTGCTGCGGCGACGGCGTGCTCAGAAAGAGGTACGGAACAGGCGTACTGAAGGGTGGACGCCGGAAAAGGCGCCCGCGGTTCAGTCGCCGGTCCGGGTGGACCGCGTGTTGCGGATGGTGCTCGCCGCCTGGTCGTAGATCTGGGCGTACCGCTCGTACCGCTCGACGCGCCGCCGGTTGGCCCGGCGGAATCGGCGGGCGACCAGCCGCGCCAGGTCCGCGGCGCCGACCATACCCGCCTCGGGGCCGAGCTGCGCCTTCGCGATCCTCGCCTCGGGGCGGTAGCCGCGGCCGGTGAGGTGGCGCTTGAAGGCGTCGCGGGCGGGGTTGATCAGGAGGTCGTCGGCGGCGCTGACACCGCCTCCGATGACGAAGCAGGAGGGGTCGAGCGCGGCGGCCAGGTTGGCGATGCCGATGCCGAGCCACTGGCCGATGTCCTGGAGGAGTTCGATGCACATCGCATCGCCCTCGCGGGCCAGTTCGGTGATGAGGGGCCCGGTGATGTCGGGGATGTTCCCCTTCACCCGGTCCAGCAGGTAGTGGGCGACCGGGGAGTCGGCGGCGGCCAGTTCCCTGGCCTCCCGGACGAGTGCGTTGCCGGAGCTGTACTGCTCCCAGCAGCCCCGGTTGCCGCAGGGGCAGCGGTGGCCCGAGGGCACGACCTGCATGTGGCCGAACTCACCGGCGACCCCGTACTTGCCGCGCTTGACCTGGCCGTCCTCCAGGATCGCGCCGCCGATCCCCGTACCGAGGGTGATCATGACGAGGTGGTCCTCGCCGCGCCCCGCGCCGAAGCGCCATTCCGCCCAGGCGGCGGTGTTGGCGTCGTTGTCGACCATGACGGGGACGACGAGGCGGGAGGCGATCGCGTCGCGCAGGGGCTCGTCGCGCCAGGCGAGGTGCGGGGCGAACAGGACCTTGGAGCGGTCGGCGTCCACCCAGCCGGCCGCCCCGATGCCCACCGCGTGGACGTCGTGGCGGTCGGAGAGGTCCAGGACCAGTTCGACGATGGTGTCCTCGACGACCTTGGGGCTCTTGGACTTGTCGGGCGTCTCGGTGCGGATCTTCTCCAGGATGTTGCCGTCGGCGTCGACGACGCCCGCCATCACCTTCGTACCGCCGATGTCGATCCCGACCGTGGGGACGCGGGGCGCGGACAGGTGCGAGCGGCGTTCCTTGGTGCCGACCGTCTTGAGGACGGTGGCGCGGGCGGAGCCGCGGTGGGCGAAGTCGCGGTACGTGCTCATCGTCCCTGCGGGGTCTGAGGGGCCGGGCCGCTGTCGCGGCCGGCGGCGGACGGCGCCCGCCGCGCTCGATTCTGCCACTGCCCGGCCCCGGTGGTCCGGTGGGCGGGGTCGGCCGCGCCGGGGCGGTCGGGACTCAGGGGGCCTCGCCCTTCGTGCCGAGGCCGCCCGGGAGGGTGGGCGTCGGGGTGCGCTCCAGCTCGTGGCTGAGCTCCTCCAGCTCGCCGCCGCCCGCCATCTGCCGGGTCAGCTCGTCGAGCGTGACGTCGTCCTTGGTGTGGCTGCCGGACATCACGCCGCGCTTGAGGAGGATGAACCGGTCGCCGACGAGGTGGGCGTGGTGCGGGTTGTGGGTGATGAGGACCACGCCGAGCCCGGCGTCGCGGGCGGCCGCCACGTACTTGAGGACCACGCCGGACTGCTTGACGCCGAGTGCGGCGGTCGGCTCGTCCAGGACGAGGACCTTGGCGCCGAAGTAGACGGCGCGGGCGATGGCCACGCACTGGCGCTCGCCGCCGGACAGGGTGCCGATGGGCTGGTCGACGTCGCGCAGGTCGATGCCCATGCGGAGCAGTTCCGTACGGGTCGTCTCCCGCATCCTGCGGACGTCGAGGCGCTTGAAGGGGCCGACGCCGGTCGTGGGCTCGGAGCCGAGGAAGAAGTTCCGCCAGACCGGCATCAGCGGGACGACGGCGAGGTCCTGGTAGACGGTGGCGATGCCCCGGTCCAGGGCGTCGCGCGGGTTGGCGAGGGTGGTCTCCTCGCCGTCGATCAGGAAGCGTCCGGCGTCGTGCCGGTGCAGCCCAGCGATGATCTTGATGAGGGTGGACTTGCCTGCGCCGTTGTCGCCGAGGACGCAGGTGATCTCGCCCGCGTGGACCTCAAGCGAGACGTGTTCCAGGGCCTTGATGTTGCCGTAGAACTTGGACACGTCGTCCAGCTCGACGAGCGGTCCCGCGGTCTCTTCAGGGGTGGCCGTCATGACGTCGCCTCCGCGCGCTTGCGCACCCACGCGTTGAGCAGGGTGGCCAGGAGCAGCATCGCTCCCAGGAAGAATTTGAACCAGTCCGGGTTCCACTCGGCGTAGACGATGCCCTTGCTGGTCATGCCGAAGATGAAGGCGCCAACCGCCGAGCCGATCGCGGAGCCGTAGCCGCCGGTGATCAGGCAGCCGCCGATGACGGCCGCGATGATGTACGTCAGCTCGTTGCCGACGCCCTCGCCGGACTGGACGACGTCGTAGCTGAACAGCAGGTGCTGGCCGGAGATCCAGGCGGCGAAGGCGACGCCGAGGTAGAGCCCGATCTTGGTGCGGATGACGGGGACGCCGACCGCGCGGGCGGCGTCGGCCTCGCCGCCGACGGCGAAGATCCAGTTGCCGAAGCGGGTACGGAGCAGGATCCAGGTGGCGATGGCGACCAGGGCGATCCACCACAGGATGGTCACCTTGAACTCGACGCTGCCCACGGTCAGCGTCGAGGCGAACAGGGCGTGCGCCGAGTCGAAGCCCTCCATGTCACCGATGGCCTTGGTGGAGACGGTGCCGCTGATGAGCTTGGTGAAGCCGAGGTTCAGGCCGGTCAGCATCAGGAACGTGCCGAGCGTGATGATGAAGCTGGGCAGTTTGGTGCGGGTCAGCATGAAGCCGTTGAACGCGCCGATGGCGAGCGTGACCAACAGCGAGACGAGGACGCCGACCCAGACGTTGGCGGTCATCTGGTAGCTGAACATCGACGAGATCAGCGCGGAGCTGGTCACCATGACGCCGGCGGAGAGGTCGAACTCGCCGCCGATCATCAGCAGGGCGACCGGGGCCGCCATGATGCCGAGGACCGAGGCCGCGTACAGCACGGTGCCGAAGCTGGAGGCCTGGAGGAAGCTGTCGGCGACGATCGCGAAGAACAGGAAGACGGCTGCCGCGCCGACGACCGAGCCCAGCTCGGGGCGGCCGAGCAGCTTGCGCAGCGGTGAGGTGCGCACGAGGCGTTCGTCCAGCCGGTCGGGCGCGGCGGTGGAGCCGCTCATCGGGTGCCCCGCTTGGTGTAGTCGGCGAGCGCGTCGGCGTCGTCCTTGGTGATCACCTGCGGGCCGGTGAGGACGGGGAGGCCGCCGCCGAGGACGTTGCGGTTGTAGCGGTAGAGCCAGAGCAGGTCGACGGCCTGGTAGCCCTGGAGGTAGGGCTGCTGGTCGACGGCGAAGCCGAGCTTGTCGTCCTGGAGGCCGGTGGCGACCTTGGCGTTCAGGTCGAAGGTGTCGATCTCGGCGTCGCTGCCCGCGGTCTGCTTGGCCTGGACGGCCGCGTCGGCGAAGGGGGCGCCGAGGGTGACGACCGCGTCGATGCTCTTGTCGGACTGGAGCTTGGCCTCGATGGACGCGGTGACGTCGGGCATGTTGGTGCCGTCGACGTACAGGTTCTGCATCGTGCCGTCGAAGGTCTTCTTCGCGCCGGCGCAGCGCTGCTCGTGGCCCACGTTGCCCTGCTCGTGCAGGACGCACAGGACCTTCTTGCGGTCCCGGCCGTTCAGCTCGTCGCCCACGGCCTCACCGGCGATGGTCTCGTCCTGGCCGATGTGGGTGAGCGCCCCGAACTCCTTCGACTCGGCGGAGCCGGAGTTCACGGTGACGACCGGGATGCCCGCCTTGACGGCCTTGGCGACGACGGCCTTCATCGCGTCGGGCTTGGCCAGCGAGACGATCAGCCCGTCGACCTTCTTGTCGATCGCGGTCTGGACGAGCTGGGCCTGCTGGTTGGCCTCGTCGTTGTGCGAGTAGAGGAAGTTGATGTTGTCCTTGACGGCGGCCTGCTCGGCGCCCTTCTGGACGATGTCCCAGAAGGTGTCGCCGTCGCCCGAGTGGGTGACCATGGCGAAGGTCCAGCGCGGGGTGTTCACCGCGGCCCGCCCCTCGGCGGCCTCGGCCGCGCGTTCTTCCGCCCGCTTGCCGCCGGTGCTGCTGCATCCCGCGGCTGCCAGCACCACTGCCAGCACGGCGCCCATCGCGCGTACCCCTGTCCGAACCCTTGCCACGACGCCGTGCCCTTCTGCTGCTGCTCGCTGTGCGGTTGCCCGGGCCGGGGTGTGTACGGCCCCGGGCCGGCTGCCAAGTATCCCCGAGCCCTGCCCGGGCCCGCCCGCGGCCCCGCCCGTCCGGCGTTCACGGACGGAACGCTTGTGCGGGTCGGCCGACGGACACGGAGCCTGGGGCACGGGGGGCGTCGAGCGCAACCCGTGTGCCCGGACCTCTTCGCCCCGCCCGTCAAGTCCGTCCGGCGGGTCTGGGCGGCCCCGCGCCCCTTTCAAGCCCGTCTTCAAGCCCGGACGGGCTTCATCGGGTGGGCCCGGTCGTGACGGCTACGGGCGTATCAGGAGCTGGAACTCGAACGCGTACCGCGCCGCCCGGTAGACGTGGGCGCCGAACTCGACCACCCGCCCCGTGTCGTCGTACGTCGTCCGCTCCATCGTGAGCAGCGGCGCCCCCGGCTCCTCGTCCAGGGCGTCGGCCTCCCCCGTCGTCGCGGCGCGCGCGCCCACTGACTGTCGGGCGCTGTGCAGCGTGATGCCGGACGCCCGCATCAGCCGGTAGAGGCCCGTCGCCTCCAGCTCCTCGGTGCGCAGGGGCAGCAGCCCCGGCGGCAGATGGTTGCGCAGGAGGGCCATCGGCTCGCCGTGCGCGCTGCGCAGCCGTTCCACGAGGTGGACCTCGCTGCCCTCGACGACGCCGAGCGCCGCGGCGACCTCGGCGGTGGCCGGTTCCGTGGTGTTGCGCAGGACCGTGGTGGCGGGCCGCTGCCCGGCCGCCTCCAGGTCGTCGTAGAGCGAGCTGAGCTCCAGCGGGCGGCGGACCTGGCTGTGGACGACCTGGGTGCCGACCCCCCTCCGCCGCACCATCAGCCCCTTGTCCACCAGCGACTGGATGGCCTGGCGGACGGTCGGCCGCGACAGGCCGAGGCGGGCGGCGAGGTCGATCTCGTTCCCGAGCAGGGCGCCGGGAGCCAGCCGGCCCTGCTCCACGGCGGCTTCCAACTGCTGCGCCAGCTGGAAGTAGAGCGGCACCGGGCTGGTGCGGTCCACGCTCAGCGGCAGCGGCCGGTCGGTTCCATGTGCGGTCACGGGGCGAGCGTAGTTCGCTTGTCCGGACATAGCCATGGCATGGCGTTTGTCAGGACAAACGCTTGACATGGTGACCGGGCGAACGCCACCTTGGGCCCATGCGCATCGGACTGATCGGAACGGGACGGATCGGCACATTCCATGCGGAGGTGCTGAGCCGTCATCCCGCCGTGGACGCCCTGCTGCTGGCGGACGCGGACCCGGAGCGGGCCGCCGCGGCCGCCCTGCGGACCGGGGGGACGGCGGTCACGGTGGACGATCTGTTCACCGGGGCGGGCGAGGCCCAGGGGCTGCCCGACGCCGTCGTGATCTGTTCGGCGACCGCCGCCCACGCCGGGCTCATCGCCCGGGCCGCCCGCACCGGGCTGCCGGTCTTCTGCGAGAAGCCGATCGCCCTGGACCTGCCCGGCACGCTCGCCGCGCTGGCCGAGGTCGAGGCGGCGGGGAGCCTGCTCCAGCTCGGCTTCATGCGGCGCTTCGACGCCGGGTACGGCGAGGCCAGGGCCGCCGTACGGGAGGGGAGGCTCGGCCGGCTGCACACCGTGCGGGCGGTCACCTCCGACCCCACGCCGCCGCCCGCCGCCTACCTCCCGCTCTCCGGCGGGCTGTACCGCGACTGCCTGGTCCACGACTTCGACATCCTGCGCTGGGTGACCGGCCGCGAGGTGAGCGAGGTGTACGCCACCGGCTCGGACACCGGGCCCGCGATGTTCCGGGAGGCCGGGGACGTGGACACGGCCGCCGCCCTGCTCACCCTCGACGACGGGACGCTCGCCACCGCCACCGCGACCCGGTGCAACGGCGCCGGGTACGACGTACGGATGGAGCTGGCCGGCGAGCTGGACCAGATCGCCGTCGGCCTGGACGACCGTACGCCGCTGACCTCGGCCGAGCCGGGCGGTCCCGGCGCCCCGGCGAAGCCCTGGCCGGGCTTCCTGGAACGGTTCGCCCCGGCGTACGAGGCGGAGCTGGACGCGTTCCTGCGCGTGGTCCGCGGCGAGCTGGCCAACCCGTGCGACGGGCGGGAGGCCCTGCACGCCCTGCGGATCGCCGAGGCGTGCGAGGTCTCCCGCCGGGAACGCCGTCCGGTGGCGATGACCGAGATCCCCGGCGGCTGAGCTGCCGGAAACCACTCGCTACCAGGCGACCGGAAGGCTCAGCGGCCCCCGCATCAGCATCCCGGCACGCCAGGCGAGCGTCGCCGGGTCGGCGGTCAGCCGGAGGTCCGGGCAGCGCTCCAGCAGTGACCGGATCGCGATCCTGGCCTCGATACGGGCCAGCGGCGCAGCGGGAGGGGTCGCGGGTGAACTGCTCGCCGAGCGCGGCGAGATCGACCAGGGGCTGGGCGGTCAACGCGGTTCCCTCCGGTAGGAGTTGCGGCGGACAGGGAGGGCGGGTGATCCGGACGTGCCCTCACAGCGCGCCGGGCAGCCCTCGCGTGCTCCGCTCAGCGTAGGCCGCCGCCGTCCTCCTGGTCCGTGTCGAGGAGTCCCGCGTCATGGACCAACAGGGCGATCTGTACGCGGTTGTTGAGTTCGAGTTTGGCGAGAATCCGTGAGACGTGGGTCTTGACGGTGGCGACGCTGAGGTAGAGGGAGCCCGCGATCTCCGCGTTGGAGCCGCCGCGTCCGACGGCGACGGCGACTTCCCTCTCCCGTTCGGCGAGTTGGCCGAAACGCCTGCGTGCGCGCTCGGCGCGGCCGCCCCGGTCGTCGTGCCCGCCGCCTGCGGCGCGGGCCATCAACTGGCGGGTGACGGCGGGCGAGAGCACCGGATCCCCGGCGGCGACCCGGCGGACCGAGTCGACGATCCGGGCGGGCGGGGTGTCTTTCAGGACGAATCCCGCCGCCCCGGCCCGGATGGCCCGCAGGACCTGTTCGTCGGCGTGGAAGGTGGTGAGGACGACGACTTCGGGGGCGTCGGGCCGGCGCCGCAGCCGCTCGGTCGCGGTGAGTCCGTCCATGACCGGCATCCGGATGTCCATCAGGACGACGTCGGGGCGCAGCCGTTCGACCAGTTCCTCGGCCTCCTGGCCGTCCGCGCCCTCCCCCACGATGTCGATGCCCTCGTCGCCGCCGAGCATCAGCGTCAGCCCTGCCCGGACCAGCGGGTCGTCGTCGACGATCAGCAGCCGGACCGGCGGTCCGGGCGGAGGCGCGGGGGAGGCCGGGGGTGTCGGGGACGCCGGGGTGTTCATGACGGCCACCGTAGCCAGCCGGTGCGCGGCGCCGGTACGGCGGGCGTCGATCGTCCCCGTGCGGACGGCTTCACCCGATCCTGTACGGAGCGCGTCACCGGTTCCCGTATGGACCGCTTCACCCGCTCCCGTACGGACCGCTTCACCCGCTCCCGTACGGACCGCTTCACCCGCTCCCGTACCGCGCCCACCCGTACAGCGGGCGTCACCCGATCCCGTACGGCCCCCGTCACGCGGCGGGCCACGGCAGTCGGGCCCGGACCGAGAAGCCGCCGTTCTTCGTCGGGCCGTGTTCCAGCTCTCCCCCGGCGAGGGTGGCGCGTTCGGTGAGGCCGATGAGTCCCTGGCCCGAGCCCGGAACCCGTTCGAAGGGTTCGGTGGGAGCGGGGTTCTCCACCTCCACGGTGAGGCCCTCGCCGGGGCCGCCCGTCACGGTGAGGGAGACCTCGGTGCCGGGCGCGTGCTTACGGGCGTTGGTCAAGGCCTCCTGGGCGATCCGGTAGACCGTGCGGCCGGTAGCGGCGGGGGCGTCCCCGGCGGCGGTGACCCGGTTGTCGACGGCGACCTTCATGCCCGCGAGCCGGGACTCGGCGACGAGGGCGTCCAGGGTGGCGAGGGTGGGCTGCGGCCGGTGCGCCTCGTCGGTGTCGCCGGGTCCGCGCAGGACGCCGATGATCTCGCGGAGGTCCTGGAGGGCCTCGTGGGCGCTGTCCCGGATGACTCCGGCGGCCCGGCCGACCTCGGCGGCAGGGGCGTCGGGCCGGAATTCGAGGGCCCCGGCGTGCACGCTGAGCAGGGTCAGCCGGTGGGCCAGGACGTCGTGCATCTCGCGGGCGATGGCCTCCCGGGCAAGGCGCTGGGCCTGTTCGGCGCGCAGTTCCGCCTCGGCCTCGGCGCGGCGGGCCCGTTCGCGGAGGCTGACGACGAGCTGGCGCCGGGAACGTACGGCCATGCCCCAGCTGATCACCAGGAGGATCAGCAGCACGCCGAAGACGACCGAGGCGAGGAAGGAGGTCTCCGGGTCGGGGCGCAGGAGCGGTTGCACCGGCACCAGGGCCAGTGCGAGCGCCCCGACGACCGCGACCGGCTTGAACGGGCGGTGGACGGCCAGGCTGAAGAGGGCGACCAGCAGGGCACCGGCGGCCACGGGCTCGACGACCGACAGGACGGTCAGGGCGACGGCGAGTGCGACGGGCCAGCGGCGCCGGAGCCAGAGGGCGCAACAGGCCAGCGCGCCGACGATCGAGTCCACGAAGACGACGACGTCGGCCGTGGTGTCGTCGGCCTCGATCGTGCCGAGGGCGAGCAGGCCGATGCCCGCGGCGATGAGGAAGGCCGTGATGTCGACGGCCCAGTCCCGGACGGTCCGCCGCGTCCGGACCCGGTCGTCCGGCAGCTCGGGGTCGGCCATCGCCGACGGAAGCAGCCAGCGGTACTCGGTGCGCGTCATGTCGACAAAGTTACGCAGCCGGAGGGCCCGATAGGGCTCCGAGCGGCGCGGGAGCTACCAAAGTCGCACCCTGCGCTACTTTCGGCGCGGCGGACGGAACCGGTGGCCGACGCGGCGGGTCCGGGCCGGACGGGAGGCTCGGCCCATGAAGAAAATCGTCGAGACGATCGGGTTCCTCGTCTTCATCCAGGGCGTGGGCGGGCTGCTGTACGAGTGGACGGGCTGGTTCCGGTTCTGGACGCTGGTGCGGCACATCGACTTCCTCAGCGACCGCACGCTGTTCGTGAACATCGTGCTGATCGTGGCGGGGGCCGCCGTGATGGTCGCGGCGGATTCGATCAAGACCTGACCCGGACACTCCCTGAGGCGGCGCGCCGCCCCCACGCGGTTCCCGCCAGGACGAGCACAGCCCCGGCCACCCCCAGGGCGCCTAGCCGCTCCCCGCCGAGGCTGATGCCGACGGCGGCGGCCCACAGCGGTTCCGTACCGAGCAGCAGGCTGACCCGGGACGGTGAGGTGCGGCGTACGGACCACATCTGCACGAAGAACGCGAACAGCGTGCAGAACACCGAGAGGAAGACCAGGCCCGCCCACTCCCGGGCGCCGAAGTCCGCGGCCGTGCTCCACGGCGAGGCGCCGGTGCCGGGGACGGCGGCGAGCACGGCGAAGACGGCGACCGCGCTGCCGAGCTGGACGGTGGTCAGGGAGAGCGAGTCGGCGTCCCGTACCGCCTTGATCCGGGCCATGGCCAGGACGTGGACCGTACGGGCGAGGGCGGCGAGGAGCATCAGGAGGTCGCCGCCCGAGGGGCTGGTGAACCCGCCGCCCTGGGTCAGCAGGACGACCCCGGCGACGGAGAGCCCGGCCGCCGCGACGAATCCGGCCGACGGGCGGACGCGGGTCACGGCGGCCTCGGCCAGCGGCGTGAAGATCATGGTGAGGCTGATGATCAGCCCGGCGTTGGTGGCGGAGGTGTGCACCACCCCGTACGTCTCCAGCAGGAAGATCCCGCTCAGCACCAGGCCCAGCACTCCGGCGCCCCGCCACTGCGCGCCGGTCAGCGCCCGCAGCTTGCGCCATCCCGTCGCCACGAGCACCGGCAGCACGATCGCGAAGCGCAGGACGAGTACGGCGACGACGGTGTGGGTGGTGGTGATGCCCTTGGCCGCGAGGTAGCTCGCGCCCCAGACGACGGCGACGGCGAGCACGGGCAGGTCGGTGACCCAGGCGCGCCGCGGGGAGATGCTCCCCGGGGCGGGCACGACGGCAGCGGACACGTGGTTCCCCCGGATTCTCCACGGAACGTGATGTGGAGACCTCACCGGCTCGCACGCGGAGTGATCACGCTACCCGCCGGGTTCTGAGTAAGGGAACACCTGTCTCAACGGTCGGATCGTTCCCGGGCATCTCCCGCCGCTCCCTAGACTGACGCCTCGATAACGCTGAGGCACGGAGTGGTCACATGGCGTCGGTAAGGGTGGACGGGCGGGTCGAGCGGGGGAACCAGACCCGGCAGTTGATTCTGGGGCGGGCGGTGCAGATCGCCTCGGTCGAAGGTCTTGAGGGCCTGTCGCTGGGGCGGCTCGCCACCGAGCTGGGGCTGAGCAAGAGCGGGGTGTTCGCCCTCTTCGGCTCGAAGGAGGGGCTCCAACTGGCCACCGTGCGGGGGGCGGTGGCGGTCTATGTCGACCATGTGCTGCGCCCCACCCGGTCGGTGCCACCGGGGCTCGGGCGGGTCTGGCGGCTGTGCGAGGCGTGGATCGCCTACTCCCGCGAGCGGGTGTTCCGGGGCGGCTGCTTCTTCTACGCCGCCACCGCCGAGTTCGACGCCCGCAGCGGCCGGGTGCACGACGCCCTGGCGTCCGCGCAGACGGGCTGGGTCACCTTCGTGGAGGAGACGATCGAGGAGGCCAGGTCCGCCGGGGAGCTGGCCCGGGACACCGACGTGTGCCAGCTGGCCTTCGAGGTGATCGCCCTGCTGGAGCTGGCCAACGCCGAGTCGGTGCTCCAGAACAACAACCTCGGCTACGACAAGGCGGCGCGCGCCATCCTGGACCGGCTGCGGGCGGCGGCGACGGACCCGGGGCTGCTGCCCTTACGGTAGGCGGCCCCGGGCTGCCGTGGGCGTCCGATACCCGCCGGTGTGCGGGCCCCGGCGCGCGTTTGCTGGGAGGTGCCGTCGGAGCGACGGCGATCCCGATCAGCGAGGAACCCGCCATGTCCAGCACCCTGCCCCCGTCCACCACCGTCCCCTCCGGTCCTGCGGGCCGGGCCGCCCTGGTCACCGGGGGCGGCCGGGGCATCGGCGCGGCGACCGCGCTTCGGCTCGCCCAGGACGGCGCGGACGTCGCCGTCACCTATGTACGGGACGAGGCGGCGGCCCGTGCGGTCGTCGCGAAGATCGAGGGCTTCGGCCGCCGGGGCGTCGCCCTGCGCTGCGACGCGGGGGACGCCGACGCGGCCGCCGACGCCGTGCACCGGGCGGCGGACGAGCTCGGCCGGCTCGACATCCTGGTCAACAACGCGGGCATCGGCGTCCTCGGCCCGATCGCGGAGCTGCCCGGTGAGGAGGTGGACCGGACGCTGGCGGTGAACGTGCGGGCGGTCTTCCTCGCCTGCCGGGCGGCGGCGGAGCGGCTGGCGGACGGTGGCCGCATCGTCTCGGTGGGCTCCGCCCTGAGCCGGTACGTGGGCGGGCCCGGCTCCGCCCTCTACGGGCTCAGCAAGTCCGCCCTGGTCGGGCTGACCAAGCCGCTCGCCCGGGAGCTGGGGCCGCGCGGCATCACGGTGAACCTGATCCAGCCCGGCCCCGTCGACACCGATCTCAACCCGGCGGACGGGCCGTTCGCCGAGGGCCAGCGCACGGCGACCGCGCTCGGCCGCTTCGGGACGACGGAGGAGGTCGCCTCGCTCGTCGCGTATCTGGTGAGCGTGGAGGCAGGGTTCATCACCGGCACGGAGATCGTCGTCGACGGCGGCCACGCGGCCTGAGCGACACGACCCGGGAGGCTCCGGCGGTCCGCCGCCCCCAAGGCGCACGCCCGGGGCGTGCGACACCGCCCGGCGCGTGCGACACGGCCCGGGGCGCGCGCCCCGGGCCTGCCGCGCCCCTACGCTGGCCGGGACGGGGCAGCGGCGGGAAGGACGGAACCAGCACATGTCCGGCACACCGGTTCACACGCTCAACGACGGCACACGGCTCCCCGCGGTGGGACTCGGCACCTACCCGCTGGACGACGCGGCGGCCGAGGAGGCCGTCGCCGGGGCCCTGGAGCTGGGCTACCGGCTGGTCGACACGGCCCTCAACTACGGCAACGAGACCGGCACCGGCCGGGGCATCGCCCGCAGCGGCGTCCCCCGCGAGGAGCTCGTCGTCACCACGAAGGTGCCCGGCCGGCACCACGGGTACGAGGAGACGCTCGCCTCCTTCGAGGAGTCACGGGCCCGCCTCGGCGTCGAGTACGTCGACCTCTACCTGATCCACTGGCCGCTTCCCCGGGTCGACAAGTACGTGGACACCTGGAAGGCGATGATCAGGCTCCGCGAGGACGGTCTGGTCCGCTCCATCGGCGTCTCCAACTTCACCGCCGCGCACCTGGAGCGGCTGGAGCGGGAGACGGGCGTGCTGCCCTCGGTGAACCAGATCGAGATGCATCCGCTGCTTCCGCAGGAGGAGCTGCGGGCGGTGCACGCGGCGAAGGGCATCGTCACGGAGAGCTGGAGCCCGCTGGCCCGGGGCCGCGAGGTGCTGGAGGACCCCTCGACCGTGGCGATCGCCCAGGATCACGGGGTGACCCCCGGCCAGGTGGTGCTGCGCTGGCACACGCAGATGGGCGCGGTGCCGATCCCGAAGTCGGCGGACCCGGGGCGGCAGCGCGAGAACTTCGATCTGTTCGGATTCGAGCTGACAGCGCAGGAGTTGACGACGATCGCGTCCGGTAGGCAGCGGCGGTTCGGCGGCGACCCGGAGTCCCACGAGGAGTTCTAGGGCGTACCCGAGCACTTCCAGGGCGTACCCGAGGAGTTCCAGGGTGTGCCCGGAGAGTTCCCGGGTGTGCCCGGGGAGTTCCAGAGCCTGTCGCGGCAGGGTTCGGACGACAGGCCCTGGCGGGGCTCCCGGGTCAGCGGTTGCGCGGGGTGACCTCCGCCATCCGCGACCAGCCGGTGCCCTCCACCTCGACGTTGATGATCTCCGGTACCTCGGCGACCATCTCCGACATCGTCTCGATCGCCGCCTTGAAGTGGTCGGAGTTCACGTGCGCCTCCCCCGCCGCCCCGTCGGCGAAGGCCTCCAGCAGGACGAACTCGTTGGGGTTCTCCACGCTGTAGGACCAGTCGAAGAAGACGTTGCCGGGCTCGCTGCGGGTGGCGACGGTGAAGTCCTCGAGGCGGGGCAGCCAGTTGTCGCGCTCGTGGACGAGGGCGGTGAACTTGACGGCGATGAAGATCATGGAGGGCTCCTGGTCAGGGCGTCGGAAGGTCGAAAACACCGAAGGTGCGGTCCGCCTGCCCCGAGGGCCCGCTCCCCACACCACGACCAGGGTGACACACCCTCACGTAACGGGACCGGCCGGGCACACCGCGATCCCCCTGCGACCGCGGTGCCGCCCGTGCCGTGCCGTTCGTCGGTCAGCCGCCGAGCTCCCGGTGACGGGCCGCCAGGGCGGCGGCGCCTTCGTCGGTGAGCGATCCGTACAGCCGGAGCCGGGAGATGCCGCCGTCCGGGAAGATGTCGACCCGTACGTGGGTGGCCCGGACGGTGCCGTCCAGGACGAAGCGGTGGTTGGTGTCGGGCTGGAGGCGGGTCCGGGGCAGGACCTCCGTCCAGTCGCCGCCCTCGCCGTCCCGTACGGAAAGGCTCGCCCAGCCCGCGGAGTTGCCCTTGAGGTAGGCGGTGTCGATCTCGACGGCCCGGATCCCGGACTGGGCGGCGAGCCGGTAGCTGATCCAGTCGTTGCCCTTGTCGCGCCGGCGGCGGGTCTCCCAGCCGTCGTCCATCTTGCGGGAGCGGCCGGGCTGGATGGTGTTGGTGGCCGGGGAGTAGAAGCGGTCGGAGGCGTCCTCGACCTGGCCGCCGTTCTCCAGGGCGGCGAGGTCGAACGTACCGAGCGCGCCGAGCCAGGCGGGGTCGGGGGCGACCTCTCCGTACACGCGCAGCCGGGCGATCCCGCCGTCCGGGTGCTGGTTGACCCGCAGGTGGGTGAAGCGCTGCTCGGCGTCGACGGCGAACCCGTTGGCCGCGTGGCCGCCGACCGCCGTACGGGGGACGAGCGTCGTCCACTTCACGTCGGGGGCGAGGAGGTCCTCGGGGGACGGGGAGCCGGGCAGCAAGACGGCCTCGACGGAGACGGCCTGCGGGTAGTTGCCGCGGAAGTGGGCGGTGTCCAGGACGATGCCCCGGATGACGCCGGGCGCGCCGAGGCGGACGAGGGCCCAGTCGTGGTCGTCGGCGGTGGGGTGCGGCTCGGCGGCGCTGACGCCGCGTCGGCGGCGGGTCTCCCAGCCGTCCATGATCTTGCCCTTGTGCCCGAAGTGCTCGGGGTCGAAGACGGCGCGCTCGCGGATCAGGAGGTTCTCGCGCTCGGCGAAGAACTCGTCGTTGGCGGCGATCACGCCCGCGCCGAGGCGGCGGTCGGCGAGGTCGACGAGGTGGGTGAAGGGGAAGTCGGCGGTGCGGTGGTCGGCGTACGGGTCGCCGCCGCCGTAAGGGCTGGCGTCGCCGGTGAAGCGGGGTATCGAGGCGTCCGTCATGGTCAGGGGGTCCTTTCGGGCACGGTCGGTGGTCGCGTTCGCGGAGGGGGCCGGTGGGGCCGGTCAGCGGTCCCGGTCGGGGGGAGCCGATGAGGCCGGTTCAGCGGGCCCGGTCGGGGGAGGCCGGTGGGGCCCGGTCAGCGGTCCCGTTCCAGGAGGCGGCCGGTGGGCTCGGCGAGGACGCCGTCGGAGGCGATGCGGACGCCGCGCAGCCAGCTGGAGCGGACCACGCCGTGCAGGGTCTTCCCGGCGTAGGCGGTGACCTGGTTGCGGTGGAAGAGCTCGGCCGGGTCGACGGTGAAGGTCGCCTCGGGCGCGAGGACCGCGAAGTCGGCGTCACGGCCGGCCTCGATGGCGCCCTTGCGGCTCAGGCCGGCCAGCTCGGCGGGGGCGGCGGACATCCAGCGGGCGACGTCGTCGAGGGAGTGGCCGCGCTTGCGGGCCTCGGTCCAGATGGCGGGCAGGCCGAGCTGGAGGGAGGAGATGCCGCCCCAGGCGGAGGCGAAGTCCGGGGTCTTGAGATCCGTGGTGCAGGGCGAGTGGTCGCTGACGATGCAGTCGATGATGCCGTCGGCGAGCCCGGCCCACAGGGTGTCCTGGTTGGCGGCCTCGCGGATCGGCGGGCAGCACTTGAACTCGGTTGCCCCGTCCGGGACTTCCTCGGCGGTCAGGGTGAGGAAGTGCGGGCAGGACTCGACGGTGACCCGGACGCCCTCGCGCTTGGCGGCGGCGATCAGCGGCAGCGCGTCGCTGGAGGAGAGGTGCAGGACGTGGACGCGGGCGTTCAGCCGCTTGGCGTGGGCGATGAGCCCCTCGATCGCGGTGTTCTCGGCGTCGCGCGGGCGGGAGGCGAGGAAGTCCGCGTAGGCGGGGCCGGAGCGCTGCGGGGCGTCGGCCAGGTGGTGCGGGTCCTCGGCGTGGACGATGAGCAGTCCGCCGAACCCGGCGATCTCCGCCATGGAACGGGCCAGTTGCTCCTGGTCCAGCTCCGGGAACTCCTCGACGCCGGAGGGCGACAGGAAGCACTTGAAGCCGAAGACCCCGGCGTCGTACAGCGGGCGCAGGTCCTTGACGTTGGAGGGGAGCGCGCCGCCCCAGAAGCCGGTGTCGACGTGCGCCTTGGGGGCGGCGACCTGCTGCTTGGTCCGCAGGTTCTCGACGGTGGTGGTCGGCGGGAGGGAGTTGAGCGGCATGTCCAGGAGGGTGGTGATGCCGCCTGCCGCCGCCGCGCGGGTGGCGGTCCAGAAGCCCTCCCACTCGGTGCGGCCGGGGTCGTTCACATGGACGTGGGTGTCGACCAGGCCGGGCAGCAGGACATCGTCGCCGAAATCCTCCAGGCGGGCGCCGGCGGGCACCTCGGCGTCGTACGGCAGGACCGCGTCGATCGTCCCGCCCGCGACGGCGACCGCCGCCGGGCGGGTGCCCTCGGGGGTGACGACGCGCGTCGAGCGCAGTACCAGGTTCACGTCCACACCGGACACCCGTGCTCCTTCACTCCAAAATGATCACAACAGGCATTCAACGAGCTCAGAAATTCAACGAACTGTTGAAGCTCGGATGGAGTCTTCACTCGGGAATCGCCCTCGTCAAGACCCACCTTCCGGCAGCGGGGGCCGGCGGGCCAGCCCTGCCGTCCCGACCGAAGGCCGGCTGGAGGCCGACCGGAGACGGACCGGAGACGGACCGGAGTCCCGACTGGAGGTTTCCACAAAGTAAAAGTCATATTTCGAACTGCGGAACGTAGCATGGGCCAGGAGGGGCGGCGCCGAGCCGTCCGAACCGACCGTCGGCACCCGGACAAACCAGGCCCTGACCGGCACGGACGCCGACAGGGGAGCTATGGGCCGCTCGGGAACCGCCCGGTAGGCTGCTGCCTTGCCTTCCGCTTCGAAAGGATCGCCCACGTGCCGCCGTCCCACGCCAGCACAGCCGACTCCAAGCCCGCCGGTCCCAGCGGCGGGGTGCAGTCCCTTGAGCGCGCCTTCGATCTGCTGGAGCGGATGGCCGACGCCGGGGGCGAGGTCGGGCTGAGCGAGCTGTCCGCGAGCAGCGGTCTACCCCTGCCGACCATCCACCGGCTGATGCGCACCCTGGTGGTCTGCGGTTATGTACGCCAGCAGCCCAACCGCCGTTACGCGCTGGGCCCCCGGCTGATCCGGCTCGGCGAGTCCGCGTCCCGGCTGCTGGGCACCTGGGCCCGCCCCTACCTCAGCCGGCTGGTGGAGGAGACCGGCGAGACGGCGAACATGGCGCTGCTGGACGGCGACGAGATCGTGTACGTCGCCCAGGTGCCGTCCAAGCACTCCATGCGAATGTTCACCGAGGTCGGCCGGCGTGTCCTGCCGCACTCCACCGGCGTGGGCAAGGCGCTCCTCGCGCACACCCCCGCCGACGAGGTCCGCGCGCTCCTGGCCCGTACCGGCATGCCGGCCGCCACGGAGAAGACGATCACGACGCCGGAGGGCTTCCTCGACGCCCTGGAGCTGGTGCGCCGCGCCGGATACGCCGTGGACGACAACGAGCAGGAGATCGGGGTGCGGTGCCTCGCGGTCTCCGTGCCCAACTCCCCCACGTCGGCTGCGATCTCCATCTCGGGCCCGGCGGGACGCGTCACGGAGTCGGCCACGGAGCGGATCGTGCCGATCCTCCAGCAGGTCGCGGGTGAACTGTCGGAGGCCCTGGCGAGCAGTGGGACGAACGGGGGCTGACCTCGCTCGGGCGTTTCACACCCCGGCCGGCACCGTCAGCCGCCCGTCGTCCATCGTCACCGTGCGGTCCATCCGGTCCAGGTGCGCCAGGTCGTGGGTGACCAGCACCGTGGCGGTGGCGCGCTCCCGGGTCAGGGTGACCAGCAGGTCGAGCACGGCCGCGCCGCGTACGTGGTCGAGCGCGCTGGTCGGCTCGTCGACGAGCAGGACCGCCGGATCGTTCATCAGGGCCCGCGCGATGTTGATCCGCTGGCGCTGACCGCCCGAGAGCTGATGCGGCCGCCGGTCGGCGCGGTCGGCCAGACCGACCGCGTCCAGCAGCTCCAGGGCCCGGCGGCGGGCGCTGCGGGCGGATCCGCCGGGCAGGTGGCGCATCACCTGGAGCTGTTCGGCGGCGGTCAGCGAGGGCAGCAGGTTGGGCTGCTGGAAGACGATGCCGATGTGGTCCCGGCGCAGCGCCGCCCGCCCCGCGCGGCTCAGCCCGGCGGTCGGCGTCCCGGCCACCACGACCTCGCCGGAGTCCGGGGTGACCAGGGTGGCGGCGGCCGCGAGCAGGCTGGACTTGCCCGAGCCGGACGGCCCGACGACGGCGGTGAGCGTGCCCGGAGGCACGTCCAGCGAGATCCGGTCCAGGGCGGTGAGCCGGCCGTCCCCGTCGGGGTAGGTGAGGGTGACGTCGGTCAGGGTGAGCGTCATCGGGCACTCCCGAGTGCGGTGAGCGGGTCGACGGCGGTGATCCGCCGGACGGACAGGGCGGCCCCGAGCGCGCCGAGGGCGATCATCACGGCGGCCGGGACGAGGACGGTCGCCGCGTCCAGGACGAACGGCACCGCTCCCCCGCCGATCAGGGCCCCGGCCCCGGCGGCGAGGGCGGCGCCCACTCCCGTACCGAGGACGAGCACCACCACGGCCTGCCCGAGGGCGTCGCGCAGGAGGTACGGGGTCGACGCGCCGAGCGCCTTCAGTACGGCGACGTCGCCGCTGCGCTGGATCGTCCAGACGGTGAAGAACGCGCCGATGACGAGCGCCGAGATCACGAAGAGGAAGCCGCGCATGAGTTGCAGGGAGCCGTTCTCCGCCTGGTAGGAGCCGATCGCGGTGAGGGAGTCGTCGAGGGTGAGCGTGCTGGTGCCCGCCGCCTCGTCCCCCGCCGCGAGATCGACACCGCCGGTGGTGGTCAGGGCGATCACGGTCGCCTGTTCGGCGGGCCCGGCGCCGTCGTGGCCGATCTGCTGCCAGTCGTCGAGGGTGGTCCAGACGACGGGCGTGTGGCTGTACGAGGCGTCGGTGGCGACGGCGGCGACCTGGCGTTCGGTCCGGCCGAGCGCGATCCGGTCGCCGGTGGCGGCGTCCAGCTCCTGGGCAGCCTTCGCGGAGAGCACGACCCGCCCCGGCCCGATCCCGTCCGGCCCGAGCGTGCCGTCCGGTTCGACGCCGAAGGCGGAGACGGCGGCGCTCCGCTCACCGGCGGTGGCGTTCAGGGTCCGGATGCCGACCGGCTGCGCGGCCTCGACCCCGGGCCGTCCGGCCCAGGCCCGCCAGTTCTCCTCCCGGACGGTCGAGTCGGCGAACGACTCCGTCTGCCCGTCCGGGGGCGCGGCGAAGGCCAGGTGGTCGGCGTCGAGCCCGGTGACGGCCGAGGTGTTCTCCCGGGCCAGCCCGGCGGTGAGGCCGGACAGCAGGCCCACGAGCAGCGTGATCAGCACCACGACCGAGCCCATGAGCGCGAACCGGCCCTTGGCGAAGCGAAGGTCTCTCCATGCGACGAACATGGCTTCAGCGTCGTCCGGCGCGGGCGGGAAAACATCGCGCGGCGGACGGGCCCGGGATCAACCTTTCGATTGACCGGGGGCCGAAAGGCCGCGGCTACGCTGGACGGACCATGGATTCGCGCTCGCACACCCACGTCACGGCTGCCCTGCGGCTCTGTCTGCACGCGCTGCTGGCGGGGCTGCTGGCCCTGGTGGTGGTCCGCGCGGTGAGCGAGGACGCACCGGACACGGTGGCGGTCGTGGCCGTGACGCTGCTGACGGCGGTGCTGTACGCGGCAGGGGCGGCGCGCCCCTCCTCCGTACAGCCGGGAAACGCCGTACAGCCGGTACAGCCCGTACAGCCGGGAAACGCCGTACAACCGGGAGCCTCCGTACAACCGCGCACCTCTGCACAGCCAGGAGCCTCCGTACAGCCAGGAGCCTCTGTGCAGCCCGGAAGCCGGGCGGGGGCGCTGTGGCTGGCCGGGTTGTGGGCGCTGTGGGCCGTGCTGCTGGTGCTGTCGCCGGACGCCCTGTGGGTGGCCTTCCCGCTCTACTTCCTCCAGCTGCACTTCCTGCCGATGCGCTGGGCGCTGCCCGCCGTGGTGGTCACCGCGGCCGCGGCGATCACGAGTTTCGTCGTGCACCGGCAGGCGATCGAGCCCGGCGCGTTCATCGGGCCGCTGATCGGCGCGGCGGTCGCCGTCGCCACCGTCCTCGGGTACGACGCCCTGTTCCGGGAGAGCGAACGGCGGCGGGAGCTGATCGTGGAGCTGGTCGCCACCCGGGCGGACCTGGCCGAGGCGGAGCGTACCGCCGGGACGCTCGCCGAGCGGGAGCGGCTGGCCCGGGAGATCCACGACACGCTGGCCCAGGGGCTGTCCAGCATCCAGTTGCTGCTGCGCGCCGCCGAGCGCTCGCTGCCCGAGGACGCCCCGGCCGCCGGGCATGTGCGGGCCGCCCGTGAGGCGGCGCAGGCGAATCTCGCCGAGGCCCGTTCCTTCGTACGGGCGCTGACGCCGCCGGACCTGGAGCACGGTTCGCTGGCCGCGGCGCTGGAGCGGCTCTGCGCCCGGAGCACCGCGCCGGAGCTGACCGTACGGTTCGCGGTGAGCGGCACCCCGGTGGAGCTGCCGACCCCGTACGAGGTGGCGCTGCTGCGGACCGCGCAGTCGGCGCTGGCCAACACGGTGCGCCATGCCGGGGCCGGGCGGGCGGAGATCACCCTGAGTTTCATGGACACCTCGGTGGCGCTGGACGTCGTGGACGACGGGCGGGGCTTCGACCCGTCGGGGGCGCCGGTCCACGAGCGGGGCACGGGCGGCGACGGCGGCTTCGGGCTGCCGGCGATGCGGGCGCGCGCCGGATCGCTCGGCGGTGCGCTGAGCGTGGAGTCGGCGCCCGGCCAGGGCACGGCGGTGGCCCTCACACTGCCGCTCCCCCTGCCGATGCCTGTCGCGGAAGAAGCGGAGCGTGCGGCATGAACGACGGGGGCGGGGAGGCGATCCGGCTGCTGCTCGCGGACGACCATCCGGTGGTCCGGGCGGGGCTGCGCGCGGTGCTGGACACCGAGCCGGACTTCCGGGTCGCCGGTGAGGCCGCCACCGCTGAGGAGGCCGTCGCCCTGGCGGCGGCGGGCGGCTTCGACGTGGTGCTGATGGACCTCCAGTTCGGGGCGGGGATGCACGGCTCGGAGGCCACGGCGACGATCACCGCCGGGGCGGGCGGGCCACGCGTCCTGATCCTCACCACCTACGACTCCGACGCGGACATCCTGGCGGCGGTCGAGGCCGGGGCGAGCGGCTATCTGCTCAAGGACGCGCCGCCGCAGGAGCTGGCGGCCGCGGTGCGCACGGCGGCGGCGGGCCGCTCGGCGCTGGCGCCCTCGGTGGCGCACCGGCTGATGGACCGGATGCGTACCCCGGCCGAGGCGCTGACCCGGCGGGAGCTGGAGGTGCTCCAGCTGGTCGGGGAGGGCCTGTCGAACCTGCGGATCAGCAAGCGGCTGTTCCTGAGCCAGGCGACGGTGAAGTCCCACCTGGTGCACATCTACGCCAAGCTGGGCGTCGACTCCCGTACGTCGGCGGTCGCCGCGGCCACGGCCCGCAGGCTCATCCGCCGCTGACGGGACACGCCCGGCGGTTCAGCCGGCCGGAGGCTCCGCGGGGGCGTTCACCCGCGCGGGGGCTCGCCGAAGAGGTCGACCGCGTTGCGCACCTCGCGCAGGGCGGCGGCCACCGCGCTCACCGAGCCGATCGCCCCCGCGATCAGCAGCAGGGAGCGGCGCATCCGGGGAATCTCCGGCACCCCGCTGACGGCCATGGCGTCCAGGGCCGCCAGCTCGTCCTCGGCGATCGGCCGGTCGGGGAAGTCGATCCGGAGAGCGGCCAGCTCCCGGCGCAGCCGGGATACGGCCATCCGCAGCTCGGCCACCCTCGGGTCCTCGCCGCTGCCGGTCAGCCGCTTCTGCCCCACGCTTCGCAACACAGCACTCCCCCTCGCACGTCCTTGTGCCGGTGTGACCCCCGAATCCGGGTGGTGGCCAAGTCCCCGGGTTCGCCCGCAAGTTAACGCCATAACAGGCAGTGCGCGCCAGCCCACGGAAAGAAATCAGGGTTACCCCTGAGGGTGACATGCGTGTCGCGTGTGCGAAGGCCCGAGTGGTATCCAGACCTCATGGTTGAGGACATGGCGAAGGACAGGCCGCACGGGGCGGAGAACCCCAAGGTCGCGGGGGTGCTGCTGGCCGCCGGAGGGGGCCGTCGGCTCGGCGGCCGCCCGAAGGCGCTGCTGGAGCACCGGGGCCGCCCGCTGGTCGAGCACGCGCTGCGCTCCCTGCGCAACGGCGGCTGCGGCCCGCTGCACGTGGCGCTGGGTGCGGCGGCCGACGAGGTGCGGGCCCGGGCGGATCTCACGGGGTGCGCGGTGACGGTGAACCCCGGCTGGGAGGAGGGCATGGGCTCCTCGCTCCGGCTGGGGCTGGCCGCCCTGAGCGCGACGGACGCGGATGCGGCGCTCGTTCTTCTGGTCGACCAGCCGGGGATCGGAGCGGAGGCGGTGGCGCGGGTGCGTCTCGCGTACCGCTCGCGGCTGAGCCTGGCGGCCGCCTCCTACGGCGGGGAGCGGGGCCATCCGGTGCTGTTCGGGGCGGACCGGTGGAGGGACATCGCGGCGGGGGCGGTGGGCGACCAGGGCGCGCGGGCGTATCTGCGGGAGCACCGCGATGCGATCACGCTCGTGGAGTGTTCGGATGTGGCGGAGGCGTACGACATCGACACCTCGCAGGACCTCAGGCATCTGGAGTGACCGGGGCCGCCCCGGCATCCCGGAGCCACTCCGGAATGACCGTCGCCCGCCGGTCAACAGTCCGTGGCCGCGCTGGCACGCTGCGCCGCCGGCGGCCCGTTTCTGTCGACCCGGAGAATCTCGATATCAACAAACCATTGAACTTCCACCATGAGGAAACTACTATCCACTGGTCAGAAGCCCTCTGAACCTCAGACGGCGCCCACGGCCGTATCTCGGAGCCTTGGCACGCCGTGCCGTATCAGGCGACCCGGCGGCCCTGACGCCGCCGCCCGCTGAAGGAGTGACAGCTCATGTCCGCACCAGCGCCGTCCACGCTGGCCATCGTCGATGCCGAGCCCCTGCCCCGGCAGGAAGAGGTCCTGACCGACGCGGCCCTCGCGTTCGTGGCCGAGCTGCACCGGCAGTTCACCCCGCGCCGCAATGAGCTGCTCGCCCGCCGCGGTGAGCGCCGCGCCGAGATCGCCCGTACCTCCACGCTGGACTTCCTGCCCGAGACGGCGGCGGTCCGCGCGGACGACTCCTGGAAGGTCGCACCGGCTCCGGCCGCGCTGAACGACCGCCGGGTGGAGATCACCGGTCCGACCGACCGCAAGATGACCATCAACGCCCTGAACTCGGGCGCGAAGGTCTGGCTCGCCGACTTCGAGGACGCGTCCGCCCCCACGTGGGAGAACGTCGTCCTCGGCCAGCTCAACCTCACCGACGCCTACGAGCGCCGCATCGACTTCACCGACCCGAAGTCCGGCAAGTCGTACGCGCTGAAGTCCGCCGACGAGCTGGCCACGGTCGTCATGCGCCCGCGCGGCTGGCACCTTCAGGAGCGCCACCTCCAGCTGGACGGCGTCTCCGTGCCCGGCGCGCTGGTCGACTTCGGCCTCTACTTCTTCCACAACGCGCAGCGCCTGATCGACCTCGGCAAGGGCCCGTACTTCTACCTGCCGAAGACGGAGTCGCACCTGGAGGCCCGCCTCTGGAACGACATCTTCGTCTTCGCCCAGGACTACGTCGGCATCCCGCAGGGCACGGTCCGCGCGACCGTTCTCATCGAGACGATCACCGCCGCGTACGAGATGGAGGAGATCCTCTACGAGCTGCGCGACCACGCCGCCGGGCTGAACGCGGGCCGCTGGGACTACCTCTTCTCCATCGTCAAGAACTTCCGCGACGGCGGCGCCAAGTTCGTCCTGCCGGACCGCAACGCGGTGACGATGACCGCCCCGTTCATGCGGGCGTACACCGAACTCCTGGTCCGCACCTGCCACAAGCGCGGCGCACACGCGATCGGCGGCATGGCGGCCTTCATCCCCTCGCGCCGCGACGCCGAGGTCAACAAGGTGGCCTTCGAGAAGGTCAAGGCGGACAAGGACCGCGAGGCGAACGACGGCTTCGACGGCTCCTGGGTCGCCCACCCCGACCTGGTCCCGATCGCCCTGGCCTCCTTCGACGCGGTCCTGGGGGAGAAGCCCAACCAGAAGGACCGGCTGCGCGAGGACGTCTCGGTGGCCCCGGGCGACCTGATCGCCATCGACTCGCTCGACGCGAGCCCCACGTACGACGGCCTGCGCAACGCCGTCGCGGTCGGCATCCGCTACATCGAGGCCTGGCTGCGGGGTCTGGGCGCGGTCGCCATCTTCAACCTGATGGAGGACGCGGCCACCGCCGAGATCTCCCGCTCGCAGATCTGGCAGTGGATCAACGCGGACGTGGTCTTCGAGAACGGCGAGCACGCCACCGCGGACCTGGCCCGCAAGGTCGCCGCCGAGGAACTGGCCGCGATCCGCGAGGAGATCGGCGAGGAGACCTTCACCGCCGGCAAGTGGCAGCAGGCCCACGACCTCCTGCTCCAGGTCTCCCTGGACCAGGACTACGCGGACTTCCTGACGCTGCCGGCGTACGAGCAGCTGCGCTGATCCGAACCGCGTGAACGAAGCTCGGCCCCGTCCCCGGCACCGCACAGCGCCGGGGACGGGGCTGTCGCCTGACCCCCTGGCCCCATGGACGTCTGCCGACCGGCCAGGGGCTCGCTCACACGTCCCCCCGTCCACCGTCCGTGCATGCCCTGCCGGCCGCCCCGGGGAGCGCCCGCTCGATACTGCGGCGCACCTCCGCGATGGTGTCGCCGCGGTAGGAGGTGACAT
Organism: Streptomyces durocortorensis; assembly: GCF_016901035.1. Lineage (GTDB taxonomy): Bacteria > Actinomycetota > Actinomycetes > Streptomycetales > Streptomycetaceae > Streptomyces > Streptomyces durocortorensis. Next base: position 38,194 of record NZ_JAFEUF010000041.1, read on the forward strand.
ACGCGGCCGGGTCACGGTCGATCACGAACAGCAGGTGCTCCCCCGGCTTCCACCGCGGGTACGCCCCGTCCTTGGCCGGGTCGACCACATCGAACCGGGCCTGTTTCTCGCCCGTCGCGGGCTTGAACCAGTCGGTGACCGCGACGGTGAGCAGGACCCGGCCCGCCTCGGGAGCCTCCTCGACGGACACCACCTCGCCCTCGGCCATCACCTGCGAACAGGCGACCCACCCCTCGGCGCTGAGCTTCGCCTCGGTCGCGGGACCTGCGGGCCCGCCAGCGGAGTCCCCGTCGAAGGCGATGCCGAACACCAGCCCGGCCACAGCCGCCCCGGCGAGCACCCAACTGGCGGTACGCCGCCGACGCCACCGGGGTACGCGCGCCGCAGCCACGACCCGCTCACCTTCCTGTCCCGCCTCGTCCCCGATCAGGTGGAGCGCCCCCCGCAGATGCTCCTCATCGAATGAGGTCACCGGTGTCACCTCAGATCACCTCTTTCTCCTGGAGTCGTCTGCGCAACGCGGCCACCGTGCTGTGAAGGCGGCTCTTGACCGTTCCTTCGGGGATCTCCAGCAGCTCCGCGATGGTGCTCACCGGAAGATCCGCGTAGAAGCGGAGCGAGACCATCTGCCGCTGGCGAAGGGACAGGGAGTCCAGTTCTCCGGCCACCGCGATGGCCAGCACCTGGTGCTCCTCGGAGACCTCGGGCGGGCGACGCGCCCACCGGCTCACCAGCCGTTCACGCAGTGCCTCGTCACGGGCCCGGCCGCGGTGCCAGTCGCACGCGACCCGCGACGCGACCACCGCCAGCCATGCCTGCGGATCACGGATCTCCCTCGCCCCGGGGGCGGCACGGGCTTCCAGGAGTTTCAGCCGTACATGCTGGAGTCCGTCGTCGAGCTGGTCCCAGGGCACTCCGCCCAGGGCGAGAATGCCGCGTACCCGGGATGCCGTCCCGCCATCTGTCAGCAGCGCCGCCGCTTCCCCGCCCGCCGGCTTCCCCATGCGTCGCGCCTTCATCCGCCCGCCTCTCCCTCGCTCCTTCTACGACGGAGCGGAGGAGCAAAACGTTCGCCCTGCCGCTCGGAAACTGCCGGGGTACGGGGCCGGCGGCGACGGGACCGCCACCGGCCCCGTGTCAGGCACAGTCGGCGGACGGCGGACCGAACCGTTCGACCATCACACCCGGCCGGGCGGCTTTCAGCGCCGTCGACAGTTCCTCGATGCCGCGACCGGCGAGTTCGTCCTCCAGCCGGGTGTCGGGCCCGGCGGACGCGGCCTTCTCCCGCGCAGGCGTCTGGAGCCGTCCCTCCATCTCCCCTTGACCGATGATCTGATCGTCGAAGGGAACGACAGCCCCTTCGCCCAGCGTGCGCCATTGGGCGGGCTCCGGCTCGTCACCCGGCGAACACGTCGCCTCATCCCAGTCGAGAGCGAGGATGTGGCGAGGTCCGGATCGCTTCCGTCATTGCACCAGGTGACGCCCAGGCTGTTCACTGAGGTTCTTGAAGCCCTCCTGGTAGACGATGTCGGTCTCGCCACGCCCGCTGAAGACAGGGTTCGTGTGGTAGTGGATGACCAGCTGCGTCGGGGCGTACTCGTTGCTCATCGCGGCCTTCACAGCGTTGCGGTCCGGAGTCTCCAGCTCGAACGCACCGCCGCTGTCGATGTAGTAGTAGACCGTCGCATTGTCGGTCAGGCAGTTGACGGAGCCGTCGCCGCCGTCCGGATCCGTCGTACAGCCGCGGGTGCCCGGACCCACGGATCCCACGGGAACGATGTTGTCGGTGTAGGCCGCGGCCCACGCACCCTGGGTCGACAGCATCAGGAACGGGGCTGCGAGCGCCAGAACACTCACTGTTTGGCGACGGCGGAACACCGTCGACGCTCTTCGCACGTGCTTCCCCCTACTTCGGCCGAACACATCCGCGGGGCAGCACCAGAACACCTACGACATCGGCAGCTCCGCAGAAGGGCGCTGCTGCCCCCGATCCGGCAACCGATGCTTCAGCACGTGCGTTTGGTTCACAACTGCATTGATGCAAAAGGCAGTTGGGGTTCCAGTTATGGAAGATAGGCGTGAGGACCCTCACCCGAACCCGTAGCGCCGGTTCATCTCCTGCATGTCCCAGGCCACGACGATGTCCGCGTCCGGCTCGCGCCAGTCCAGGAAGCCGTCGTCGTCGACGTACGGCTCGTACTCACCCCAGTGACCGTCATGGAGACCATGGGCCGTCGACTCAGGGAACGCCCCGAGCGACGCCGACGCCCCATCCTCGGAGAACGGTCCGCCGCCGTCCTTGGCGTGGTCCCCGATCCGGCCGAAGGAAGGCCCGGGCGCCTGGCTGACAAAGAGGCTGTTTCCGCATCCGTCGTCGGCGAGCGGTGTCCAGCGCGCGTCCCACCAGGTGTGCTCCCCCGGGCTCCGCTCCTGCTCCGCGCGCCGGTATGCGCGGTACTCCGCCACGATCAGACGGGTGCCATGGAGCCGGTGAAGCGGCGGCAGGAGAAACTCGCCCAACCCGTCGTGCCGGGCCAGCGAGGCCGCCAACTCGGCCGGAAAGGCGCAGCCGGTCGTGTCCTGTCCGCCTGGATCATCCCCGGGGCGGCCGGCGGAGGAAGCCCCAAGTGGCTGCCTGGGGCATTGGCGTGCAGCCAGTCCTCGATGCCGTCCCATGCCTCGTCAACGGTCATGGACGGCAGCCTCGCGGAGGGCGTACGGGCGCTGCAAGAGTGGGCCGGACATCGCCCAGGGGCGGGGCGCCCGGAGGCGGCGCGGCAGTCGGCACGACAGGACGGCGGCAGGGGCGGCACGGGGATGACCTGGCGCCTGCCCCCTGGATCGTCAGTCCGTCAGGACCACCGTCCGCTGGGCCGAGAAGTCGCCCCACTTGCCGTCCGGAAGCTTGGCCCTGAGCTTCACCGAGTAGCGGGTGCCCGCCGGGTCGGGAAGGTTCAGGCGGTAGGTTGCGCGGCCCTTCGGGGGCGTACCGCCCCAGACGATGGTGGTGGTCAGCCTGCCGTTCAGGTAGAGCTCGTAGGCGGGGACGGTTCCGCCCGTGTCGGGCTGCTCCCAGGACAGGTCGAGGGTGAACTCCGCGCCCTCCTTGCCGACTTCGGTCCGCAGGCCGGTGGGGGCCGTGCTCGCGGGCGCGCCGGGTGCGGACTCGGTGGTGAGGTCGAGCGCGTTGCTGTCGGGCGAGGACTTGTCGGAGGCGTCCCGGGCCCGGACGGTGAAGGTGTAGACGGTCCCGGGACGCAGGCCCGTCACCTTCGCCGTGGTCTCGGTGCCCGGCACGCTGTGGATCCGGGAGTCCTCCTGGTAGATGTCGTACGAGGTGACGCCGACGTCGTCCTTGGCCGCGCCCCAGGTGAGGGTGGCGGCCCGGCCGCCGTCGGCGCTGCCCGTCAGCTTCGCGGGGGAGGTGGGGGGCGTGCCGTCCT
>NZ_JAFEUF010000420.1 GCF_016901035.1 Streptomyces durocortorensis
CGCCCCGCTCGGCTCGCACAACCTCCCCCCGCAGCCCCCCCCCCCCCCCCCCCCCGCCCCCGGCCCCCCGCCCGGCCCGGGCGACGCCACGGACGGCGGACACGGCGAGGAGAAGCCCCCCGGCCTCTGGCTGGAGGCCTTCACCAAGGCCGTCAACGGCGTACCGCAGGAACGAAAGCACGGCGAAGACTCCGATGACGCGTGGGACAAGGGAGACCTGAAGTGATCCAGCAGCGGGGAAACATGGACTGGATGCTCAAGGAACTGGCCGACGACGTTCCCAGCATCCACCAGATCGTGGTGCTCTCGTCGGACGGCCTGCGCATCGCGATGCACGGCGGCGACCCCGACGTCGCCGACCGGCTCGCGGCGGCCTGCGCCGGGCTCCAGAGCCTGGCGGCCGCGGTGGCCACCGAGATCCCGTACAGCGACGGCCTGATGAAGCTCGTCGTCATCGAAGTCACCGGCGGGTTCTTCTACTTGATGGCGGCCGGCACCGGCGCGTATCTCGCGGTCCTGGCCGGCGAGACCGTCGACGCCGGACTCGTCGGGGCCCGGATGCGGGACATGGTCGTGCGGATCGGAGCCCACCTGACCAGCCCGCCCCGCCACGGCGGGCAGTCCGGATGAGTGGACCTCGACGAGAACGCCGCAAGGCCGACCCGGAATTTCTCGATCCGGAACGGCTGTACGTGATCACCGGCGATCTCGACGACAGCGAACGGGCCGCGCTCGACCTGGTCACGATGGTCGTCGCGCAGGCGGAGCCCTCGCCGACCTTCCAGCCCGAGCAGGCGGCCATCCTGCGGCTCTGCCAGGCCCCGTTGTCCGTCGCCGAGATCTCGGCCTATCTCAGCCTGCCGTTCAGCGTGGTCACCTCGCTCCTGAGCGATCTCCTCGCGACCGAACTGATCGAGTCGCGCGCGCCGATCGTCCGCGCCACCCTCCCCGACAGGTCCCTTCTCGAAGCGGTGATGCATGGACTTCAGAAGCTCTGACACGATCACCGGACCACGCACCGAGGACGTCCTTCCCACCACGGCCACCGCCGCGGTGAAGGTCGTGATCGTCGGCGGGTTCGGCGTCGGCAAGACGACCATGGTCGGCTCGGTCAGCGAGATCCGGCCCCTGACGACCGAAGAGACCATGACCCAGGCCGGCGTCGGCGTGGACGACAACGCCGGGGTGGAGACGAAGACCGCCACCACCGTCGCCATGGACTTCGGCCGGATCAGCCTCAGCGAGGAACTGATCCTCTATCTGTTCGGCACTCCCGGCCAGGAGCGCTTCTGGTTCCTGTGGAACGGCCTCTTCGAGGGCGCACTCGGCGCGGTCGTCCTCATCGACACGAGACGGCTCGAAGTCAGCTTCGACGTCATCGGCCGGCTGGAGGAGCGCGGAGTGCCGTTCGTGGTGGCCGTGAACACCTTCCCCGACGCGCCGCACCACCCGGTCGAGGCCCTGCGCAGAGCCCTCGACCTGCCGGACGAGGTCCCGATGATCGACTGCGACGCCCGGATGCGGGCCTCCAGCCGCGATGTGCTGATGACCCTGATGCGCTACCTGCACAGCCTGGCCGTCCCCCTCGCCTGACGCCGTACGTCCCCGGGGCCCGGCGACCGGACATCCGCCGGGGGCGTGCGCAGTCCACCGGCGTACGCCCCCCGGCCCGGGCCGCGCCCGGACGCCCCGCCCGCTCGTCCACCAGCCCCGGAACATGTGCACCAGCCCCGGCAGCCGTGCACCAGCCTTGGAATCCTGATCCCTGGAGCCCCTGTGACAAGCCCCTTCCACCACGAACCCGGCGCCGTGCCCCCGCCCCAGTGCCCGGCCCACAACCTCGACATCGGCCCCGGCGGACTGCGCCGGCTCTACGGCCCCGAGGCGGAGAACAACCCGGCCGGCCTCTACGACAAGCTCCGCGCCGAACACGGCACGGTCGCCCCGGTCCTGCTCCACGGCGACGTACCCGCCTGGCTCGTCCTCGGCCACAGCGAGAACCTCCACCTCACCCGTACACCGTCCCAGTTCTCCCGGGACTCGCGGCGCTGGAGGGCCCTCCAGGACGGCAGCGTCGCCCCCGACCACCCGCTCGCCCCGATCTTCACCTGGCAGCCCGTCTGCGTGTTCGCCGACGGCGCCAAGCACGAGCGCCAGCGCGGCGCGGTCACCGACAGCATGGAGCGCATCGACACCCGCGGCGTGCGCCGCCACATCAACCGCTTCAGTAACCGTCTGGTCAACGACTTCTGCGAGAAGGGCACCGCCGACCTGGTCAGCCAGTTCGCGGAGCACCTGCCGATGATGGTGATGTGCGCGATCTTCGGCATGCCGGAGGAGTACGACGAGCGCCTCGTCCAGGCCGCCCGCGACATGACCCGCGGCACCGAGACCGCCGTCGCCAGCAACGCCCACATCGTGGCCGTGCTGACGCGCCTGGTGGAACGCCGCCGCGCCGACCCCGCGCCGGACTTCGCCAGCTGGCTCGTCGAGCACCCCGCGACGATGACGGACATCGAGGTCGTCGAACACCTGCGCCTCATCCTGATCGCCGCGTACGAGTCCACCGCCAACCTCATCGCCAACGTGCTGCGCATGGTCCTCATCGACCCGCGCTTCCGCGCCCGGCTCAGCGGCGGGCACATGACCGTTCCCGAGGCGGTCGAGCAGACCCTCTGGGACGAGCCGCCGTTCACCGCCGTCTTCGGACGCTGGGCGGTCGGCGACACCGAGCTGGGCGGCCAGCAGATCAAGGCCGGCGACGCCCTGCTCGTCGGGATCGCCCCGGCCAACACCGACCCGACCGTCCGCCCCGACCTGAACGCCGACATGGGCGGCAACCGCGCCCACCTCGCCTTCAGCGGCGGCCCCCACGAGTGCCCGGGACAGGACATCGGCCGGGCGATCGCCGACGTCGGCGTCGACGCGCTCCTGATGCGCCTGCCGGACCTGGAGCTGGGCGTCGGCGAGAGCGAGCTGCGCTGGGTCGGCAACATCATGTCCCGCCACCTGGTCGAGCTGCCGGTGAAGTTCGCCCCCAGCCCCCAGCAGAAGCTGGACGCCGACCCGGTCTCGGTGATGGCCCCCCCCCCCCGCCCCGCCCCCCCCCGGGCGCCCCCCCCCCGGGCCCCGCCGCCCCCCCCCCCCCCCGCCTCCTGGGACGAAAAAGGACCCAAGGGCGTGCATAGC
>NZ_JAFEUF010000421.1 GCF_016901035.1 Streptomyces durocortorensis
GTGCTGCGGGGGTCGGTTCGCCGGAGGTACGGGGCGCGGCGGTGGCGGTGGTCATGGGCTCACCCCCACCCCGTCGCCGGCCCCCGCCGGGAGCAGGACCGCGTCCTCGGTGGCGAAGTGCAGGGTGACGGGGTCGCCGATGGCCGGGGGCTCGCGCAGTTCGCGGAGGTCGGCCATGACGCGGTGACCGTCGACGTCGGCGTGGACGCGGTGGGTGGACCCACGCCACTGGACCTCGGTGACGCTGCCGGTGAGCGCGTTGGGCCCGTCGCCGAGGCCGACCAGGTGCGGCCGGACGCAGAGGGTGGCGGTCGCGCCGGGGGCGGCGGTCTCGGTGGGGACGGTGAGGGGCCGGTCACCGAGGTCGACGGCCCCTTCGCCGGTCACGATGACCGGGAGCAGGTTGGCGTTGCCGACGAACGAGGCGGTGAACTCCGTACGGGGCCGGCGGTAGAGCTCCTCGGGGGTGCCGCAGTCCTGGAGCCGGGAGCGGTCCATGACGGCGATCCGGTCCGCGAGGGTGAGGGCCTCGACCTGGTCATGGGTGACGTACAGGATGGAGACGTCCGGCAACTCGCGGTGGAGCCGGGCCAGTTCGGCGAGCATGCCGGAGCGGAGGCGGGCGTCGAGGGCGGAGAGCGGTTCGTCCAGGAGCAGCACGCCGGGCCGGATGGCCAGCGCGCGGGCGATCGCGACGCGCTGCTGCTGGCCGCCGGAGAGTTCGCGGGGGTGCCGGTCGGCGTACGCGGCCATGCCGACGAGTTCGAGAGCCTCGGTGACCCGGCCGGGTATCTCGGCCTTGGGGGTGCGGTGGGCCTTGAGCCCGAAGGCCACGTTGTCCTTGACCTTGAGGTGCGGGAAGAGGGCGTAACTCTGGACGACCATGCCGATGCCGCGCCGGTGCGGAGGCAGGGCGGTGACGTCCCGGCCGCCGAGGAACACCCGCCCGGCGGCGGGCCGGACGAACCCGGCGACGGCGCGCAGGGCGGTGGTCTTGCCCGAGCCGGAGGGCCCGAGGAGGGCCATCACCTCGCCGGGTTCGACGGTGAGGTCGAGCCGGTCGAGGACGACGGTGCCGCCGTAGGCGACGGTGACGCCGTCGAAGCGGATGCCGCTGGGGGCGGTCCCGGTGCTCATGCCTCGGCCCGCGCGATGAGGTCGGGCAGTTCGGCGACGGACCCGAGGACGTGGGTCGCGCCGTGCCGGGTCAACTGGTCCTTGTCGTGAGCGCCGGTGAGGACCCCGGCGACGATCCCGGCGCCGGAGCGTACGCCGCTGAGCATGTCGTACGAGGTGTCGCCGGCCACCGCGATCCGGCGGACGTCGTCCACCGCCCCCGTGCGCAGGAAGGCGGCCAGCACCATGTCCGGGTAGGGGCGCCCCCGGCCGCCCGCGTCGGCGGGACAGAGGGTGAGCGGGACGAGGCCCTGCCAGCCGAGGGCGGCGAGGATGGCGTCCTGGGTGGTGCGGGCGAAGCCGGTGGTCAGGACGACGGTACGGCCTTCGGCGGCGAGGCGTTCGATGGCCTCGCGGGCGCCGGGGAGCGGGGCGATGCGGCCGCCGTCGACGAGTTCCCCGTACGCCTCCTCGAAGGCGGTGTTGGCGTCCTGCGCCCGGTCCTCGTCATCGAACAGGTGCCGGAAGACGGAGATCTTGGACTCGCCCATGGTGGCGCGTACGTAGGCGAGTTGGCGGGCGTGCTCGTCGGATCCGGGCTGGACGCCGAGGCGTTGGGCGGCGGCGGAGAACGCCTGCTCGACGAGGCCGCCGTCGGCGACGGTGGTGCCGGCCATGTCGAGGACGACGAGGTTGTAGGGGTCACGCGAGATGTCGGTGATGCCGGTCGGGGAAGTCATGTGGTTCACCAGCCCAGTTGGTCGGCGGTCGTTTCGGCGATGGCGGGCGAGCAGGTCATGCCGCGCCCGCCGGGTCCGGTGACGAGCCAGACCCCGTCGCGCACCTGCTGGCGGTGGACGACGCGTGCGGTGTCGGTGCACTGGGCGTAGACGCCCGCCCAGCGGTGGCGGATGCGTGGCAGCGGCCGGCCGAGGAAGGCCTCGACGACGCGGGTGAGGTGCTCGTACGGCTCCTCGACGGTGTCGAAGGCGAAGGGGTGCTCGTACTCGTGGGTGTCGCCGATGGTCAGCCCGCCGTCGCGGCGCTGGACCATGAGGAGCTGCATGCGGTGCTCGGCGGCGACGGGGTCCTGGGCCTGTCCTGCGTTGAGGGCGTCGAGCGCCTCGCCCCGGTAGGCGGGGTAGTAGCGGAAGCTGTCGGCGTCGGCGACGGAGGTGGTGAGGGGCTCGCCGAGGGGGTCGGTCTGCATCATCTGGAGGCGGACGCGACGTACGGGCAGGTCGGGCCCGGCGAGTTCGCGGACGAGCCCGCCGAGCCAGGCGCCGGTGGCGAGGATGACGGCGTCGCCGGTGTGGAGGTCGCCGTGGTCGTCGCGCACCGATGCGGCCCCGACGACCTCGCGGACTTCACGGCCGCCGAGGTAGGTGTACCGCCCGGAGGCCAGCAGCTCCTGCTTGAGGGCGAGTTGGGCGGTGCGGGGCTCGACGGCCGCGTCCCGCTCGCACCACAGGGCGGCGGTGAACGCGCCGCGCAGGGCCGGGTTGACCGCCCGGGCCTCGTCGGCGGTGAGCAGCTTGTAGCCGCGCGCCGCCGCGTCGGGCCTGGCGACGGCCGCCTCGGCGACGGCGACCTCGTGCGCGGTGCGCAGCGGGGTCAGCGAACCGCAGGCCCGGAAGCCGAGCCCCGGCACCCGCGCCCCGATCTCCTCCCACAGCTCACGGGCGCGCAGGGCGGTTTCCAGCTCCTCGCCGCCGGCCCGCCCGCTGATCCATATCTGTCCGAAATTGCGGAGCGATGCCCCGCGCGCCTCGCTCTCGCGCTCGATCTGTACGACCTCGTGGCCGCGGCTGACTGCGTGCCAGGCGTGCATGGTTCCCACCACGCCGGCTCCTACGACGATGACTCTCACGACGGCCACGCTCCTCGGGACGGGTGTCCCGCACGCGTCGGGTCGCCGACGGGACGGTGAACGGCCCCCCAAGCTTGGACCAGACCCGTTATCGTTCTGTGATCAGAACTGCGTGTTCACCCTTCCCCATTTCCCCCGCTCCTGTGTCTTATACCAAACTCC
>NZ_JAFEUF010000422.1 GCF_016901035.1 Streptomyces durocortorensis
TCGCGGCGGGTCGGGGCGTGGGCGATCACCTTGGCGATCATCGGGTCGTAGTGCACGCCGATGGTGTCGCCGCCGGTGTACCCGGTGTCCAGGCGCAGGCCGGGGCCCTCCGGCACCTCCAGGGTGAGCAGCGCGCCGGCCTGCGGCTGCCAGTCGCGGGCCGGGTCCTCGGCGTAGAGCCGGGCCTCCACCGCGTGGCCGGACGGCTGCGGGGGCGCGGGGGTCGGCAGCGGTTCGCCTTCCGCCACGCGCAGTTGCAGGGCGACGAGATCGAGCCCGAACACGGCTTCCGTCACCGGGTGTTCGACCTGGAGTCGGGTGTTCATCTCCAGGAAGTACGGGCGGCCCTCGGCGGAGACCAGGAACTCCACGGTGCCCGCGCCCCGGTAGTCGACCGCCCGTGCCGCCGCCACCGCCGCCTCGTGCAGCCGCTCGCGCAGGGTGTCGTCCAAACCGGGGGCCGGAGCCTCCTCGACGACCTTCTGGTGGCGGCGTTGCAGCGAGCAGTCCCGCGTCCCGAGCGCCCACACGGTGTCGTGCGCGTCCGCCATCACCTGCACCTCGACGTGCCGGCCGCGCTCCACGTACGGCTCGGCGAAGACCTCCCCGTCCCCGAAGGCGGAGGCGGCCTCGGCGGCGGCCGCCAGCAACTCGCCTGGTAGCGCGTCGAGTTCGCGGACGATCCGCATGCCGCGTCCGCCGCCGCCCGCCGCCGCCTTCAGCAGCAGCGGCAGGTCGTCCTCGCCCGCCGTCGCCGGGTCCACGGGGGCCAGCAGCGGCACCCCGGCCCCGCCCATCAGCTCCTTGGCCCGGGTCTTGGAGGCCATCAGCTCGATCGCCTTCACCGGGGGCCCCACCCACACGAGCCCCGCGTCCTGCACGGCGGCGGCAAAGGCGGCGTTCTCGGAGAGGAAGCCGTAGCCGGGGTGCACGGCGTCCGCCCCGGCGGCCAGGGCGGCGGCCACGACGAGGTCGCCGCGGAGATAGGTGTCGGTGGGAGCCGCGCCCGGCAGGCGTACGGCGAGGTCCGCCCGCCGTACGTGCAGGGCGTCGGCGTCCGCGTCGGAGTACACGGCGACCGTGGTGATGCCCAGGTCGCGGCAGGTGCGGAAGATCCGGCAGGCGATCTCGCCCCGGTTGGCGACGAGCAACGTGGTGATGGTCATGTGGGCCTCACATCCGGAAGACGCCGAAGCCGCCGCGGGCGCCCTCGACCGGTGCGGTGTGGATCGCGGACAGGCACATCCCGAGGACGGTCCGGGTGTCGCGCGGGTCGATGACCCCGTCGTCGTACAGCCGCCCGGACAGGAACATCGGCAGCGACTCCGCCTCGATCTGCTGCTCCACCATGGCGCGCAGCCCGGCGTCCGCCTCGTCGTCGTACGGCTGCCCCTTCGCGGCGGCCGACGCGCGGGCGACGATCGACAGGACGCCCGCGAGCTGCTGCGGCCCCATGACGGCGGACTTGCTGCTGGGCCAGGCGAAGAGGAAGCGCGGGTCGTAGGCGCGGCCGCACATGCCGTAGTGGCCCGCCCCGTAGGACGCGCCCATCAGGACCGACAGATGCGGGACCTTCGAGTTCGCCACCGCGTTGATCATCATCGCGCCGTGCTTGATGATGCCGCCCTGCTCGTACTCCTTGCCGACCATGTAGCCCGTGGTGTTGTGGAGGAAGAGGAGCGGGATGTCGCGCTGGTTGGCAAGCTGGATGAACTGCGCCGCTTTCTGTGACTCCTCGCTGAACAGCACCCCTTGCGCGTTGGCGAGGATGCCGACCGGGTAGCCGTGCAGCCGCGCCCAGCCGGTCACCAGGCTCGGCCCGTACAGCGGCTTGAAGGCGTCGAAGTCCGAGCCGTCGACCAGCCGGGCGATGACCTCGCGCGGGTCGAACGGGGCCTTCAGGTCGCCCGGGACGATGCCGAGCAGCTCCTCCTCGTCGTACTTCGGCGGCTCGGCGGGGCCCGGATCGGCATGCGCTTTACGCCAGTTGAGCCGGGCCACGATGCGACGGGCCTGGCGGATCGCGTCGTGCTCGTCCACGGCGAAATGGTCGGCGAGCCCGGAGGTGCGGGCGTGCATCTCGGCCCCGCCGAGGGATTCGTCGTCGCTCTCCTCGCCGGTGGCCATCTTCACCAGGGGCGGGCCGCCGAGGAAGACCTTGGACTGCTCCTTGATCATCACGGTGTGGTCGGACATGCCGGGGACGTACGCGCCTCCGGCGGTGGAGTTGCCGAACACGACGGCCACGGTGGGGATTCCGGCGGCGGAGAGCCGCGTGAGGTCCCGGAAGAGCGCACCGCCGGGGATGAAGATCTCCTTCTGGGAGGGCAGGTCGGCCCCGCCCGACTCGACCAGGCTGATGACGGGCAGCCGGTTGGCGAAGGCGATCTCGTTGGCGCGCAGGGCCTTCTTCAGCGTCCAGGGGTTCGACGCCCCGCCGCGTACGGTCGGGTCATTGGCGGTGATCAGGCACTCGACGCCCTCGACCACCCCGATCCCGGTGACGAGCGAGGCCCCGACCGCGTAGTCGCTGCCCCAGGCGGCCAGCGGCGACAGCTCCAGGAACGGGGTGTCGGGGTCGACGAGCAGCTCGATCCGCTCCCGCGCCGGGAGCTTGCCGCGCTTGCGGTGCCGGGTCACGTACTTCTCGCCGCCGCCCGCGAGCGCCTTGGCGTGCTCGGTCTCCAGCTCGGCGAGCTTGGCCGCCATGGTGGCCCGATTCGCGGCGTACTCGGGGCTGTTGGCGTCGAGCGCGGTGGGCAGGACGGTCATGCGGTCGCCTCCGGGGCATCGATGCCTTCGAGCAGAGCCACGGGGATCGGCAGCCACCGGGACCGCAGCCACTCCCCCACCGCCTTGGCCTGCGGGTCGAACCGGGCCTGGGCGGCGACGCCTTCGCCCAGGAGTCCGTGGACGGTGAAGTTCAGGGCGCGGAGGTTGGGCAGGACGTGACGGACGACGGTCAGGCCAGCCGTCTCCGGAAGGAGTTCCTTGAAGCGCTCGACGCTCAGCTCGTGTGCCAGCCAACGCCAGGCGTCGTCGTCGCGTACCCAGACACCCACGTTGGCGTCACCGCCCTTGTCGCCGCTGCGGGCTCCGGCGTACAGCCCGAGGGGGGCGCGCTGGGGGGGGCCGGAGGGGTAC
>NZ_JAFEUF010000423.1 GCF_016901035.1 Streptomyces durocortorensis
CCTTCCGGGGCTGTGGGGTGGGAGCCGGTCTGGCCGGTCGTGCGGGCGGTTTCCGCGGGGTCGAGCGACAGGTGGCGGGTGGCCGGGGAGGAACCGTGGGCCTCGGCCCGGATGCGCTGCTTCATCGTGGGCGGAAGGGCCCGGTCACGCGGAAGGGTCCATCGGACCGAGGGAGCGATCGGGGTTGCCGCGGTGGCACCCGTGTGCTCGTGGGTCGTGGTGCCCGGCTGCGTGGCGGCGTTCGTGGCGTTCGCTGCGGGCGCCGTGGCGGTGACGAGGCCCAGCGACGCCAGGAGGGCGAAGAAGGCGGTGATGAAGGCGGTCCAGAGGTTCTTGGGCTGGAAGGTGCTCATGGCCCCTCGCTTTCGGACGGTCCGGTTGCTGACTTCTCCGATCATGTGGATCCGGGCCGCGTTTTCGGGGAGCGACGCCCGCTCTGCGCCGATCTTCGGATTAACACCACTCGTATGGTGCAACCGGGCTGGACAGGCCCTCGCGGGCGGCGGAGAGGGGGTGCCGGGAGGTCGTTCCGGGCGCTCCGGAGGGGCTGCCGCAGGGGTCCGGGCAGGTCACCGATCGGTATCGGCCGGTGTGTATAGTCGGCGACAGAAGGCCCTTACGCCAAGGAAAGACGAGGTCGCGCGGTGAAGAAGCTTCTCCTGGTCGCACTGGCCGCCATCGGCGGGCTCCTCGTGTACCGCCAGATCCAGGCGGATCGCGCCGAGCAGGATCTGTGGACGGAGGCGACCGACTCCGTGCCCGCAGGTTCGGGTGTGTGAGACGGCACAGTCTGTTACGGGCCCCGGTCGCTGAGCGGCGGGGGCTTCGTGCTGTCCGGGCTGCGTGGTGCCCGGGCGATGGTGTTGCCCGCGTCTTTGTGTTGCCCGGGTCTCTGTGGTGCGTGACGGTGACGGCGCATCCCTTGAATTCACTTGCGCAAATTAATAGCTTGCTTACGTGAATGGCCGTCAGTGGGGGTGTCGGCCGGGGAACCCGGACAAGCAGGGCATTCCGCCTGTGGCCGGAGACAGCGGCGGTGCGGGCGGGGCAGGATGGACCGGCATCGCGGCCGGGCGGGCGACGGGCACCGGCGCGTGAGGACGACGAGGGGAAGCGCGTGAAGAGGCAGCGGCAGCGCAACAGGGGGCGGGTGGTGGCCGCGGCACTCGCGGCGATGTGCGCGGCGGCGGTCCTGCCGGGGCAGGCGTACGCGGCCGGCCCCGGGGCGTACGCGTTCGACCCCGACGCGAAGAACGTGCAGGGGGCGACGGCGAACGTCGAGGCGTCCGAGCTCGACGAGGGCGTCCCGTACCGCAGCACCATCAGCCCGGGCGAGAAGCTCTACTACCGGGTCACGCTGGACGACGTCTCCGCCGCCTACGTCTCGGCGGTCGCGGTGCCCGGCGACAGCGGCGCGGTCGCCTACGGCGACGGCATCAACGTCAGCCTCCGGGAGACCGACGACAGCCAGTGCGGCTCGGGGCGGGCGAACTTCGGCTCGGGCGAGTACGCCCGCCCCATTACCGCGTACGCCTTCCGGACCGTGGAGGAGGGCGGTACCACCTGCCAGGAGAGCGGCCAGTACGACGTCCTCGTCGAGCGCGAGACCAAGGATCCCGCCGACTCCGACGCCTGGGGCCTGGAGTTGCGCTTCCTGAAGGAGCCGCGGCTGAAGAGCGGGTCGTCCATGCCGACCGAGGCGCCCGAGAACTGGCCGTCGGCCTCGCCGCAACCCTTGACCGGTAAGCAGCAGAAGCGGTCCGGCGGGGCCGGTTACGCCGAGGCGACCAGCCTGGAGAACGGCCGCTGGCAGGACACCGTGGCCCCCGGGCAGACCCGCTTCTACCGGGTGCCGGTGGACTGGGGCCAGCAGATCCACGCCACTGCCGGGCTCTCCAACAGCACCGGCGCCGATACGGAGTTCGTGGGCAACGCGCTCACCCTGTCGCTGGACAACCCCGCCCAGGGACATGTCTCCGACGCCTCGCTCTCGTACTCCGGAAGCCCCGCGTCCGCGTCGCTGCGGCCGCTGCCGCCGGTGGCCTACCGCAACCGGTTCGGCTCCTCGACCCAGGTCAGCTCCATGCGCTTCGCGGGCTGGTACTACCTGTCGGTCTCCCTCAGTCCGAAGCTGGAGAAGTCCTACGGCGCCGAGCCGATCCCGTTCGAGCTGTCGGTCCAGGTGAAGAACCGGGCCGAGGAGTCCCCGTACGAGGGGGAGGCCGGGGTCTTCGGCGTCACCGACCAGGACCGGGAAGTGGCCCGGAAGGGCCAGAACGCCGAGCAGGCGGCAAAGAGCGGCCCGATGAAGGCCGTTGCCGCGGCCGGTATCGGTACGGGGTCCGTGCTGGTGCTGGGCCTGGGCGTCTGGACGCTGCTGGCCCGCCGCCGGGCGACGGCCGGCGCCCCGGTCGCCGGTCACCCGGGCGCCGGTCCCCCGGCCGGTGGGGGCCACCAGCCGCCGCAGGGCTGGTAGTCGGGCCGCCCGGCCTACCGTTGCCGCCCGTCCTACGGCCGCCGTGCGGCCGGGGTCCGGAACCGGCCGTCGGGCCCGGGTCAGGAGCCGTCAGGGCCGGGCCCGGCCCGTCAGACCTGGGTCAGAGCCCAGATCCCGACCGCGAAGCAGATCAGCGCCGCCACCAGCACCCCGGCCGCCACCTTCGGGGGCGGTCCCGGACGCGTTCGCCGTGCGGGTGCGTGGGGCGCGGCGTGCTGCACCGGTGGCGCCGGAACCGGCGGGTGCTGCTGCTGGGCGGTGTAGGCGCGGGTGGCCGCGGAGTCGTGCGGCAGGCCGGAGGTCGGCGCCTGGGAGGGGTGCGGTGCGCCGACGGCGTACGGGGGCGGTGCGTCCGTCGTGAACGGGGCGGCGGGCGGCGGCTGCTGGAGCCCTGCCTGCTGGAACCCCGTCTGCGCGTACGGCTGTTGCTGCGCGGGCGCGGGCGCAGGCGCAGGCGCGGGTGGCGGTGCGAGGTGGAAGCTGCCCGTCTCCGACATCGAGACCGGGGGCGGTGCGGAGGGCTGCGCGCCGGAC
>NZ_JAFEUF010000424.1 GCF_016901035.1 Streptomyces durocortorensis
GGCGGGGGGGCCCCGGGGGGCGGGGGTGAAGTTATCGCGCCGGAGAGCTGTCTACACGCGTAGCGCTGCCGAATCGTGAAACACGGGGTGCACATCACAGTCCGGATTGGTTGGTCCGGACCGGGTGGGAGAGCACTGCGGGAGGCGGATCTTCTTCGGGGTGCCGCGGAAGGCCTGACCGTCGGGCGGGGATGGGCCCGTGGGGCTGTCCGTCCGCCGGCCGGGGTGCGGCGTGGGGACGGACAGGGCCAGGAGGAAACCAGCCGTTCGGCAGGGGCGCCGAGCTGCTTACGGCGTTACGGCGCGGTCTTGACCTTGATCTTGCCGTCGATGATGTCCTGCTTGGCCTTGTCGACCGCGGCGATGACGTCCTTCATGTCGGCGAACGCGGGGTTGGACAGCGACAGCGCGACGCCGTTCTTGTCCAGGCCGTAGCGGATCTCACCGGTCTGCGGCTTGTCGTCCTTGACCGACTTGATCAGGTTGAAGACCGCGTCCTCGATGTCCTTCGTGACCGAGGTCAGGATGGACTCCTTGTAGTCCGCGAGGCCCGCCTGCTTGTACTGGTCGGAGTCGACGCCGATGTTCCACTTGCCCGCCTTGGAGACGGCCTCGATGGCACCGGAGCCGGCCAGACCGGCGGCCGAGTAGACCACGTCGGCCTTCTTGTCGAGCTGGCCCTGGGCGGCGGCCTTGCCGAGGTCGGGCTTGGAGAAGCCACCGAAGTCCGGCGGCTGCGTCAGGTACTGCGGAAGGACGTTGACCGAGGCGTCGGTGTCCTTGACGCCCTGGACGAAGCCCGCCTCGAACTTCTTGATCAGCGGGGTCTCGACACCGCCGATGAAGCCGACCGTCTTCGACTTGGTGACCTTGGCGGCGGCGACGCCGGCGAGGTAGGAGCCCTGCTCCTCGTTGAAGACGATGTTGGCGATGTTGTCGCCGGTCACCGAGGCGTCGTCGATGATGCCGAAGGTGGTCTTCGGGAACTTCGGCGCGACCTTCTTGATGGCGGGCGCGTAGGCGAAGCCGACGCCGATCACCGGGTTGTTGCCGGAGCGGGCCAGCTCGGTGAGGCGCTGGACCTTGTCCGCGTCGCCCTCACCCTCGGAGGGCTCGGCCTCGCTGCCCTGGACGTCGAGGTCCTTCTCGGCCTTGGCGAGACCGGCGTAGGCGGCGTCGTTGAACGACTGGTCGCCGCGGCCGCCGATGTCGTACGCGATGGCGGCCTTGTCGCCGCCCGAGTCGGAACCGGCGTCCGACGACGATTTCCCGCCACAGGCGGTGGCGCTGAGCGCGAGCGCCGCGGACGCGAGGCCCACGGTGGTGATCCTGGTGATCCGGCGCAAGGGAAGGCTCCTTCAAACCTGACCGAAGCGCCTCTTCCGGCGCTGGTTTCGCGGCGATCGTAACGCGCGTAGATGTCAGATAAGAGCACGTACGGAAGCCGTTATCGGATCGTCGTGAACAGAAGCGGTCCCGTAGGTCCACGAACGGACCACGAAGAGCGTGTCAACGCTCCGCTAACGGTTCCCGTCGAGCAGTGCCGAGGCGGTGAACAGCTCGACCCCCACGGTGATCGCCTCTTCGTCCACGTCGAAGTTGCCGCGGTGCAGGTCGAGCCCGCGCGTGTCGCCCGGGGTGCGGACGCCGAGGCGGGCCATCGCGCCGGGCACCTGCTCCAGGTACCAGGAGAAGTCCTCGCCGCCGAGGCTCTGCTCGGTGTCCTCGATCGCATACGATCCGCGGCGCTCGGTCATCGCGGCGTCGAGCAGGCCGATGGACTCGGCGTCGTTCACCACGGGCGGCACGCCCCGTACGTAATTGATCACGGTCTTCGCCCGGTGCATTCCGGCCACCTCGTCCACGGCGGCGTGCACCAGGTCGGGGGCGTCGCGCCAGGCGTCCAGGTTGAGGCAGCGGACGGTGCCGGAGAGCTCGGCGTGCTGCGGGATGACATTGGGGGCGTGTCCGGTCTCCAGCCGCCCCCAGGTCAGCGCGAGCCCGGAGCGGGCGTCGACCCGGCGGGCGAGC
Source organism: Streptomyces durocortorensis (assembly GCF_016901035.1). Lineage (GTDB taxonomy): Bacteria > Actinomycetota > Actinomycetes > Streptomycetales > Streptomycetaceae > Streptomyces > Streptomyces durocortorensis. The sequence goes on from NZ_JAFEUF010000424.1 coordinate 2,032, forward strand.
AGCGCGGGCACGTCGACGGCGATCCGGGCGGCGGCGGTGACCAGGTCGGTGGTCAGGTGCGGGCGGGCGGTGTGGCCGCCGGGGCCGTCGAGGGTGATCTCCAGGCGGTCGCAGGCCGAGGTGATGGCCCCGACCCGCAGCCCGATCCGCCCGACGTCCACCTTCGGGTCGCAGTGGACGCCGATGATCCGGCCGACGCCCTCCAGCACCCCGGACTCGATCGCGTCGACCGCGCCGCCGGGCAGCACCTCCTCGGCGGGCTGGAAGATCAGCCGCACGGCGTTGGGCAGCAGCCCCTGCCGGTCGAGACCGGCGAGCACGAGGCCCGCGCCGAGGACGGTGGTGGTGTGCACGTCGTGGCCGCAGGCGTGGGCCCGGTCGGGCACGGTGGACCGGTAGGGCACGCCGGCCTTGGTGTCCGGGATCGGCAGCGCGTCGATGTCCGCCCGCAAGGCCAGCATGGGCGTGACCCCGTCCCACTCCCCCACGTCGCACATGAGCCCGGTCCCGACGGCCAGGACCCTGGGCTTCAGCCCGGCCTTCTCCAGCCGGTCCTTGATGGCGGCGGTGGTGCGGAACTCCTGGTTGCCCAGCTCGGGATGCATGTGGAGGTCACGGCGGAAGGCGATCAGCTCGGCACGCAGCTCGTCGGAGAGCCTGCCGGGCAGCGCACCTCCCCCGGGCTGTTCGGCCGGGTCGTGGGGGCGGGAGGCGCGGGACTTCAACTGGTTCACCTTATGAAGCGTAGGCCCCTTGACCCCTCAACTGGCCATGGATCTACGAAATTTCAGCCGTGCAGGCGAACAAAGTTCGGGTGAGGACGTGTGACGCAGCGTGGTTTCGGGTATATCAGTTCCCCTTCCGGACCGGGGGGGGGGCGCGGGCACGCGCGCGCGCGGGCGCCCCAGCCCCACCCAAAGCCCACCACCCCCCCCCCCCCCCCCCGCGGCCCCCCCGCCCCGGAGCCGCGGCG
>NZ_JAFEUF010000425.1:276-2918 GCF_016901035.1 Streptomyces durocortorensis
TTCTTGAAGGGTGCGGTGGCGGGGGTGCAACACGAAGGAGCCGCCGCCCGATGACGGGCGGCGGCTCTCGTACGAAGGGGTTTCGGCGGGGCTGCTCGGCGGAGCTACTCGGTGGGGCTACTCCGTGGGCTCGACGCCCGCGCGCAGCAGTCCGTAGGTGTACGCGTCCTCCAGCGCCTGCCAGGAGGCGGCGATGACGTTCTCGGCGACCCCCACGGTCGCCCAGTCGCCGGTGCCGTCGCCGGTGGTGACGAGGACGCGGGTGGTGGACTCGGTGCCGGTGCGGCCCTCCAGGATGCGGACCTTGTAGTCGACCAGTTCCAGCTTGGCGAGCTGCGGGTAGATCCGCTCCAGGGCGACGCGCAGCGCCCGGTCCAGCGCGTTGACCGGGCCGTTGCCCTCGGCGGTCGCGACGATCCGCTCGCCCTTGGACCAGAGCTTCACGGTGGCCTCGTTGGCGTGGGTGCCGTCGGGGCGGTCCTCGACGATCGCCCGCCAGGACTCCGTACGGAAGTAGCGCCGGGCCCGGCCCTCGACCTCGCCGCGCAGCAGCAGTTCGAAGGAGGCGTCGGCGGCCTCGTAGGTGTAGCCCTGGAGTTCGCGCTCCTTGACCCGCTCGACGACCCGGCCGACCAGGGCGCGGTCGTCGCCGAGGTCGATGCCGAGTTCCTTGCCCTTCAGCTCGATGGAGGCGCGGCCGGCCATGTCGGAGACCAGCATCCGCATGGTGTTGCCGACCAGTTCGGGGTCGATGTGCTGGTACAGGTCGGGGTCGACCTTGATCGCGGAGGCGTGCAGCCCGGCCTTGTGGGCGAAGGCCGAGACGCCCACGTACGGCTGGTGGGTGGAGGGGGTGAGGTTGACGACCTCGGCGATGGCGTGCGAGATGCGGGTCATCTCGGCGAGTGCGCCCTCGGGCAGCACCTTCATGCCGTACTTGAGTTCCAGGGCGGCGACGACGGGGAAGAGGTTGGCGTTGCCGACCCGCTCGCCGTAGCCGTTGGCCGTGCACTGGACGTGGGTGGCGCCGGCGTCGACGGCGGCCAGGGAGTTGGCGACGGCGCAGCCGGTGTCGTCCTGGGCGTGGATGCCGAGCCGGGCGCCGGTGTCGGCGATGACGGTCGCGACGACGGCCTGGACCTGGGCGGGGAGCATGCCGCCGTTGGTGTCGCAGAGGATGACGACCTCGGCGCCCGCCTCGTACGCGGTACGCACCACGGCCTTGGCGTACTCGGCGTTGGCGCGGTAGCCGTCGAAGAAGTGCTCGCAGTCCACGAAGACGCGGCGGCCCTGTTCGCGCAGGTGGGAGACGGTGTCGCGGACCATCTCCAGGTTCTCGTCCAGGGTGGTGCGCAGGGCCAGTTCCACATGGCGGTCGTGTGCCTTGGCCACCAGGGTGATCACCGGGGCGCCGGAGTTCAGGAGCGCCTTCACCTGGGGGTCCTCGGCCGCGCTGCCGCCGGCCCTGCGGGTCGCGCCGAACGCCACGAGCTGGGCGTTCTCGAACGCGATCTCCTGCTGGGCCCGGGCGAAGAACTCGGTGTCGCGGGGGTTGGCCCCCGGCCAGCCGCCCTCGATGTAGCCGACCCCGAAGGTGTCCAGATGACGGGCGATGGTCAGCTTGTCGGCGACCGTCAGGTTGATGCCCTCACGCTGAGCACCGTCGCGCAGTGTGGTGTCGAAGACATGGAAACTGTCGTCGGTGGCGTTGGCCTTGGTGGTCATGCTGATCTGACTCCTGTCGGATGAGTGGATCCGGACGATCGGCTTCCACTTGCCCCCATCATCTCGCGCGCTCCGCGCCGGCCCGGGTGCGGGCCGGAAAACGAAAAAACCCCTCGCGGGTGCGAGAGGTCTGCGCGCGGGTCTGGGGCACGATGGCCGCGCCGTACGTGGTGGTACGGGACGGTCACTGCGGACCGGCGCGCCTGCTGCCAATAATCATGACGAACGAGGACACGGCAGCAGTCTGGCACAGCGCGGGCCGCCTGACGGCGGTGTCTCAGGATGCGGTCGTGACGCTGGTCGCACCGCGCCTTCAGGATCCCGGCGTCAACGTCTCGTCCAGGAACTCAGCCGCCTGGGCGAGCACCTGCTCCCGGCCCGTCCCCGGGATCCCGACGGTGACGTGGATGCTGAACCCGTCGAGCAGCGCCCGCAGCCGGGCGGCGAACCGGTCGGCGTCCACCGGCCGGAACTCACGGCGCGAGATCCCCTCGGCGAGCAGCGCCACCAGGTCGCGGTGCCAGGCCCCCTCGATGGCGGCCTGCCGGGCGCGGGCGTCGTCGTCGGCGTTCTGCGAGCGGCCCCAGACCTCCAGCCAGAGCGTCCAGTGGGGGTCGCGGTGGCCGGCGGGCAGGTACAGGCCGATGTACGCGTCCAGCCGCTCACGGGCGGACCCGGCCCCGGGCTCGGCGAGGAGGGCGCGGCGCTCGGCCCCGAGGCGGTCCTCGCTCCACTCCAGGGTCCGGAGCAGCAGTTCGTCCTTGGTGCGGAAGTAGTAGAGCAGGTGCCCGCTGCTCATCCCGACCTCCCGCCCGAGCCCGGCCATGGTCAGCCCGTCGAGCCCGAGCTCGGCGATGGTGGCCATGGCGGCGGCGAGGACGACGTCGCGGGGCGGGGCGGCGTGGTGGGTGCGGCGG
>NZ_JAFEUF010000426.1 GCF_016901035.1 Streptomyces durocortorensis
CCCCCCCCCCCCCCCCCCCCCCCCCCCCCCCCCCCCCCCCCCCCCCCCCCCCCCCCCCCCCCCCCCCGGGGTCCGGGCTCAGTCCCGGGCCGGGGCCAGCCGGCCCCTGAGCCGCTGGGCGCGGAGCACCAGGAGCATCTCGAAGCGCTGGTCGGGTTCGTCGATGGCGTCGCCCCAGAGCTCGCGGATCTGCCGCAGCCGGTAGCGGGCCGTCTGCGGGTGGACGCCGAGGCGGGCGGCCACCTCGGGGGCGCCGCCGGGAGTCTCGATCCAGGCGAGCAGGGTCTCGGCCAGCCGCCGCGACTGGGTCGGGCTGAGTCCCTCCAGCGGGGCGAGGCAGCGCCGGGCCGAGGCGTCGATCAGCTCCTGGGCCGGGAGCAGCACCAGCTCCTCCGTCCGCTCGGTGCAGTGCAGCACCTCGCCCTGCGGCAGCAGGTCCTTCTTGATCAACTGGACTGCTGTCTCCGCCCAGCGCAGCGAGGTCGCGGCGGCGGCCAGCGGGACCGCCGGGCCGATCGCCCCGGACCAGCCCGCAGTGGCCCGGCGCAGGGTCTCCGCGCGGCCCGCCGTGTCGGGATCCGGGATGACGATGCGCGGCTGCTCGCTCTCCATCTCCAGCAGGATGCCCTGGCCGACCGCCGGGGCCACCGCCTCCCGGGCCGGGCGGATGAGGACGCCCACCGCGATCGTCTCGGGCAGCTCCCAGCCGATGCGGGCGGCCCGCTCGGCCAGGGTCCGGGTCGATTCGACGCGGTGCTCCATGAGCAGCATCTCGATCAGCTGGCGCTGGAGGCGGAGGCGTTCGCTGGCGCGCCGGGCCGCCGCCTCGGCGTAGCCCCGTACCGACTGTTCCACGAGTCCGTCCAGATACTCGAATCCCGATTCGGCCAGCTCGTACATGGCGGGCGCCGGGATGTCGATCTGCTGGCCGATCTCGGCGAGCCTGCGCCAGGTGAGCCGGACGCCGAAGCGGTAGATGGCCTGGAGCGAGTCGAGGCTGCGGCCCTCCAGGCCCTCGCCCCTTCCGAACTCCTGGAACATCTCCGGCGGCACCCGGGGGTGCGCGCCGGAGGTGAGGTTGTCGACGAACCCCTCGATGGCACGGCGGATGCCGACCAGGGCCAGCGGCTCCCCGGACTCGTCCTCGACCAGGTGGAGGTAGGGGTAGTCCCGGCGGATCGCCTGCAGGATCGTCTGGGCGAGCTCCGGGGCCTCGGACAGGGCGATGGTGGCGAACCGGTCCAGTTGGGACCGGGGCACCTCCTGCCAGGCCGTGCGCGTCATGGAGCCGCCGGTGCGGTGTCGTAACTGATCAGTGGCGTATTGGGCTGGTCGGGCGTGGCGTCGAGCAGTGCCACGACACCGAACGCCGCACCTGTGGCGAGCGCCGCGGCCACCAGTGCGGTGGCGAGAGCGGCGATGAATCTGCGCATAGTCGGGTCAGCTCCTTGCTGGAGGCGATCCCCACCCCGTGAGCCGGGCCCCTCCGGCTGGCACACAGTGTCGACAGGTCATTGACATCTCGTCAAGGCCTTGCCTACTGTTCACGCCAATCAAGGGCTGACCGGCCCGGGGCCCGTGCACCTCCGCGAAGAGATTTCGACCCAGGAGTGCCCGGATGCGCCGCAATGCTTCACCCCTCTCGCTCGTTCTGCTGGGGGCGGGGGTCTTTCTGCTCGTCCTCGCACCACTGCTCGTCTGGTATGTCCAGCCGCATGCCAAGCGCACCCCCATAGACACCGACACGACCACCGTGTTCACCGGGACCGGAAGCTATTTCGACACCGGTGCGGTGGAGACGGTCGACGACGAAACGATCACGATCACCCGGCAGGTGCGCGGGGACGTGGCCGACAGCGAGAAGAGCGGCAACGCCGTCTGGGACGTGTCCACGTCCGTCGACCACGACAAGACGCTGCCCGCATCGGATCCCCGTGACGCCCTCCAGTGGACGCTGGAGCGCTGGGTGACCGACCGCACCACCAACGAGCCGGTGCACTGCTGCGAGGAGTCCCCGACCTTCGACGGGGAGGCGTACCTGAAGTTCCCCTTCGACGTCGAGAAGCGCGCCTACCGCTGGTGGGACAGCACGCTCGGCGGTGTGGTGCGGCTCTCCTTCGAGGGCGAGAAGAAGATCCAGGGATACGCCGGCTACCTCTTCAAGGGCGAGGTCGAGCCCACCAGGACCGGTGTGCGCCAGGTGCCCGGGATCCTCGTGGACCGGAAGAAGACGCCCCAGGTGCTGGCCGAGGAGTGGTACTCCAACAGCGGCATCGAGCTGGTCGTGGACAAGCGCACCGGCCGCATCATCAACGCGGCGATCGGCCCGAAGAAGACGCTGCGCGCGCCCGGCTCGAAGAAGGACGCCGTGGTGCTGCTGGAGAGCAAGCGGGTGGAGTTCACCGAGGCGACCCAGAAGAAGCAGGTCGAGCTGGCGTCGGCGGACAGCGACCGGCTGGCGATGCTCGGCGAGAAGGCGCCGGCCGGAGCGGCCGGACTGGGGCTCGTACTCACCGTCGTGGGGGTCGTCCTCGTGGTCCGGGGGCGCCGAGAGACCCCGGAGACCCGAAACACTCACATGATGACGAGTACGCACACCTGAGTTACCCGCAAGTTGTTGCGCCGGTGAGTAGCCGGGCGGTAACCCGTGCCGAAAACTGTCTATCCCCACCAGAGCACGGCCCCCCGGTCTCCCTTTACCCGTCACATCACGCGCGATCCCCGCCCCGCCCCGTTCTGCCCCTCCGTCCTTCCTGCTACCTCCCTTCTCCACCGTCCGCGGATACCCTCCCCCCGCTTTCCGCGCGTCCCGCGTCCCCGCCCCCCGCGCCGGGTACCCGGGCCCCGGGGCGCAGCACCGCCCGGAAGGCGGCCCGGCAGAACGCGGCGCCCCCCCCCGGGGGGCCCCCCGCCCC
>NZ_JAFEUF010000427.1 GCF_016901035.1 Streptomyces durocortorensis
GTTTTTTGTTTACCCCGCCGGGGGGGGGGGCCGGGCGGGCCCTCACGAAGGGTTCACGTAACCGGTACGGAAGGGCTCACGCAGCTGGTCACGAAGGGTTCACGTAACCGGTACGGAACAGGAATCCGGCGAACTCCACGCCTCCGGAAGCCTGTTGCTACGCTGACCCGCGCGTGCACGGCACCAGATCAAGATGGTCCAGCGGGGGAGCCATGAGGCAGAAGATCGTGCGGCTGACGCTGGTCGGCGGGGTGGTCTTTCTCGCCCTGCTCCTCCTGCTGGCCACCTGCGGCGGCGACCCCGAGGACGACGAGAAGCAGGGTGGCGCGGCCCCCGCCACGACGAAGCCGGTGCTGACGGGCGCGGGGCCGGTGACCCGGCTGACCGTGCCCCCGGAGTACGCCACGGACCGGGGCTGGGAGATCATCGGCTCCTCCCCCGATGTGGCCGTCTCCCATGCGACGGGCCTGCTGGCCTACCTGGAGCGGTCCGAGGAGAACCGCTACCGGCTGCGCACGGTCGACACCGCCACCGGGGAGCTGGGCTGGCGGGGCCGGGCCTGGACGCCACCGGACCCGCTGCACTATCCGAAGCTCGCCACGGTGGCCAAGGGCGACCGGCAGTTCTTCGTGACGTGGTCCTACGGGAAGGCCGGCGACGGGCTGTCACCGTCGAGCACGTTCCTCGCCCTCGATCTGTACGACGTGACGAACGGGAACCGGCAGCGCGTCGAGGTGCCGTGGTCCGGGGCCCCGGACGTGAGCACGACCGGGCCGGACATCGTGATCAGCGACGCGAAGGCGAACAGCACCCTGGTCGACCCGGTCACCGGTGAGGTGTCCGAGCTGAACGCGGACGAGCTGAAGTACCCCAGGGGCTGCCCGGCCTGCAGGCAGCTCACCGAGGTGCACGGTCAGACGGCGAAGGGTCTGCTGCTGGGAGGGGCCCGGGAGTTCTGGGTGCGCGGCGGCTGGTTCAGCCGGAATGTGGCGCCCAGGGGCACCGAGCGGGACAGCGGTGCGGTGACGTCGATGACCCCGGACCAGGTGCTGGCGAAGTGGGCACCGGCGAAGAAGAGCGAGCGGGCGGCGACCCACGAGCTGTGGGCGGTGCACGACGCGGCGACCGGGAAGGTGCTCGCCTCGGTGGAGTGCCACAAGCCCGCCATAAAGCCGGGCCGCTACCCGCAGGCGGTCCTCTCCCCCTCGGGCGACTACCTGATCGCCGGGAACCTGGCCTTCGACCTGGAGGCGAAGCGGGGCCACTGCTTCGAGGACGAGGGCGGCACCGCGCACCTGACGCTGGCCACGGTGACGGACGACGGCATCGCGTACGGGGCGGAGAACGCGCGCGACGCCTCGGAGGCGCTGGCCGGCGGCGGGCTGCCCGTCGCGATGGACTTCGCCACCTGGAGCACCGAGCGGCTGTCGCGCAACGCACGGCTGCCGGGGACGGAGACGACGGGGGTCGGGGTGTTCCGCTGGACCGACCGGCAGGACCGTACGCATCTGATCGGCTACCCGCGCACTGGCTGAACCCGCCGGGACCGGTGTGTCAGAGGCCGCCGGCCTCGCGCCCCGCGCGCTGCCAGGGGCGGCACAGCAGCAGGAAGCAGCCCACCGCCGCCACCGCGCAGACCACCTGGACGACGGCCATCGGGACGGCCGTGTCCTCGCCCGCGATGCCGACCAGCGGGGAGGCGATCGCGCCGATGAGGAACGAGGACGTGCCGAGCAGCGCGGAGGCGGAGCCCGCCGCGTGCTTGGTCCGCATCAGGGCCTGGGCGTTGGTGTTCGGCATCGCGAGGCCCATCGCCGACATCAGCACGAACAGCCCGGCCGCGACCGGCACGAGCCCGACCTCGCCGAAGACGCCGGTCGTCATGAGGAGCAGCGCGACGGCGGCCAGCACGATCACGGCGAGGCCGAAGCCGAGCACCTTGTCGAGGCGGAACCGGCCGACGAGGAGCTTGCCGTTGATCTGCCCGACGACGATCAGGCCGATGGAGTTGAGCCCGAAGAGCAGGCTGAAGGTCTGCGGCGAGGCCCCGTAGATCTCCTGCACGACGAACGGGGAGGCGGCGATGTACGCGAACAGGACGGCGAAGGCGAGGCCGCCGGCGACCATGTAGCCGGTGAAGACCCGGTCGGCGAGCAGCCCGCGCATGGTGCGCAGGGCGTCGGTGACCCCGCCGGTGTGGCGGGCGGCGGGCGGCAGCGTCTCGTGCAGCCACTTCCACACGACGAGGGTGAGCGCGATGCCGACGCCGGTCAGGACGACGAAGATGCCGCGCCAGTCGGTGACCCGCAGGACCTGCCCGCCGATCAGCGGCGCGATGATCGGGGCGACGCCGGAGATCAGCATCAGGGTGGAGAAGAACCGGGCCATCTCCACGCCGTCGTAGAGGTCGCGCACCACGGCCCGGGCGATGACGATGCCGGCCGCGCCCGCGAGCCCCTGGAGGAGCCGGAAGCCGATGAGGAGCTCGGCGGTGGGGGCCAGGGCGCAGATCGCGGTGGCGAGGACGTAGACGACCATGCCGAGGAGCAGCGGCTTGCGGCGGCCCCAGCGGTCGCTCATCGGTCCGACGACGAGCTGGCCGAGCGCCATGCCGGCCAGGCACGCGGTCAGGGTGAGCTGGATGGTGGCGGCGGGGGCGCTCAGGGAGTCGGTGACGGCGGGGAGCGCCGGGAGGTACATGTCCATGGACAGCGGCGGCAGGGCGGTGAGCCCGCCGAGGACCAGGGTGACCAGGAGTCCGGTGCGCCGGGCGGCCTTCGCCGCGGGGCCGGGGAGGCCCACCGGGTCGGGCAGCCCGGCGGGGGCGGTGCCGAGCGGGGTGGCGGGGTCGCCGGAGGGTCCGCCCGCGTCCCCGAGCGGGACCGT
>NZ_JAFEUF010000428.1 GCF_016901035.1 Streptomyces durocortorensis
CGCCGCCGAACAACCTTTGTGGGAAAGCCCCGCACCCTTGTGGTGCGGGGCTTTCCTGCGTTCAGGACCTTTCGGGCCGTCTACATCGGGGTGACCAGGCGGGTGTCGTAGGCCAGGATGACGGCCTGGACGCGGTCTCTGGCGCCGGTCTTGGCGAGGATGCGCGTCACGTGCGTCTTCACCGTGGACTCGGCGAGGTGGAGGCGGGCGGCGATCTCCGAGTTGGACCAGCCCTGGCCTATCACCGTGAGGATCTCCCGTTCCCGTTCCGTCAGGGCGGTGATGCGCGGGTCCGAGGCGGCCCGTGCACCGGGTACGGCCGGGAGATGGTGGACGTACGCGTCGAGGAGCCGGCGTGTGAGGGTCGGGGCGACCACTGCGTCGCCGGCGGCCACGGCGCGGATGCCGGCGAGGAGTTCCTCGGGCAGGGCGTCCTTGACCAGGAAGCCGCTGGCACCGGCGCGCAGACCGTCGTACGCGTACTCGTCGAGGTCGAACGTCGTGACGATCAGGATGCGGGTGCGGGCGCCCGACGCGATGATGCGCCGGGTCGCCTCGATGCCGTCCAGGCCAGGCATGCGGATGTCCATCAGCACGACGTCCGGGTGGTGGCGGGCGACCAGGTGTACGGCCTCGGTGCCGTTGCCGGCTTCGCCGACCACCGTCATGTCGTCCTGGCTCTCCAGCAGCATGCGGAATCCGAAGCGCTGCATCGCCTGGTCGTCGGCGATCAGTACGGTCGTCACGGGTGCGTGTCCTCCAGGGGAAGGCGGAGCTGTACCCGCCATCCGGTGTGTTCGGGTCGTGGGCCCGCTTCTAGAGTGCCGTCGTACAGGGCGGCGCGTTCGCGCATGCCCATGATGCCCTGGGCTGCCAGCGGTGCTTCCGCTGTTTCTGCGGTTCTGCCGGTGCCGGTGCCGGTGCCGGTGTCGGTGATGCGGGCGTTCAGGTGCGTGGGCGAGTAGGTGAGGGTGACCGTCGCGGACGTGGGGCCGGTGGCGTGCTTGAGGGTGTTGGTCAGGGCCTCCTGGATCACGCGGTACACGGTGAGCTGGAGTCCCGGGGTGAGGGATTGCGTGGCGGGTTCGCCGTTCAGCTCCAGGTGGACGGGCAGGCCTGCTCGGCGTACGCGTTCGATGAGGGGGGTCAGTTCGTCGAGCGTCGGCTGAGGTGTGCGTTCGGCGTCGGGGTGGTCGTCGCGCAGGACGCCCAGGAGGCGGCGGAGTTCGGACAGGGCCTGCCTGCTGGTCGTGCCGATGGCCTCCAGGGCCTGCCCCGCGCGTTCCGGGTTCTTCCGGGCCGCGTACGCGCCGCCGTCCGCGAGGCCCGTGATGACGGACAGGTTGTGGCCGATGATGTCGTGCATCTCCCGCGCGATACGGGTGCGTTCGGCGGCGGCCGCGAGCCGGGCCTGCTGGTCGCGTTCGTGTTCCAGCCTATGGGCGCGTTCGACCAGGGCCTCGGTGTACTCGCGCCGCGTACGTACCGCGATTCCCAGCAGCACGACGAAGACCAGGCCCCAGACGTACGAGACGACCTCCTGGCCCCAGCCGGCGGGGATGCGGAAGCCGCCCGACAGGACCGGGGCGAGGAAGAGGAGAGCTGCTGCCCCGACCGTACGGAACGAGGAGCGCAGCACGAGCTGGAAGACCGGGATCAGCTGGAGGAGGGAGGCCTGCACCACGGCCCCCGTCCAGACGTTGACGAGGGATATCGGTGTCATGAGCAGGACTACGGCCAGGGGGTGCGTGCGACGCCACAGCAGCGGCAGGGAGAACCCGAGGCTCATCAGGAGTACCAGGAACTCGGGCGCCGTCACGTCCTCGTGTGCGGTGTGCCGCCAGCCGCCGGAGGTGTAGTCGAGCACCGCGGCCACGGTCCAGAAGCCGGTCACCGCCGCGTCCCAGAGCCTTGGTCGGCGTCGGTCGACTGCGCGGAGCCGGTCGAGGGCGTCGCGGATGATCCGGGTGAGGGGAGGCACCGTGGCCTCGGTGCCCCGGTCCCGGTCCCGATCGCGTTCGCGGTCCCGGTCCCGCGGTGGGGTGTTCACCTGGTCGCTCCTCGTGGGTCAGACGTCGCGGCGCTTGAGTGTCAGCGCTGCCGCGGCCAGTGTCGTGCCCGCCCACAGGGACAGGGCGAGCAGGGCCGGGCCGGGGGAGGCGGTGCCCTCGATGGGGGTGGCGGAGCCGAGGGCGCCGGCGGCCTGGGTGGGGAAGTACATGATGACGCGCTCGACGACGGCGTACGGGAGCATCCCGAGGATCTCCGGCAGGATCATGACCCCGCCGATGAACGCCCCGATCGCGCCCGGCACCGAGCGCAGCAGTGCGCCGAGGCCGAGGGCGAGCAGGCCCATCAGGGTGAGCGCTCCGGCGTTGCCCACCAGGGCGCGCAGGATGCCCGGGTCGGTGAACGAGGCCGCCTGGTCGGTGTCGTGGAGGAAGGCCTGGGCCGCCGCGAACGTCACCACGGATGTGGCGAGCATGACCGTGAGGACGGTGGCGGCGAACACCGCGGCCTTGGCCCACAGCACGGGGAGCCGAGCGGGTACGGCGGTGAGCGAGGAGTGGATCATGCCGGTCGCGTACTCGCCCGCGGTCGTCAGGATGCCCAGGACGACCAGGCAGATCTGGCCGAGCAGGCTGCCGTACAGCGTCAGGACGACCGTGTCGACGTCGGAGTCCCCGCCGCCGGAGGTGTAGGTCGCGCCCATGATCAGGCCGACGCCGAGCACCATGACGACCGCCGAGATGACGGTGACCCAGGTGGAGCGCAGGGAACGGAGCTTGTGCCACTCCGCACGCAGGATGCGGGGCGCGGTGATGCGGTACGGCTGAGAGGGGATGGGGAGGGGAGCGGGGATGGAGAT
>NZ_JAFEUF010000429.1 GCF_016901035.1 Streptomyces durocortorensis
TGTGTTGTGGGCTCGTATTTGTGTTTTAGATACAGCGTGTGTTGGGTGGGCGAACGCCGACGCGCTCTCCGCCTCGTCCCGCTCACGCGCCGCAGAGTCCGGGAAACCCGGGGAATCCGACATGCTGCTCAACCGCCCTCTGCCCGTGGCCTGTGCCTGTGTGCTGCCCCAACTGGGTTGACCTGCGGGGACGGTACCAGCACTCGGTACCGCCCCCGCCCGGTCGCACATGCATTGACGGCCCGTCAGGCCGCGTCAGGCTGCCGCCGGTGTCTCCGCCAGCACCTCGGCCAGCGCCCGCGCCGCCCGTTCCGCGTCGGCGAACCCCACGTACAGCGGCGTGAATCCGAACCGCAGCACGTCCGGCCGCCGCAGATCGCCCACGACACCGCGCTCGATGAGGCGCCGCATCACGGGCTCGGCCTCGTCGCAGCGCAGGGCGACCTGGCTGCCGCGTTCGGCGTGCGCGGCCGGGGTGACGGAGGTGACCCGGCCCGCCGGGGCGTACGCCTCGACGCACTCCAGGAAGAAGTCCGTCAGCGCGAGGGACTTGGCCCGCACGACGTCCACCGACACCCCGTCCCACACGTCGAGCGCCGCTTCCAGCGTCAGCATGGAGACGATGTCGGGGGTGCCGACCCGGCCCCGTACGGAACCGTCCGCCGGGGCGAATTCGGGGGTCATGCCGAACGGGTCGGCGTGCGAGTTCCAGCCCGGCAGCGGCGAGTCGAAGCCGGCCTGGTGGCGCTCGGCGACGTACAGGTACGCGGGCGAACCGGGGCCGCCGTTCAGGTACTTGTAGGTGCAGCCGATGGCCAGGTCCACCCCGTGCTCGTCGAGCCCGACGGGAAGCGCGCCCGCGCTGTGGCAGAGGTCCCACACCGCGACCGCGCCCGCCGCGTGGACGGCGGCGGTCAGCCCGGGCAGGTCGTGCAGCCGCCCGGAGCGGTAGTCGACGTGGTTGAGCAGGACCACGGCGGTACGGGGACCGAGCGCGGCCGGTACCTCGTCCGGCGCGACGGGCACGATCCGGTGGCCGGTCAGCCGGGCGGCGGACGCCGCGATGTACCCGTCCGTGGGAAAGGTCGTCGCGTCAACCAGGATCTCGTCGCGTCCCTCGCCCGCGCCGGACGCGATCCGGGCGGCGGCGACGACGGCCTTGAAGACGTTCACGCTGGTCGAGTCACCGACGACGATCTGCCCGGCGGCGGCCCCGACGAGCGGGGCGATGCGGTCGCCGATCCGCTCGGGCGCGGTCCACCAGCCGCCCTCGTCCCAGGACCGGATGCGCAGCTCGCCCCACTGCCGGGTGAGGACGTCCTGGACGCGGGCGGGCACGTGAACGGGCAGCGCGCCGAGCGAGTTGCCGTCGAGGTAGACGCCGTCGTCGTCGAGGGCGAAGAGCGCGCGGCGCCCGGCCAGCGGGTCGGCGGCATCGAGCTTCAGCGCCCGCGCGCGGAGGTCTTCCGTCGTGTCCGTGGTCGTGGTCTCAGACATGGCTGCGCGCCGTCCACAGCTCGGGGAACACGTTCTTGGTGGCGCGCTTCTCCAGCCAGGCCACCCCGGCGGAGCCGCCCGTGCCGGTCTTGGAGCCCATCGCGCGGCGGGTGGCGACGAGGTGGTCGTTGCGCCATCGCCACACCAGCTCGCCGACGTCGGTGAGCAGCTCACCGAGGCGGACCAGCTCGTCGTTCTGGTCGTCGGAGGCGTAGATCTCCGCCCACACGGCCTCGACCTCGGGCGACGGCTCGTACCGCTTGGTCAGGTCCCGGGTGGTGACGGCCTCGGGGATGGCGTACCCGCGCCGGGCCAGCAGGGCGAGGGTCTCGTCGTACAGGCTCGGCTCCCCGAGCGCCTTCTCCAGCTCGGCGTACACGCGGGGCGCGCCCCGGTGCGGCACCAGCATGGAGGCGGACTTGTCGCCGAGCAGGAACTCCATCCGCCGGTACATCGCGGACTGGAATCCGGACCCCTCGCCGAGGGAGCCCCGGTAGGAGTTGAACTGGGCGGGGGTGAGTCCGGCGAGCGGCCGCCAGGACTCGTTGAGCGCCTCCAGCTCGCGCAGCGAACGCTTCAGGGCGTCGCGCGCGACGGGTATGCGGTCCTCGCGCAGGGCGCGGGTGGCGGTCTCCCACTCATGGACGATGACCGTGAACCACAGCTCCATGACCTGGGTGGTGACCAGGAAGACCATCTCGCCGGGATCGTCCGAGCGCAGGTGCTGGAGGTGGGTCAGGACGTCCGCCTGGACATAGTCCTCGTACGGAGTCGTTCCCGCGAAGTCCAGGTACGGGGTGTCCGCACCGGTGGCTTCGGGGTCGGGGTGGTTGGTCGACATTTCTGTCTCCTCGACACGAGCTTCCGGGTAGCGGTCCGCCCCTTCCGTGAGGTGGTGGAGCTCCGGTCCCCTGCTCGCATACTAAGCGCCTCCCCGCCCCATGTGCTCGGGCGGGGAGGCGCTCAGGAGTACGCGCCCGGGGTCAGCTGAGGATGTCGGCGGCGGTCGGCGAGGAGTCGCGCAGGAACGTCGAGCAGCGCTCGTGCTCCTCGGTCTCGCCGATCGCGCCCGCGGCCCGGGCGAGGGCGTGCAGGGCGCGCAGGAAGCCGCGGTTCGGCTCGTGCTCGAACGGGACGGGCCCGTGGCCCTTCCAGCCGGCCCGGCGCAGGGAGTCGAGGCCGCGGTGGTAGCCGGTACGGGCGTACGCGTACGACTCGACGACCCGGCCGCCCTCGAACGCCTCGTCGGCGAGCTGCGCCCAGGCGAGCGAGGAGGTGGGGTACTTCGCGGCGACCTCGGCGGGCGGGGTGCCGGCGGCGAGCAGCTCGCGCGGCTCGGGGTCGTCGGGGAGGTGGGTCG
>NZ_JAFEUF010000042.1:0-33235 GCF_016901035.1 Streptomyces durocortorensis
TGGGCTCGGTGATGGGTATAATACACTCCAGACCACCCCGCCGGAGGCGATCCCGAGTGAACGACGTGTCCGACGTCGCCCTCCGTCTGGCCATCGTCTTCGTCGTGTTCCTGGTCGCCCCCCTCCTCGTGGGCCAGACCGAGCACAAGGTGATGGCCCACATGCAGGGCCGCCTCGGCCCCATGTACGCGGGCGGCTTCCACGGCTGGGCCCAGCTCGTCGCGGACGGCGTGAAGTTCGCGCAGAAGGAGGACGTGGTCCCGGCCGCCGCCGACCGCCGCGTCTTCCAGCTCGCCCCCGCCGTCGCCCTCCTCCCGTACCTCCTCGTCCTCGCCGTCATCCCCATCGGCCCCGGCGACGGCGCGGTCGGCCAGGTCGTCGACGCGGGCATCTTCTTCGTGCTCGCCGTCATGGGCATCGGAGTCCTCGGCTCGCTCATGGCCGGCTGGGCCTCCGCCAACAAGTTCTCCCTGCTCGGCGGCCTCCGTACCGCCGCGCAACTCCTCTCCTACGAGCTGCCGATGCTCCTGGCCGCCGCCTCCGTCGCCATGGCGGCCGGTACGGTCTCGCTCACCGGCATCCTCGACGCCTTCGCGTGGTGGTGGCTGCCCTGGCAGATCGTCGGCGCCCTGGTCTTCTTCGTGGCCGGCCTCGCCGAACTCCAGCGGCCGCCGTTCGACATGCCGGTGGCCGACTCCGAGATCATCTTCGGTGCGTACACCGAGTACACCGGGCTGCGCTTCGCCCTGTTCCTCCTCGCCGAGTACGCGGGCATCGTCATCCTTTGCGCGCTGACCACGGTCCTGTTTCTCGGCGGCTGGCACGGCCCGTTCGGCGCCGATGGGCTCGGCTGGCTCTGGACCCTCCTCAAGACCGCGCTCCTCGCGTTCGTCGTCATCTGGCTGCGCGTCAGCTACCCGCGTCTTCGTGAGGACCAGTTGCAGAAGCTCGCCTGGACCACCCTCGTCCCGCTCGCACTCGCGCAGATCGCGCTCACCGGCATCGTGAAGGTGGCGATCAACTGATGCCCCCGATCCCCGGATCCGGCCTGGCCAAGGGCCTCGCCGTCACCCTGCGCACGATGACGAAGAAGACCGTCACCGCGCAGTACCCGGACACCCAGCCCGAACTCCCGCCCCGCTCACGGGGCGTCATCGGGCTGTTCGAGGAGAACTGCACGGTCTGCATGCTCTGCGCCCGTGAGTGCCCCGACTGGTGCATCTACATCGACTCCCACAAGGAGACGTCGCCGCCGGCCGCCCCCGGCGGCCGTGAGCGCAGCCGGAACGTCCTCGACCGCTTCGCCATCGACTTCTCCCTCTGCATGTACTGCGGTATCTGCATCGAGGTGTGCCCCTTCGACGCGCTGTTCTGGTCAACCGAGTTCGAGTACGCGGAGACGGACATCCACGAACTCACCCACGAGCGCGACAAGCTCCGCGAGTGGATGTGGACCGTGCCGGAGCCGCCCGCCGTCGACCCCGCGGCCGAGGAACCGAAGGAGATCGCCGCGGCCCGCAAGGCCGCCGACAAGCTGGCAGCCCAACGCACCCAGGAACAGCGGGAACAGCAGGTACAGAAAGAACAGCAGGAACAGCAGGAACAGCAGGAACACCCGGGCGAGAAGGGAGGAACCCCGTAATGCTGCTCACCGCCACGGCTGACGCCACCGTCACCGCCGCAACCACCGCAGCCGCCGACCACCCCGGCTTCCTCTCCCCGTCCGGCGTAGAGATCGCGTTCCTCCTCGTCGGCCTCGCCACCCTCGGCGCCGCCGTCATGACCGTCACCACCAGGCAACTGGTGCACGCCGCACTCTGGCTCGTCGTGGCGCTCGGCGGACTGGCCGTGGAGTACCTCCTGCTCACCGCGGAGTTCATCGCCTGGGTCCAGGTGCTGATCTACGTCGGTTCCATCGTCGTCCTCCTCCTCTTCGGCCTGATGCTCACCCGGGCCCCCATCGGCCGCTCCCCGGACGCCGATTCGGGCAACCGGTGGGTCGCCCTCGGGGTGGCCGCCACCGCGGCGGCGGCCCTCGTCTGGGTCGTGGTCGACGCCTTCCGTACGACCTGGATCGACCTCGACGGGCCGGCCCAGGGCTCCACAGAAGTCACCGGCGCTTTCCTCTTCCGGAACTGGGTCCTGCCCTTCGAGGCGCTCTCCGTCCTGCTGCTCGCCGCCCTTGTCGGCGCGATCGTCCTGTCCCGCAAGCACGACACGGACGCGCACACCGGCACCGGCACCGGCACGGACACCACGGGCCGCCCCGGTAAGTACGGCAAGGAGGAGCGGAGCTGATGCACCTCGCCTATCCCGCCGTGCTCGCCGCCCTCCTCTTCTGCGTCGGTCTCTACGGCGTCCTCGCCCGCCGCAACGCGATCCTGGTCCTGATGTCCGTCGAGCTGATGCTCAACGCCGTCAACCTCAACCTCGTCGCCTTCGACGTCTGGCTCCGCGACACCCTCCACTCCGGCCAGGCCCTCACGCTCTTCACCATCGCCATCGCCGCCGCCGAGATCGGCATCGGCCTCGCGATCGTCCTGGCCGTCCACCGCAACCGCGGCACCTCCGACATCGACCGCCTCCGCGACACCGCGGAGACCGACGCGGCGGAAACGCTCCCCGACGACGCCGAGACCGGCCGGGCCGAGACCGACGGCGCCGCGAACGGCGACGCCGCGACAGCCACCGACCGAGCGGGCGGGAACACAGGAAAGACCAAGAAGGCAGAGGCCGCCACGTGACCACCACGACCCTCGCCGCCCTCGTCCCCCTCCTTCCCTTCCTCGGCGCCCTCGCCGGTCTCGCCGTCGGCCGCACCGCCCCCGGGTTCGTCCGCCCGCTGGCGATCCTCCCGACCCTCACCGCGGCCGTCCTCGCCGTGCTGGTCGCCGTCCGCCAGGGCGGCGGACGGGCCATCGACGCCGCGACCCAGCTCACCCCCACCGGCTCGGTCCCGATCGACCTGGCGCTGCACCTCGACGGCTTCGCCGTGCTGGTCGCCGTCCTCGTCACCGTCGTCGCCACCTGCGTACAGCTCTACTCCACGGCCTACCTGCGCGACGACGCCCGCTACCCCTCCTACGCGGCCCTCGTCTCCCTCTTCACCTCCGCGATGCTCCTGGTCGTCTACTCGGGCGACCTGATGGTGCTCCTGGTCGGCTGGGAGATCATGGGCATCTGCTCGTACTTCCTCGTCGGCCACTACTGGGAGACGCCCGAGGCCCGCGCCGCCTCCCTCAAGGCCTTCCTGGTCACCAAGCTCGGCGACGTCCCCTTCCTGATCGGTCTGTTCGCGCTGGCCGCCGACACCGGCAGCTTCCGGATCACCAAGATCCTGGCCGCCGTCACCACCGGCGCCCTCGACCACCCCACCCTCATCGCCCTGCTGCTCCTCGCGGGCGTCGCGGGCAAGTCGGCCCAGTTCCCCCTGCACACCTGGCTGCCCGACGCGATGGCCGGCCCCACCCCCGTCTCCGCGCTCATCCACGCCGCGACGATGGTCGCCGCCGGCATCTACTTCGTGGCCCGCCTGCTGCCCGTCTTCGCCGCCTCCGGCGCGGCGCTCGTCGTCCTCGCCGTGATGGCCGCCGTCACGATGATCGGGTCCGGG
Source organism: Streptomyces durocortorensis (assembly GCF_016901035.1). Classification (GTDB taxonomy): domain Bacteria; phylum Actinomycetota; class Actinomycetes; order Streptomycetales; family Streptomycetaceae; genus Streptomyces; species Streptomyces durocortorensis. The sequence goes on from NZ_JAFEUF010000042.1 coordinate 3,614, forward strand.
CTCGCCGCCCTCGCCCAGGACGACATCAAACGCGTCCTCGCCTACTCGACGATCGGTCAGCTCGGCTACATGTCCGGCGCCCTGGCCGTCGGTGACCGGGGCGCGGCCGTCTTCCACCTGATCTCGCACGGTGCGTTCAAAGCGGTCCTCTTCCTCGCCGCGGGCGTCGTCATCCACGCCGCGGGCACCAACTCGCTGGCTGCCATGTCCCGGATGAGCGGCCTCGCCCGCCGTATCCCGGACGCCTACTGGACGATGACCGTCGCCCTCCTCGCGCTGGCCGCCATCCCGCCGTTCGCCGGCTTCTTCTCCAAGGAAGCCGTTCTCGTCGCCGCCGAGCACACCGCGCTGGGGGACCGGACCGTCGCCCCGGCCGCCGCGGGCTGGACGATCCTGATCGCCGGGCTCCTCGCCGCCGTCCTGACCGCCGCCTACGCCGTACGCCTCTGGCTCCTCGCCTTCCGCGGCCGTGGCGCCGAAGTCCCCGACCACGGCGGGCAGCCCCTCGCCATGACCTCCGTCCTGTGGATCCTGGCCGTCCCCACCATCGGCTTCGGCCTCACCGTCGGCATGATCGGCGACTGGTTCGACGGCCACGCCCTCACGCCGTCCCTCACCACCGCCGTCCTCTCCACCGGCGTCACGCTCGTCGGCGGGCTCGTCACCTACGGCGCGTGGCGGCACACCACCGCCCTCGCCGCCCGCACCCCCCTCGGGGCCGTGGCCGCCCACCCGGACGCCGAACCCGCGCTCGTCGAAGCCGAGGCCATGACGTCCCACACCGCCGCCTACGGCACCATCGCGGACGCCCCCGACCCGGCCGACCCCGGCAGGCTCCTCCTCGGGCCCCTGCACCGCCACGCGGTCACCGGCTTCCACCTCGACGCCCTGTACACCGCGCTGTTCGTCCGCCCCGTCCAGGGAGCCGCCCGCCTCGTCCGCTTCCTGGACCGCGAGGTCGTCGACACCTACGCCAACGGAACGGGCACCGTCACCCGCCTCCTCGGCACCGCCGTCCGCCGGGCCCAGACCGGCAACGTGCAGACCTACGTCAGCGCCCTGCTCGCCGGGTCACTCGTCCTGGCGATCGCCGCCGTCGTCTTCGCCAACGTCAACGCGGGGTCGTGACCGTGATCGATATCAGCCCGTCCGTGATGCAGTTCCTTCTGGCGTTCATCGTCGTCGCCCCGCTCCTCGGCGCCGCCGCGGCCCTGCTCCCCGCCCCGCCCGGGCTCAAGGGACGGAATCCCGACCAGGCCGTGCTCCGCCACGGCGTCACCGTCACCGGGGCCGTCCTCATCGCCGCGATCGTCCTGGCCATCGGCTTCGACCACGACCACCCCGCCACGATGCAGGCGACCACCGACATCAGCTGGATCCCGGCGCTCGACGTCCGCATCCACCTCGGCATCGACGGCATCTCGCTCCCCCTCCTGGTCCTGACCGCGCTGCTGACCTTCCTCTGCGCGCTGTACAGCTACTTCAAGCTGCCCGCGGGCCCCTCACCGAAGGCCTTCGTCGCCCTCGTCCTCGTCCTGGAGTCCGGCACCCTCGCCACCTTCGCCGTCCTCGACCTGCTGCTCTTCTTCCTCGCCTTCGAGATGGTCCTCATCCCGATGTACTTCCTCATCAATCGCTGGGGCGGCGACCAACGGCAGGCGGCCGCCTGGAAGTTCATCCTCTACACGCTGCTCGGCTCGGTCGTCATGCTGCTCGGCCTCCTCCTCATCGGGCTGAAGAGCGGCACCTTCGACATGGTGGCACTCGCCACTGACAACGGCCGCGGCCTCACCACATCCGTGCAGGTCATCGCCGTACTCGCGATCGGTCTCGGGCTCGCCGTGAAGACCCCGATGTGGCCCCTGCACAGCTGGCTGCCCGACGCCCACACCGCCGCCCCCACGGTCGGTTCGGTCCTCCTCGCGGGCGTGCTGCTGAAGATGGGCACGTACGGATTCGTCCGGATCCTCCTCCCTGTCGCCCCGGACGGCATGCGGACCTTCGCGCCCTACCTCGCCGCGTTCGCCGTCGTCAGCATCGTCTACGGATCCCTCGCCTGCCTGGCCCTGGCCCGTACCGGCGCCAAGGGCGACCTCAAGCGGCTCATCGCCTACTCGTCCGTGGGCCACATGGGCTTCGTCCTGCTCGGCATCGCCACCATGACCCCCACCGGAGTCAACGGCGCGCTCTTCGCCAACATCGCCCACGGCCTCATCACCGGCCTGCTGTTCTTCCTGGTCGGCGCGGTCAAGGACCGCTACGGCACCGCCGACCTCGACACCCTCGCCGGAGCAACCGGGGCCGCCCTCTACGGCCGCGCGCCCCGCCTCGGCGCGCTGCTCGCCTTCGCCGCCGTCGCCTCGCTCGGCCTGCCCGGACTCGCCGGATTCTGGGGCGAGATGCTCACCCTGTTCGGCGCGTACAGCCCCGCCGAAGGCCTCAGCCGCCCCGCGTTCCGCACCTTCATGGCCATCGGGGCGTTCGGCACCCTGCTCACCGCCGCGTACATGCTCATCGTCGTCCGCCGCGTCTGCATGGGCGACCACGCCCCCCACTCCCCGCTGTCGCCCGACGAGCAGGCCCCGCGAGCGGCGGACGACCCCGTGCCGTCCGGGGCCGCCGGCCCCCGAACGGCCACCACCCCGCAGCTCGCCGACATCCAGACGTACGAAGCGGCCGCCTGGACCCCGCTCGCCGCGCTCACCATCCTCGCCGGTCTCTGGCCCGCCGTCCTCCTCGGCCTCACCGACCCGGCCGTGCAGAAGCTCCTCGCAGGAGGCAAGTCGTGACCGCGGACCTCAGCACCACCCCCGGAAGCCTCGTCGCGCAGGCCCCGGACGCGGCGGCCCCCGGCCTCGGCAACGCCGCCGGAAACCTCGTCGCGGCCGACGTCCCCAGCCTCGTCCAGTCCATCGACTGGCTCGCCATCGCGCCCCCCACCCTCACCGCGCTGGCCGCCCTGGTCGTCCTCGTCGCCGACCTGTTCCTGCCCGAGCACCGCAAACGGCTCCTCGGCTACGGCGCCCTCACCGCCCTCGCCGCCGCCCTGGCGCTCCTGATCCCCCTGCGCGCCGGGGACCGGTCCACCTTCTGCGTCACCACCGGCGCCCAGGCCTGCAGCTACACCGCCGACCACTTCACCGTCGTCATCCAGGCCCTCGTCCTCGGCGGCGCGTTCCTCACCGTCCTGCTCTCGCTCGACGACACCCGGAAACTGCCGGCGGGGGAGTTCTGGTTCCTGCTCCTGGCCTCGGCCGCCGGGGCCGCCCTGCTGCCCGCATCCCGCGACCTCGCCACGCTCGTCGTCGCCCTCGAAGTCGCCTCGCTGCCCGCATTCGCCCTCGTCGGCATCAAACGCGGCGACCGGCGCTCCTCCGAGGCCGCGCTGAAATTCTTCCTCTCCTCCGTCGTCGCCACCGCCGTGATGCTGCTCGGAGTCAGCTTCGTGTACGCGTCGACCGGCACCCTGCACCTCACCGAGATCGCCGCCCGTCTCGACGACGTACCCCCGGTCCTCGACACCCTTGTCAAGACCGGCGTGGCCCTCACCCTCGTCGGCTTCGCCTTCAAGACGGCCGCCGCGCCCTTCCACTTCTGGGTTCCCGACACCTACGTCGGCGCGCCCCTCCCGATCGCCGCCTATCTCTCCGTCGTCGGGAAGGCCGTCGGGTTCTCGGGCCTCATTCTGGTGACCGTCATCGCGTTCCCCTCCTATGCGGACGTCTGGGGGCCCGCCCTCGCCGTCCTCGCCGCGCTCACCATGACCGTCGGCAACGTCGCGGCCGTCCGCCAGCGGGCCGACCGCGCCCGCAGCGCCGTCCGACTGCTCGCCTGGTCCTCCGTCGCCCAGGCCGGCTACCTCCTGGTCCCGATCGCCGCCGCCGCGTACTCCAGCGACGAACAGATCGGCTCCACCGTGGCGTACGCCCTCATGTACGCCGTCGTGAACCTGGGCGCGTTCGCGGTCGCCGCCCTGGTTGCCCGTACGCACCCCGGCAACCGGCTCTCCGACTACCGGGGCCTGTACGCCACCCGCCCCCTCGCCGCCCTGGCCCTCGGGTTCTTCCTGCTCTGCCTGGCCGGACTGCCGCCCGGCATCATCGGGCTCTTCGCGAAGGTCACCGTCTTCTCCGCGGCGGTCGACGCGGGCCTCGGCTGGCTCGCCGTTGTCATGGTCGTCAACGTGGTGATCGCTCTCTACTACTACCTTCAGTGGACCGCGATCCTCTTCCGCGCACCGGACGGAGCCCCGGAAACGGCCGGGGCGGCCACCGGAACCCCGGCCTCCACCCCACCGCTCCGATTCCGGGCCCCTGCCCCGCTCACCACGGCGATCGTGCTCACCGCCGCCGCCGGAATCCTGCTCTCCGGGGTGCCGCAGGCCGTCCTGCGCTTCGCCTCCGTCAGCCTTTTCTGACCTCTTCCGACCCCGCAAGACCGGTTTGCCCGCGGCCGCCGCCACAGGGCATGGTCTTGGCTGCATACGTCCCGTAATCGGCGTGGACGTGTCGGCGGCAAAGAGGAGAGAGAGCAGTGCTGAACGGCTTCAAGGACTTCATCCTGCGCGGGAACGTCATCTCGATGGCGATCGGCCTCGCCGTCGGGGCAGCCTTCACCGCCGTCGTCACGGGCTTCAGCAACGCCTTCATCACCCCGCTGATCGGCCTCGCCACCCGCGGCACCGGCGACTTCAGCAAGGCCCACTACACGGTCGACGGAGTCGACTTCCCCTACGGCCTCTTCGTCAGCGCCGCCATCGCCTTCATCATCACCGCCGCGGTCCTCTACTTCTGCGTCGTGGTCCCCATGGCGAAGGTCCAGAACCGCTTCGCGAAGGAAGAGGCCGTCGACATCAAGGCCGCCCTCCGCGACTGCCCGCGCTGCTTCAGCGAGATCCCCGCCGTCGCCTCCCGCTGCGGCCACTGCACCAGCGAGGTCGAGCCCGACTCCGAGGCCCTCTCCCTCGCCAAGCTCCCCGCACAGCAGCACTGACCGACCACGGCAGTACCGCCCCACCGAGTGACCCCGCCCCACCGAGTCACCCCGCACCACCAGGACGGCACGCCGCCACCCGTACGGACCAGCCGGCCTTCGTACGGGGCCGGGGGCCCGACCGGCGCGAACACGCGGCACAGCCCCCGCCCTCCGGCCGCACGCACAAGGGAACTAGCTCCTCTCGCCTGGCGTTGACCAGTACAGGAGGCTCCACTGGGGAGTGGAGCACCACCATGCAAAGGGTTCCCCTGCTGCACCACTTGGAGGGCGTACCGTGCACCGCCGGCACAACGGGCTCAAGACCGCCGTACTCCTCGGGGGACTGTCCGCACTCATCATCGTCATCGGCAGTTTCTTCGGACGTACAGGCCTCGTCGTCGCGCTCCTGGTAGCCGTCGGCACCAATGCGTACGCCTACTGGAACAGCGACAAGCTCGCGCTGCGGGCCATGCGCGCCCGTCCCGTCAGCGAATTCGAGGCGCCGCAGCTCTACCGCATCGTCCGCGAGCTCTCCACGGCCGCCCGACAGCCCATGCCGCGCCTCTACATCTCCCCGACGCAGGCGCCCAACGCGTTCGCCACCGGCCGCAATCCGCGCAACGCCGCCGTCTGCTGCACCGAGGGAATCCTCCAGATCCTGGACGAACGCGAGCTGCGCGGCGTCCTCGGCCACGAGCTCAGCCACGTCTACAACCGGGACATCCTCATCTCGTCCGTCGCCGGAGCCCTCGCCTCCGTCGTGATGTTCCTGGTCAACTTCGCCTGGCTCATCCCGGTGGGCCGCTCCAACGACGACGAGGGGCCCGGCCTCCTCGGCATGCTCCTGATCATGATCCTGGGGCCGCTCGCCGCCTCCGTCATCCAGCTCGCCGTCAGCCGCTCCCGGGAGTACGAGGCCGACGCCTCCGGGGCGCAGCTCACCGGTGACCCGCTGGCGCTCGCCAGTGCCCTGCGCAAGCTCGACGCCGGGACGAAACAGCTCCCGCTGCCGCCCGAGCCCAGGATCGAGACCGCCAGCCACATGATGATCGCGAACCCCTTCCGCCCGGGCCGGGGGATGGCGAAAATGTTCTCGACGCACCCGCCGATGGCGGAGCGCATCGCCCGACTCGAACAGATGGCAGGTCATCGCCCGTGAAAACCATCCTGAACGTCATCTGGCTGATCCTCTGCGGATTCTGGATGTTCCTCGGCTACCTGCTCGCGGGCGTCCTGCTCTGCATCACCATCATCGGCATCCCCTTCGGCGTGGCCTCCTTCAGGATCGGCGTGTACGCGCTCTGGCCCTTCGGCTACACCGTCGTCGACCGCAGGGACGCCGGATCGCCCTCCTGCGTCGGCAACGTCCTCTGGCTGGTCCTCGCCGGCTGGTGGCTCGCCCTCGGCCACATCACCACCGGCATCGCGCTGTGCATCACGATCATCGGGATCCCCCTGGGCATCGCCAACTTCAAGCTGATCCCCGTCTCCCTCATGCCCTTCGGCAAGGAGATCGTCCCCTCGGACCAGCCCTTCGCCACCCGCTGACCGGCCGAGTCCGGCGACCCCGAGCAACCGAACACCTGCCCGCCGCGTCTTGGATTCCAAGACCAAGCAAGGGGTAGGGGCAGCGACATGAGCATCATCAGTTGGATCATTCTCGGCCTGCTCGCCGGACTCATAGCCAAGATCCTCCTCCCGGGACGCGACCCGGGCGGCATCATCGGCACCACCCTCATCGGCATCGCCGGGGCCTTCGTCGGCGGCTGGCTCTCCAGTCAGGTCCTCGACCGCCCCATCAGCAACGACTTCTACGACACCGCGACCTGGATCGCCGCCATCGCCGGCTCCCTGGTCCTGCTGATCGCCTACCGGCTGTTGTTCGGCCACTCCCGCGACCGCCGCTGACGCCGCCGACCGGGGCGGGCCACGCTCGCCTACGCGTCCCCCGACGCCATCCCGGTCTCCCGCAACGTCAGGTTCAACCGGCCGGCCCGCAGCCCCGCTGCCGGGTCGGCCGTTCCCGTGTACACCTTCGGTACCCCGTGGAACGCGAACCGCGACGGCCCGCCGAAGACGAACAGATCCCCGGACGCCAACTCCACATCCGTGTACGGCTGCCCGCGCCCCTCCGCGTTCCCGAAGCGGAACACGCACCTCGCCCCGATGCTCAACGACACCACAGGAGCGCTCGACCGCTCCTCCTTGTCCTGGTGCATCCCCATCCGTGCCGCGTCGTCGTAGAAGTTGATCAGCGCGGTATCCGGTGCGTAGGCCTGTGCCGCACCCTCGTCCCCGTACGCCTCGGCCACCGCCGCCCGCCCCAGATCGCCCAGCCACTCCGGGAACGCGGCCACCCGGGCGCCGTTCACATCGTCGGCCGTACGGGCATACCGGTACGGCTGCCAGTGCCACCCCAGGCACACCGTCCGCACCGACATCACCCCACCGCCCGGCAACACCGTGTGCCGCAACGGGACAGGCCCGCGCGCCCACTGACGGCACGCCGCCACCAACTCCGCCCGCTGCTCCACCGACAGCCACTCCGGCACATGGACGGCGCCCGGCGCGACGACCGTCCTCGGACGCCGGAACAAGCCGTCCGAGGAGGGCGGAAGGTCAGAAGCAGGCGGAAAGCCCGAGGAGGGCGGAAGGTCCGAGGGAGGCGGGACGTCGGACGCCACGGCTCAGCCCGCCACGCCTTCGAGCCCCAGCAGCAGCTTCTTGCGCTCCAGCCCGCCCGCGTACCCCCGCAGCGCCCCGTCCGCACCGATCACTCGGTGGCACGGCCGTACGACCAGCAGCGGGTTGCGTCCGATCGCCGTGCCCACCGCCCTCACCCCCGCACCCGAGGCCCCGACCTGTGCCGCGACCTCCCCGTACGACACCGTGCTTCCGTACGGGATCGACTCCAGCACCGCCCAGACGCGCCGCTGGAACTCCGTGCCCACGCCCGCGGCGAGCGGCACGTCGAACCGCTTCGAGCGCCCCGCGAAGTACGCCTCCAACTGCCGGGCGACGTCCGTGAACGCCTCGGGGGCGTGCCGCCAGCCGTCCTGGACGGCCGCGCCGCCCTTCTGCCCGGGCACGGACAACGAACGCAGCCGGACATCCTCGGCCGTATCCGGTCCGTCCGCCGCCGGCACCTCGCCGACCAGCAGCAACTCGCCCAGCGGGCTCTCCACCCGCGCGTACACCGTCGTCGTCATGCCTTCTCACTTCCCCGGTCCGTACGGCCAGTCTGCGCCCGTCCGCACCACCGTCACCGGCGGTATTCGGACATCGCATCCGCACGCTCCGTACGCCCCGCACGAGCCGGAAACACGGAGAGGCACGCCGTCGAGGTCGGCCCCGGCGGCGTGCCCCCGCTGTGTACGGCAGTCGACTGCCGTGACTACCGGTAGTTCACGAACTGGATCGCGAACTCGAAGTCCTTGCCCTTCAGCAGCGCCTGAACGGCCTGGAGGTCGTCCCGGCTCTTCGAGCTGACGCGCAGCTCGTCGCCCTGGACCTGCGCCTTGACGCCCTTCGGGCCCTCGTCGCGGATCGTCTTCGCCACCTTCTTGGCGTTCTCCTGGGAGATGCCTTCCTCGATCGTGGCGAAGATCTTGTACTCCTTGCCGGAGAGCTGCGGCTCGCCGGCGTCCAGCGACTTCAGCGAGATGCCGCGCTTGATCAGCTTGGACTGGAAGATGTCGAGGATGGCCTTGACGCGCTCCTCGCCGTTCGCCTCCATCAGGATCTTCTCGCCGGACCACGAGATCGAGGCGCCCGTGCCCTTGAAGTCGTAACGCTGGGAGATCTCCTTGGCGGCCTGGTTGAGGGCGTTGTCGACCTCCTGCCGCTCGACCTTCGAGACGATGTCGAAACTGGAGTCGGCCATGACGTGTGGCTCCTTGCGTCGAATGTGCGTGGGGATATGCGTAGGGGTACAAGCCAAAGCCTAGCCACCGCCGCACCCTCCGGCTGCTGATCAATGAGGTGGCGGAGCACCCCTGGCCATCGGGTATTGTTTCCTTCGTCGCCAAGGAGCTCACCACGAGATCCGACGCGTCGTTCGAGGCGGTGTGCCCGAGTGGCCAAAGGGAGCAGACTGTAAATCTGCCGGCTCAGCCTACCCAGGTTCGAACCCTGGCGCCGCCACGCGAACGAAGCCCCCGACCGGTTCTCCGGGGGGGGGCTTCCTCGTTGTCCGGGGCATCCGGAGCAGTTGTCCGGAGCTGGTCGCGGGCCACCGGTCCGGCCGCCGCCCGCGAGGCCTCAGTTGCCCGCGACGTCCTTCACGGCCACCGTCACCGGCACGTTCCCGGAGATCGCCTCCAGGGTGAGGCCCGCCGTCGCCGGGGTGTCCAGCAGCTCCAGCAGCGTGGCCGCCACGTCGTCGCGGGGGATCGGGCCGCGGCCCGTCGAGGCGGCCAGGAGGACCTGGCCGGTGCCCGCGTCATTCGTCAGCATGCCGGGGCGCAGGATCGTCCAGTCCAGCGCGGTGCGGGAGCGTACGTCGGCGTCGGCGGCGCCCTTGGCCCGCAGATACACGTCGAAGACCTCGTCGCCGGGGTGGCCGGGGTCGGCGCCCATCGAGGAGACGACGAGGTAGCGGCGGACGCCCGCCGCCTCGGCCGCGTCGGCGAACAGCACGGCCGCGTCGCGGTCGACGGTGTCCTTGCGGGCGGTGCCGCTGTTCGGTCCGGCGCCCGCGGCGAAGACGGCCGCGTCCGCGCCGCGCAGCACCTGAGCGGTCTGCTCCACGGTGGCCGATTCGAGGTCCAGCAGGGCGGGTTCGGCGCCGGCGTCGGTCAGGTCCTGGCTCTGTTGGGGGTTGCGGATGATCCCTACGGCTTCATCCCCGCGTGCGGCGAGCAGCCGCTCCAGCCGCAGTGCGATCTGTCCGTGTCCACCTGCGATGACAATGCGCATACCCCCGACCGTACGCCCGGGGACGGGGTCGCGCTCAGTTCCTCGGCCCGGAGCCGGAGTCGGGCCGCCCCTGGCGCGGGAGTCCGCCGAGGCCCGTGACGGCGTCGGCGTCGGCGTCGCAGTATTCGCGTACGGCGCTGGTACGGGCGACGATCCGGCCGCCGTGGATGACGATGCGGCTGTAGGCGAGGGAGAGCGCCGCGGAGAGCCGTTCGCCGCGTACGGCGAGGAGTTCGGCGGGGAAGCCCGCCTCGACCCGCACGTCGGGGAGGCCGAGCGTCGCGCGCGCGGCCGTGGAGACCAGGGCGTACGCCTGCTCGGCGCGCAGCCCCGCCTGCGAGGCGAGGAGGTAGGCGGCTTCGAGCGGATCGCCCCGGCCGACGGGGTTGGCCGTGTCCCGCAGCGCACCGCTGCCCGCCGCGACGCGCACGCCGGCGGAGCGCAGAAGGCGTACGGGGGCGGTCGTACGGCGTTCCGCGCCGGCGCAGCCGCCCTGGGGCAGGCAGACCACGGTGATCCCGGCGGCGGCGAGCCCGTCGGCGGCGCGGGCCGCGATGTCCAGGGGCAGGTGGGCCAGTCCGGCGCAGGGGCCGAGGGTGACGCCCGGGCGGAGGCCCGCGGCCATCGCGGCGAGCCGGGCCAGCCGGGCGGGGTCGTCGGCGTCGGTGTGCAGGTCCACGGGGCAGCCGTGCTCGGCGGCGATCTCCAGGACGGCTTCGGTGTAGCCCGTGGGGTCGGGGTCGAGGTCCGGGCAGCCGCCGACGACGGCCGCGCCCATCTTCACCGCGTCCCTGAGCATCGCCAGGCTGTCCGCTCCGGCGATGCCGGTGAGGAGCCGGGGGACCGCGACGGGCAGGACGTCGGCGAGGCCGCGCAGGGCGCGCCGGGTCTGCAGGACGGCTTCGAGCGGGGCGAGGCCCTGGACGTCGCCGACGCGTACGTGGGTGCGCAGGGCGGTGGCGCCGTGGCCGAGCTGGAGCAGAGCGGCCTCGGTGGCGCGGCGCTGGATGTCCTCGGCGCGGTGGGAGGCGGGGCCGGGGCTGTCGGGGCCCAGGCTGTCCGCGGTGAGGGCGGTGTCGCTGTGGGCGTGGGGTTCGGCCGGGGCGGGGAGCAGGAGGTAGCCGCGGAGGTCGATGCGGGGGCCGCGGGAGGTGAGGCTGCCCGCGGTGCCGCCGGCCGCGATCCGGCCGCCGCTCAGGCGTACGTCCACGGCCCGGCCGTCGGCGAGGCGGGCGCCGCCGAGGACGAGGACGGGGGTGTCGGCGGTGGTGGCTGCGTCGGCGCTGTCGGGCGCGTTGTCGTCGGGCCGCCGTGGCTGGCTGTCAGGCATCGCGCTCCTGGGAGGGGTGCAAGATCACACGGAGTGACCACACCCTAGGGGCGTGCGGGGGCGGCTTCCGGGAGGAGCGGAATAGTCGTACCGGTGCGCCCGCCCCGGCGGCCGGACCGGCCCGCTCCGCAGTCGTACGTGACCTGGATCAAGGCCTGATCAGGGGGTGTGGGCGGCCCCGGACGGAGGGCCGGAAGGGGCGGCACAAACGGATTTGGGCAACCGGCCCGGGACCGTGTAATGTCTTCATCGCTCGCCCCAATAGCTCAGTCGGTAGAGCGTCTCCATGGTAAGGAGAAGGTCTGCGGTTCGATTCCGCATTGGGGCTCTGGTGATCGGGAAACCCCGCTTCGGCGGGGGGACTCATCATCAAAGCGGTGTAGCTCAGTCGGTAGAGCAAGCGGCTCATAATCGCTGTGTCACCGGTTCAAGTCCGGTCACCGCTACTAACGGTAGCCGATTGTTGGGTCGGTCCTTCGATCGGCTACCCTTTTATGCGTTCATCCGTCCAACGTCCGTCCAAGGAGCACTCACGTGGCTGCCACCGACGTCCGCCCGAAGATCACGCTGGCCTGCGTGGAGTGCAAGGAGCGGAACTACATCACCAAGAAAAACCGGCGTAACAACCCGGACCGTCTTGAGATGAAGAAGCACTGCCCGCGCTGCAACTCGCACACCGCGCACCGCGAAACGCGCTGAATCAGGCTCGTACACGAGGCCGTCCCCTCTGGGGGCGGCCTCGTGTCGTTGTACGGGGTCGTTCCCCGCGCGGGGAGTGCCCTTGTTCGTCTTTCATCAGGTTCACCAGGTTTCTCAGGAGGTAGCGAGCTCATGGCGCTCGACCAGTCCTTCGTGGGGCGGACCTATCCGCCCACTCCGGCGTACGAGGTCGGCCGGGAGAAGATCCGCGAGTTCGCCGAGGCGGTGGGCGACACCCACCCGGCGTACGTCGACGTGGATGCCGCCCGTGCGCTCGGTCACGCCGATGTGATCGCGCCGCCCACGTTCGTCTTCTCGATCACCTACCGGGCCGCCGGAGAGGTGGTGCAGGACCCGCAGTTGGGCCTGGACTACAGCCGGGTGGTCCACGGGGACCAGAAGTTCTCCTATGTGCGTCCGGTGCGGGCGGGGGACCGGCTGACGGTCACCTCGACGATCGAGAGCATCAAGTCCCTGGCGGGCAACGACGTCATCGACATTCGCGGGGATGTGCACGACGAGGCCGGTGAGCTGGTGGTCACGGCACTCACGAAGCTGGTGGCGCGCGCCGCCGAGGAGGCGTGATGACGGCGAAGGTCTCTTACGGGTCGGTCGAGGTCGGTACGGAGCTGCCGGCGCAGTCGTTCCCGGTGACGCGGGCCACGCTCGTGCAGTACGCGGGTGCCTCGGGCGACTTCAACCCGATCCACTGGAACGAGAAGTTCGCGCGCGAGGTCGGGCTGCCGGACGTGATCGCGCACGGCATGTTCACGATGGCCGAGGCGATCCGGGTGGTCACCGACTGGGCCGGCGACCCGGGCGCGGTCGTCGACTACGGGGTGCGCTTCACGAAGCCGGTCGTCGTGCCCAACGACGACAAGGGCGCGCTGATCGAGGTCAGCGGCAAGGTCGCGGCGAAGCTGGACGACCACCTGGTCCGGGTGGACCTGGTCGCGATGTGCGACGGCAAGAAGGTGCTGGGGATGTCCCGCGCCGTGGTCCGGCTCGCCTGAGGCGTACCGGCGAACGCACGCACCTGGCGAACACGCATGAGGGACGCCCGTCCGCGGAGGGGCGTCCCTCACTTGTTGTTCGTTCGCCCCGGTCCCTTGCCTCATTGGTTATTGAGTAATAACTTACTTTCATGGCAAGGATGAGTGCGGAGGAACGGCGCGAGAGCGTCGTCCGGGCGGCGATCACCGAGTTCGCCCGCGGTGGTTACAACGGCACGTCCACCGAGGTGATCGCCCGGCGGGTCGGCGTCTCGCAGCCCTATCTCTTCCGGCTCTTCCCCAACAAGCAGGCGATTTTCATCGCCGCCGCCGAGCGTTGCCTGCAGGACACCCGCCAGGTCTTCGTAGTGGCCTCCGAGGGGCTGGAGGGGGAGGAGGCCCTGCACGCCATGGCCAGGGCGTACCAGCGGCTGATCGTCCACGACGGCGAGAAGCTGATGATGCAGATGCAGGTGTACGCGGCGGTCGCCGCGGCCGAGGCCTCCGGGGACCACGCCTTCGGGGCGTCCCTGCGGGCGGCCTGGGAGCGGATGTGGGACGACGTGCACCTGGTGCTCGGGGCCGATGTGAACGAGACGACGACGTTCCTGGCGTACGGGATGCTCGTCAACACCCTCGCCTCGCTGGGCTTCCCGGCCGAACACCGCGTCTGGACCGGGTTCTACGACTCGGCCAGGCCCGTCGAGTGAACAGCGCGTACCGGGTGCGCCCGGATTTCTGTCCGCAGAAGTTAGTCATCAATAACTAACCAGCAGGGGGAGACATGTCAGCAGGGGGAGCAGTGGACGCACAGCACGGTACGGCCGGCCGCGGGGGAGCGGTCTGGGTCCTCGTCATCACCAGCGTCGCCGGATTCATGGCGGCCCTCGACAATCTCGTCGTCACGACCGCCCTTCCCTCCATCCGCGAGAGCCTCGGCGGCGGCCTGGAGGAGCTGGAGTGGACGGTGAACGCGTACACCCTGACCTTCGCCGTGCTGCTGATGCTCGGGGCCGCGCTCGGGGACCGGTTCGGCAGACGGCGGCTGTTCATGGCCGGCCTCGCCGTCTTCACGGCCGCCTCAGCCGCGGCCGCCCTCTCCCCGGGCATCGAGGAGCTCATCGCCTTCCGGGCGGTCCAGGGCGTCGGCGCGGCGGTCATGATGCCGCTGACGCTCACCCTGATCGGCGCGGCCGTCCCGGCCGAGCGGCGCGGAGCGGCCCTGGGTGTCTTCGGCGCGGTCACCGGCGTGGCGGTCGCCAGCGGCCCGCTGATCGGCGGCGCGCTCACCGAGCACATCTCCTGGCAGTGGATCTTCTGGCTGAACGTGCCCATCGGCCTGGTGCTGCTGCCGCTGGCCCGGCTGCGGCTCACGGAGTCGTACGCCCCGAAGGCGCCGCTGGACATCCGCGGCACGCTCCTAGTCGGCGCGGGCCTCTTCGGCATCGTCTACGCCCTGGTCAACACCGCGAGCCACGGATGGGGAGACCCCGTCGTCGTGACCGGGCTGATCGCGGGCACGGCGCTGCTCGGGCTGTTCGTCCACCACGGCCTGCGGGCGCAGAACCCGATGCTGCCGATGCGGCTGTTCCGCAGCCGGGCCTTCCTCGGGATCAACGCCGCGAGCCTGCTGATGTTCCTCGGGATGTTCGGGTCGATCTTCCTGCTCAGCCAGTTCCTCCAGAACGGCCTCGGCCACTCGCCCACCGAGGCCGGGCTGCGGATGCTGCCCTGGACCGGGATGCCGATCCTCGTGGCGCCGCTCGCCGGGTACCTCTCCGACCGCTTCGGCGGCCGTCCGGTGGTGGCCACCGGGCTCGCCCTCCAGGCCGTCGGGCTCGCCCTGTTCGCCCTGATCATCGATCCCGGGGTGAGCTACCTCGCCCAGCTTCCCGCCCTGATCATCGGCGGCGTCGGCATGGCGATGTACTTCGCGCCCGCCGCGAGCCTGGTGCTCTCCAGCGTCCGGCCCGGCGAGCAGGGCATCGCCTCCGGGGCCAACAACGCGCTGCGGGAGGTCGGCGGGGCGCTCGGGGTCTCCGTCCTCGCCGCCGTCTTCGCCGCGCAGGGCGGCTACGGCTCACCCCGGCTGTTCGCGGACGGAACGATGCCCGCCCTCTGGATCGGGGCCGGTGCGGTCGCCCTGGGCGCCCTCGTCGCGCTCCTGATCCCGGGCCGCCGAGCCGCCGGCCGCCCCGCCCCGGAGCCGGATGACCAGGGGGCGGCGGAGCCGGCGCCGGTGGCCGTCTGAGCCCCCGGACCCCGGAGTACGGTCCGTGGCCCCGCACGAGCGGCGGGGGCGCGGACCGTACTCTTGTCCCCGTGCAGGACCGCCACGACCGATGCCGAGGTGATCGCCGCCGTCCGCGAGGCCGACGCGAGCGGCACCCCGCTGCTCGTCATCGGCGGCGGCTCCAACCTGGTCATCGGGGACAAGGGCTTCGACGGCACCGCCCTGCGGATCGCCACGAAGGGCTTCGAGCTCTCCGGTACGTCACTGGAGCTGGCGGCCGGAGAGGTGTGGACCGACGCCGTTGCCCGGACCGTCGAGGCGGGCCTCGCGGGCATCGAGTGCCTGGCCGGTATCCCCGGATCCGCGGGCGCGACCCCCATCCAGAACGTCGGCGCGTACGGACAGGAGGTGTCCTCCACCATCACGGAGGTCGTCGCCTACGACCGGCACACCCGGGAGACCGTGACGATTCCGAACACGGAGTGCGCGTTCTCGTACCGTCACAGTCGCTTCAAGGCCGAACCCGACCGGTTCGTGGTGCTGCGTGTCCGATTCGAGCTGGAAGAGGCGAGCGGGCTTTCCGCGCCCCTCAAGTACCCCGAAACGGCCAGGGCCATGGGCGTCGAGCAGGGCGACCGCGTCCCGCTGCCGGCCGCCCGCGAGACCGTGCTGCGGCTGCGGGCCGGCAAGGGCATGGTGCTGGACCCGGAGGACCACGACACCTGGTCGGCGGGGTCCTTCTTCACCAACCCGATCCTCGAACCGGCCGCGTTCGAGGACTTCCTCGGCCGGGTTCGCGAGCACCTCGGCCCGGACGTGACGCCCCCGGCCTTCCCTGCCGAGGACGGCCGCACGAAGACCTCGGCCGCCTGGCTGATCGACCGGGCCGGATTCACCAAGGGCTACGGCAGCGGCCCCGCCCGGATCTCCACCAAGCACACCCTCGCGCTCACCAACCGGGGCGCGGCCAGCACCGAGGACCTGCTCGCCCTGGCCCGCGAGGTCGTCGCCGGGGTGCACGCGGCCTTCGGCGTCACGCTGGTCAACGAGCCGGTGGCGGTCGGCGTCAGCCTCTGATCCGTCCGGGCGCGCGGCCCGGGCAAGGGCTCAGTAGGCGATGCCCACGCCCTGCTTCACGGTCTCCGCGTCGTCGATCAGCGCCAGCATCGCGTGCGCCACATCGGCCCGGGAGATGGACCGCCCGCTGCGCGGCGTACCGCCCACGGCCCGGCGGTAGACACCCGTGCGCGGCCCGTCCGTCAGCCGCGGCGGCCGCACCGAGGTCCAGTCCGTCGCACTGGCGGCCAACGCCGCCTCCATCCGGGCGAGATCGGCGTACAGCTCCGCCAGGACCGCCCCGATCCCCTTGCGCATCAGTCGGTCCACCAGCGGATCGCCCGCCGGCTCCGGCCCCACCGGCGCCGCGCTCACCACCACCAGCCGCCGGACGCCCTCGGCCTCCATCGCCGTCACGATCTGCCCGGTCAGCCGCTCGGCGACGCCGTTCGCCTTCCGGCCGCGCGACCCCAGCCCCGAGAGCACCGCGTCCCGCCCCGCCACCGCCCCGCGTACAGCGGCCGCGTCGTCCAGCCGGACGACGGCGTGCAGCGTCCTACGGTCCAGCGGCTCCGGAAGCCGGTCCGGGGCGCGGACCACGACCGTCACCTCGTGGCCCGCGGCGAGCGCCTGCCCGACGATCTCCCGACCGACGCCGCCGGTCGCCCCGAACACGGTGATCCTCATAGTGCGCCCCCTGGTTGGTGAGTGTTTACTAACCTCTAGAGTGAGTGCCTTCCCGCCCGGTCGTCAAGATTTCCGGGTCACGGCCTCTTGGAGCACGCATGGACCAGAAGCCCGCCCGCGTCCGGATCGTCGACGCGGCGCACGAGCTGATGCTCTCCATCGGCCTCGCCCGGACCACCACCAAGGAGATCGCCAGGGCGGCCGGCTGCTCGGAGGCGGCGCTCTACAAATACTTCTCCGGCAAGGAAGAGCTGTTCGTCACCGTCCTCGCCGAGCGGCTGCCCCGGCTCGGGAACCTGCTCGGCGAACTGACCGCCGGCGAGGGAGCCGTCGAGGGCAACCTCACCGAGATCGCCCGCGTGGCCGCCCTGTTCTACGAGCAGACCTTCCCCATGGTCGCGTCCCTGTACGCCGAACCCCAGCTCAAACGCCGCCACGAACAGGACGTGGGCGGGCTGGAAGCCGGACCCCACCTGCCGATCCAGCAGCTCGACGCCTACCTGCGCGCCGAACAGGGCGCGGGCCGCATCCGGGCCGACGCGGAAACCTACGCCGCCGCCTCCCTGCTGCTGGGCGCCTGCGCCCAGCGGGCCTTCGCCTACGCCGCGCTCCCCGGCGGCAGGCCCCCGCAGCCCTTGGACGACTTCGCCGCCTCCCTCGCCCGTACGCTCCTGGCCGGGATCAGTTAGCCAGCCAGTCGTCGATTCCGGACAGCAGCTTCTCCCGTACGTCCACGGGGGCCGCCGATCCGCGCACCGACTGCCGGGCCAGTTCGGCCAGCTCCTCGTCGGTGAAGCCGTGGTGGCGGCGCACCAGCTCGTACTGGGCGGCCAGCCGCGAACCGAACAGCAGCGGATCGTCCGCTCCCAGCGCCATCGGCACGCCCGCGTCGAACAGCGTGCGCAGGGGGACGTCGGCGGGCTTCTCGTAGACGCCGAGCGCCACGTTGGACGACGGGCAGACCTCGCAGGTGATCTGCCGTTCGGCGAGCCTGCGCAGCAGCCGGGGGTCCTCGGCGGCCCGGACGCCGTGGCCGATCCGCGAGGCGTCCAGGTCGTCGAGGCAGTCGCGCACGCTGGAGGGCCCCGACAGCTCCCCGCCGTGCGGGGCCGCCAGCAGACCGCCGTCCCGGGCGATGGCGAAGGCCCGGTCGAAGTCGCGGGCCATCCCGCGCCGCTCGTCGTTGGAGAGCCCGAAGCCGACGACGCCCCGGTCCGCGTACCGCACGGCGAGCCGGGCCAGCGTGCGGGCGTCCAGCGGGTGCTTCATCCGGTTGGCGGCGATCACCACGCGCATGTCCAGGCCGGTGTCCCGGGAGGCGCTGTCCACAGCGTCCAGGATGATCTCGATGGCCGGGATCAGCCCGCCGAGCAGCGGGGCGTACGAGGTGGGGTCGACCTGGATCTCCAGCCAGCCGGAGCCGTCCGCGACGTCCTCCTGGGCGCTCTCGCGCACCAGGCGCTGGATGTCCTCGGGGGACCGCAGGCAGGACCGGGCGATGTCGTAGAGGCGCTGGAAACGGAACCAGCCGCGTTCGTCGGTCGCCCGCAGTTTCGGCGGCTCGCCGCCGGTCAGGGCGTCGGGGAGATGGACCCCGTACTTGTCGGCGAGTTCGAGCAGGGTGGTGGGCCGCATCGACCCGGTGAAGTGCAGGTGCAGGTGGGCCTTGGGCAACAGACGTACATCACGCTCCATCGGAAGATCCTGCCGCACGGGCGGGCCGGAGCGGTAGCCGCTTTCCCCTTCCGGGGGCTGCTCGAACAAAAAAAGCGCCCCCGGCCGGAGGGGATTCCGGCGGCCGGGGGCGCTCTTCGTCAGCGGTTCGCGCGGGGGTCTCAGGCCTTGGCCTCGCCCAGCAGCTTCTGGATCCGCGAGACGCCCTCGATCAGGTCCTCGTCGCCCAGGGCGTAGGAAAGGCGCAGGTAGCCCGGGGTGCCGAAGGCCTCGCCGGGCACGACGGCGACCTCGGCCTCGTCCAGGATCAGGGCGGCCAGCTCGACCGTGGTGGCCGGGCGCTTGCCGCGGATCTCCTTGCCGAGCACGTCCTTGACCGCCGGGTAGGCGTAGAACGCGCCCTCGGGCTCCGGGCAGAACACGCCGTCGATCTCGTTGAGCATCCGCACGATGAGGTTGCGGCGGCGGTCGAAGGCGGTGCGCATCTCGGCGACCGCGTCGAGCGGGCCGGAGACGGCGGCGAGCGCGGCGACCTGGGCGACGTTGGAGACGTTGGAGGTGGCGTGCGACTGGAGGTTGGTCGCGGCCTTGACGACGTCCTTGGGGCCGATGATCCAGCCCACCCGCCAGCCGGTCATCGCGTACGTCTTGGCGACGCCGTTGACGACGATGCACTTGTCGCGCAGCTCGGGCACGATCGCCGGGAGCGAGGTGAAGGTCGCGTCGCCGTAGACGAGGTGCTCGTAGATCTCGTCGGTCATGACCCACAGGCCGTGCTCGACGGCCCAGCGCCCGATCGCCTCGGCGTCGGCCTCGCTGTAGACCGCGCCGGTCGGGTTGGACGGCGAGACGAACAGGACGACCTTGGTCTTCTCCGTGCGCGCGGCCTCCAGCTGCTCGACGGAGACCCGGTAGCCGGTGGTCTCGTCGGCGACGACCTCGACCGGGACACCGCCGGCGAGCCGGATCGACTCGGGGTAGGTGGTCCAGTACGGGGCGGGGACGATGACCTCGTCGCCCGGGTCGAGGATGGCGGCGAAGGCCTCGTAGATGGCCTGCTTGCCGCCGTTGGTCACCAGGATCTGGCTGGCGTCGACCTCGTAGCCGGAGTCGCGCAGCGTCTTCTCCGCGATGGCGGCCTTCAGCTCGGGGAGCCCGCCTGCGGGGGTGTAGCGGTGGTACTTCGGGTTGCGGCAGGCCTCGACCGCGGCGTCGACGATGTAGTCGGGCGTCGGGAAGTCGGGCTCGCCGGCCCCGAAGCCGATCACCGGACGCCCGGCGGCCTTGAGGGCCTTGGCCTTGGCGTCGACGGCGAGGGTCGCGGACTCGGAGATCGCACCGATGCGGGCCGAAACCCGGCGCTCGGACGGTGAAGTTGCAGCGCTCATGGCCCCATGCTCCCAGACCGTGAAAGCCGTCGGCACAGGGGTTTCAGGGACCGGACAGGACCCGGGCAGCATCCGGACAGGACCGGTCGGTAGTTGTCTGTTCGACGCGGCGGCCCTGAACACGTACACTCACCTGTCGTTGGCCTTCACCAGCCACACCGTCTCCGCACCCGGTCACCGGGGAAGATGCGGTAGGTTGGTGGAAACCACCAAGGGTCGTAGCTCAATTGGTAGAGCACTGGTCTCCAAAACCAGCGGTTGGGGGTTCAAGTCCCTCCGGCCCTGCTACACACTCCTTCGCCAGGATGTGTGCGCATGTACGTACTTCATTGCACAGCCGTGCGGCTCCACCGGGCGCGGCACGGCCACGACCCGGAATCAGGTGAGTAGCGTGACGGACGCCGTGGGCTCCATCGACATGCCTGATGCTGAGGATGAAGCTCCCGAGTCGAATAAGAAGTCTCGGAAGGGCGGCAAGCGCGGCAAGAAGGGCCCTCTGGGTCGGCTCGCGCTGTTCTACCGCCAGATCGTCGCCGAACTCCGTAAGGTTGTCTGGCCGACGCGTAGCCAGCTGACGACTTACACCTCCGTGGTGATCGTGTTCGTCGTCGTCATGATCGGTCTTGTTACCGTTCTCGACATGGGCTTCGCCCGGGTCATCAAGTACGTCTTCGGCTGATCCCGCGGAAGGCGTCGGACCCGGCGCCCCTTTCGCACGTTCCACCCTTTGTATCCAGGAAGAAGCAGCCATCGTGTCTGACCCGAACCTGAACGACGCCGTCGAGCCCGAGGCCGGCGCCTCAGAGTCCGCCAAGGACGAGCTCGACATCGTTGAGGCTGCTGACTCCGTGGACCCGGACCAGGCCGAGGCCGCCGATCTCGCCGCGGGCGAGCCCGCCGAGGAAGCCGCCGTGAGCGTCGAGTCCGACGAGGACGCGGCCGCGGAGGACGTCGAGGACGAGGCCACCGAAGCAGTCGAGGCCGACGACGAGAGCGCCGACGAGGAAGAGGCCGAGCCGGCCGCCCCCGTCGACCCCGTCGCCGCGCTGCGTGACGAGCTCCGCACCCTCCCCGGCGAGTGGTACGTCATCCACACGTACGCCGGTTACGAGAAGCGCGTGAAGGCCAACCTGGAGCAGCGGGCCGTCTCGCTGAACGTGGAGGAGTTCATCTACCAGGCCGAGGTGCCTGAAGAGGAAATCGTCCAGATCAAGAACGGCGAGCGCAAGAACGTCCGGCAGAACAAGCTCCCCGGCTACGTGCTGGTGCGCATGGACCTGACGAACGAGTCCTGGGGCGTCGTGCGGAACACGCCGGGCGTCACCGGCTTCGTGGGCAACGCCTACGACCCGTACCCGCTGACGCTGGACGAGATCGTCAAGATGCTCGCCCCGGAGGCCGAGGAGAAGGCCGCCCGCGAGGCCGCCGAGGCCGAGGGCAAGCCGGCTCCGTCCCGCAAGGTCGAGGTCCAGGTGCTGGACTTCGAGGTCGGCGACTCGGTCACCGTCACCGACGGCCCGTTCGCCACGCTGCAGGCCACGATCAACGAGATCAACGCCGACTCGAAGAAGGTCAAGGGCCTCGTCGAGATCTTCGGCCGCGAGACCCCGGTCGAGCTCAGCTTCGACCAGATCCAGAAGAACTAGCGCTTCCCGCCGGTTTCTGGACACATGCCTACCCAGCAGGTCAGAGGGGCTTCACAGCCGCTCTGACCTGTTGGTTTTTGGTCGCACAGCTATACCCGTTATCGTTGTGCGGTATGCCTCCATCCGGATGACCGGAATCGGCGGCGAAACACTCTCATAGGACCCGGAGAGAGCAATGCCTCCCAAGAAGAAGAAGGTCACGGGGCTTATCAAGCTCCAGATCAACGCCGGTGCGGCGAACCCGGCCCCGCCGGTCGGCCCCGCGCTCGGTCAGCACGGCGTCAACATCATGGAGTTCTGCAAGGCCTACAACGCCGCGACCGAGTCGCAGCGTGGCATGGTCGTGCCGGTGGAGATCACGGTCTACGAGGACCGCTCCTTCACCTTCATCACGAAGACTCCGCCGGCCGCCAAGCTGATCCTCAAGGCCGCGGGTGTGGACAAGGGCTCCGGCGAGCCGCACAAGACCAAGGTCGCCAAGCTGACGGCCGACCAGGTCCGCGAGATCGCCACGACGAAGCTCCCCGACCTGAACGCCAATGACCTCGACGCCGCGTCGAAGATCATTGCCGGCACCGCCCGTTCCATGGGCATCACGGTCGAAGGCTGATTCAGCCCCGTACCCCCCAGTGGTAGGACCAAGCGCTGGTCCGCACCACGACTCCACACTCTGAAACCACAGGAGTAGAAGTGAAGCGCAGCAAGAACCTCCGCGCTGCGGACGCCAAGATCGACCGGGAGCGCAACTACGCCCCGCTCGAGGCCGTCCGTCTCGCCAAGGACACCGCCTCCACGAAGTTCGACGGCACCGTCGAGGTCGCCTTCTGCCTGGGTGTCGACCCGCGCAAGGCCGACCAGATGGTCCGCGGCACCGTGAACCTCCCGCACGGCACCGGCAAGACCGCCCGGGTCCTGGTCTTCGCGACCGGTGACCGTGCTGCGGCCGCGGAAGCCGCCGGAGCCGACATCGTCGGCGCCGACGAGCTCATCGACGAGGTGGCGAAGGGCCGTCTGGACTTCGACGCCGTCGTCGCGACCCCGGACCTCATGGGCAAGGTCG
This sequence comes from Streptomyces durocortorensis, assembly GCF_016901035.1. GTDB lineage: Bacteria > Actinomycetota > Actinomycetes > Streptomycetales > Streptomycetaceae > Streptomyces > Streptomyces durocortorensis. The sequence continues at coordinate 26,270 of NZ_JAFEUF010000042.1, forward strand.
GCCGTCTCGGCCGCGTGCTCGGTCCGCGTGGTCTGATGCCGAACCCGAAGACCGGCACCGTCACCCCCGACGTCGTGAAGGCTGTCAACGACATCAAGGGCGGCAAGATCGAGTTCCGCGTCGACAAGCACTCGAACCTGCACTTCATCATCGGCAAGACCTCGTTCGACGAGACCAAGCTGGTGGAGAACTACGCAGCGGCGCTGGACGAGATCCTGCGTCTGAAGCCGTCCGCCGCCAAGGGCCGCTACATCAAGAAGGCCACCCTGGCCACCACGATGGGCCCCGGCATCCCGCTGGACGCCAACCGCACCCGCAACCTCCTCGTCGAGGAGGACCCGGCCGCCGTCTGAGCCGTCGCGCTCACCCGGTAGCCGCGTCGCACGCGTGCTCTGTGTGAACGGGCCCCGCAACCTTTCGAGGTGCGGGGCCCGTCCTCGTATCCGAACGGCCCCTGTCTGTCAGTGCCCTGTGGCACGGTGATGCGGGGGACGAAAGCCGATACGAGGGGTGGACCGACAGCATGAGGACGAGCACGGCACGACGGATGGGCACGGCTCTGGCCGCCGCGGCGGCACTGACGTCGATAGCGGCCTGCAGCGGCTCCGACGGCTCGGCGGGCTCCGGCGACTCCGGCACGGGCAAGGCGGGCGCCGTCGGCAAGGCGAGCCCCGTCGCCGCTCTGAAGCAGGTGCAGCAGAAGACCGGCGGCGCCCAGTCCGCGAAGGTCGAGGGCACCACCGAGATGGGCAGCACCGTCTCCATGAAGCAGTCCGGGGTCATCGGCTGGGCCGATGGCCTCTCGGGCGCGCTGACCATCACGTACACCGGCGGCACCATGGGCGACGCCCTGAAGCAGACCGGCGGCGACGGATCGGTCCAGGCGCGCTACTTCAAGGACGCGTACTACGCCAACCTGGGCGCCGGCATGGCGGCCAACACCGGCGGCAAGAGCTGGATCCGGTACTCCTACAAGGACCTCGCCGAGCTGGGCGGGGCCTCCGGCGACGTCATGCAGGACCAGGTCCAGAACAGCACCCCCGACCAGGGAGTGAAGGCGCTCCTGGCCTCCGGCGACGTCAAGAAGGTCGGCCAGGAGGACGTCCGCGGGGTCTCCGCGACGCGCTACTCCGGCACGGTCGACGTGGCCGAGCTGACCGCGAAGAACAGCGACCTCGACGCGAAGCAGCTCGCCGAGTTCAAGGAGCAGCTGGCGCTGGCCGGGGTGACCACCCAGACCGTCGACATCTGGGTCGACGACAACGACCTGCTGGTGAAGAAGACCGAGCGCGGCGAGATGAAGACCGGCGCGTTCAACTCGACGCTCTTCTACAGCGACTACGGCACCGAGGTCCCCTCCGACAAGCCGGCGGCCTCGGACACCGTGGACTTCAAGGAGCTGCTGAAGCAGGGCGGCAATACCCCGGGCGGCGCCTCCTGACACCTTCCGCACGGGACGAACAGAGACGGATTTGCCCGTCGCCCGTCCGGTCGCGTACTCTCACCAGGAAGCCAAAGACCGCTGGTCGTCGCTGTGCCTCGTCAGAGGGACGGTGACCGAAGGTTCCGCTAGATCGGACGACCTGCGCAGGTGACTGTGGAATCGCTCCCGGACTCTGTTCGGTCGAGCTGCGCCCTGGCACTTGTGCTGGGGCGTTTCGTCTTTCCCGGCCCCTTCTGAGCGGTCCTCATCACCCGGAAGGAGGCCGACGCTCATGGCAAGGCCCGACAAGGCTGCCGCGGTAGCCGAGCTGACGGACCAGTTCCGCAGCTCGAACGCCGCCGTGCTGACCGAGTACCGGGGTCTCACCGTGGCACAGCTCAAGGAGCTGCGCCGTTCGCTCGGTGAGAACGCCCAGTACGCCGTGGTGAAGAACACGCTGACCAAGATTGCGGCCAACGAGGCCGGGATCGACACGCTGGACGACCTGTTCTCGGGTCCGACGGCGGTTGCCTTCGTCACCGGTGACCCGGTGGAGTCGGCGAAGGGTCTTCGTGACTTCGCCAAGGACAACCCCAACCTCATCATCAAGGGCGGTGTCCTTGACGGTAAGGCGCTGTCCGCCGATGAGATCAAGAAGCTCGCGGACCTCGAGTCCCGCGAGGTTCTGCTCTCCAAGCTGGCCGGTGCTTTCAAGGGCAAGCAGACGCAGGCGGCGCAGGTCTTCCAGGCCCTGCCCTCCAAGTTCGTCCGCACCGCGGAAGCTCTTCGCGCCAAGAAGGAAGAGCAGGGCGGTGCCGGTACTCCGGCTCCCGCCGAGGCCGCCGAGTAATTTCGCTCAGCGGTCCAGCGGGCTCCACGTACGCCCGCCGACATATACATCCGGCACCTGCCGAATAGTGGAAGGACGCCTATCATGGCGAAGCTGTCCCAGGACGACCTGCTCGCGCAGTTCGAAGAGATGACCCTCATCGAGCTCTCCGAGTTCGTGAAGGCCTTCGAGGAGAAGTTCGACGTCACCGCCGCCGCGGCCGTCGCCGTCGCCGGTCCCGCCGTGGGCGGCGCCCCGGCCGAGGCCGAGGCCGAGCAGGACGAGTTCGACGTCATCCTCACCGGTGCCGGCGAGAAGAAGATCCAGGTCATCAAGGTCGTGCGTGAGCTGACCTCGCTGGGTCTCAAGGAGGCCAAGGACCTCGTCGACGGCACCCCGAAGCCGGTCCTCGAGAAGGTCGCCAAGGAGGCCGCCGAGAAGGCTGCCGAGTCCCTCAAGGCCGCCGGCGCTTCCGTCGAGGTCAAGTAACACCTCGGGAGTCCTCCGGACTCCCTGGGCACGTCATGTGCCCGCGCCAAGGGCGATCACCCATCCGGGTGGTCGCCCTTCGGCGTGCCCGCGGCGGGTGCCTTGCTCTTCGGCCGACGACGAGTAGGGTGATCTTCGCCGTGCGCCTCTCGCGGGCCCCTCAGGGGCGTCCTGCGGGTATCCCGGGGGTGGCCGGTGAAGGTCCCTGGAGGTCCGATCGGACCGGCGGGCCTTGACGAACCGGACGCGGCGCGCAATTCTCAGGACGCGTCCTCACTTCGATCCGTATCCGAGGCATGGATCGAGAGTGAAGAGGGAAGTAAAGAAGCGCGCACCCCGCGCGAGGGCTAGGGCTAGACATAGGTGTTGAGAACAGCTGTTGAGAGCAACGTGGGTCTCTGAGAACCCCGACTGGACATCAGTGTGCCGCTTGGCTACACTGACCCTTTGCGCTGCCTGTTAGCTGCCTCCTGCCCGTCACCAGGGGCATGCCCACGCTGAAGCACCGATGACCGACCCCCTCCGACCTGGTCGTTTGCGACCGATTCGGAACGGCCTGTCTTTGTGTCCAGAGTGGGACCGGTACGCGCGTAGTGAGTCCGAGCCCTCGGAAGGACCCCCTCTTGGCCGCCTCGCGCAACGCCTCGACCGCGAATACGAACAACGGTGCCAGCACCGCCCCGCTGCGCATCTCTTTTGCAAAGATCAAGGAGCCCCTCGAGGTTCCGAACCTCCTCGCGCTGCAGACCGAGAGCTTTGACTGGCTCCTCGGCAACGCCGCATGGAAGGCTCGCGTCGAGGCTGCTCTGGACAGTGGACAAGACGTCCCCACCAAGTCCGGCCTGGAGGAGATCTTCGAGGAGATCTCTCCGATCGAGGACTTCTCCGGGTCGATGTCGCTTACGTTCCGCGACCACCGCTTCGAGCCCCCGAAGAACTCGATCGACGAGTGCAAGGAGCGCGACTTCACGTTCGCCGCGCCGCTCTTCGTCACGGCCGAGTTCACCAACAACGAGACCGGCGAGATCAAGTCCCAGACGGTCTTCATGGGCGACTTCCCGCTCATGACCAACAAGGGCACCTTCGTCATCAACGGCACCGAGCGTGTCGTCGTGTCGCAGCTGGTCCGCTCGCCGGGTGTCTACTTCGACTCCTCCATCGACAAGACGTCCGACAAGGACATCTTCTCCGCCAAGATCATCCCTTCCCGGGGTGCCTGGCTGGAGATGGAGATCGACAAGCGCGACATGGTCGGTGTCCGCATCGACCGCAAGCGCAAGCAGTCCGTCACCGTCCTCCTCAAGGCTCTCGGTTGGACCACCGAGCAGATCCTCGAGGAGTTCGGCGAGTACGAGTCCATGCGCGCCACCCTGGAGAAGGACCACACCCAGGGCCAGGACGACGCACTGCTCGACATCTACCGCAAGCTGCGTCCGGGCGAGCCGCCGACCCGCGAGGCCGCTCAGACGCTGCTCGAGAACCTCTACTTCAACCCGAAGCGCTACGACCTCGCGAAGGTCGGCCGCTACAAGGTGAACAAGAAGCTCGGCGCCGATGAGCCGCTGGACGCCGGGGTGCTCACCACCGACGACGTCATCGCGACCATCAAGTACCTGGTCAAGCTGCACGCCGGCGAGACCGAGACGATCGGCGAGTCCGGCCGGGAGATCGTCGTCGAGACCGACGACATCGACCACTTCGGCAACCGTCGTCTGCGCAACGTCGGCGAGCTCATCCAGAACCAGGTCCGTACGGGCCTGGCGCGGATGGAGCGCGTCGTGCGCGAGCGCATGACCACCCAGGACGTCGAGGCGATCACGCCGCAGACCCTGATCAACATCCGGCCGGTCGTCGCCTCCATCAAGGAGTTCTTCGGCACCAGCCAGCTGTCGCAGTTCATGGACCAGAACAACCCGCTGTCGGGTCTCACCCACAAGCGCCGTCTGTCGGCTCTTGGCCCGGGTGGTCTCTCCCGTGAGCGGGCCGGCTTCGAGGTCCGAGACGTGCACCCGTCCCACTACGGACGCATGTGCCCGATCGAGACCCCCGAAGGCCCGAACATCGGTCTGATCGGTTCGCTCGCCTCGTACGGCCGCGTCAACGCGTTCGGCTTCATCGAGACGCCGTACCGCAAGGTCGTCGACGGCCAGGTCACCGACGACGTCGACTACATCACCGCCGACGAGGAAGACCGCTTCGTCATCGCCCAGGCGAACGCGACGCTCTCCGACGAGCTGCGCTTCACCGAGCCCCGCGTCCTGGTCCGCCGTCGTGGCGGAGAGGTCGACTACGTGCCCGGCACGGACGTCGACTACATGGACGTCTCGCCGCGCCAGATGGTGTCCGTCGCCACCGCGATGATCCCCTTCCTGGAGCACGACGACGCCAACCGTGCCCTCATGGGCGCGAACATGATGCGGCAGGCGGTGCCGCTGATCAAGTCCGAGGCCCCGCTCGTCGGCACCGGCATGGAGTACCGCTGCGCCACCGACGCCGGCGACGTCCTCAAGGCCGAGAAGGACGGTGTGGTCCAGGAGGTCTCCGCGGACTACATCACCGTCACGAACGACGACGGCACGTACACCACGTACCGCATCGCCAAGTTCATGCGCTCCAACCAGGGCACCTCGGTCAACCAGAAGGTCGTCGTCTCCGAGGGCGACCGGATCGTCGCCGACCAGGTGCTCGCCGACGGACCGGCCACCGAGAACGGTGAGATGGCCCTCGGCAAGAACCTGCTCGTGGCGTTCATGCCGTGGGAGGGTCACAACTACGAGGACGCGATCATCCTGTCGCAGCGCCTCGTGCAGGACGACGTCCTCTCCTCGATCCACATCGAGGAGCACGAGGTCGACGCCCGTGACACCAAGCTCGGCCCCGAGGAGATCACCCGGGACATCCCGAACGTCTCCGAAGAGGTCCTCGCCGACCTCGACGAGCGCGGCATCATCCGGATCGGTGCCGAGGTCGTCGCCGGTGACATCCTCGTCGGCAAGGTCACGCCCAAGGGTGAGACCGAGCTGACCCCCGAGGAGCGCCTGCTCCGCGCGATCTTCGGTGAGAAGGCGCGCGAGGTGCGCGACACCTCGCTGAAGGTGCCGCACGGTGAGATCGGCAAGGTCATCGGCGTCCGCGTCTTCGACCGCGAAGAGGGCGACGAGCTGCCGCCGGGCGTGAACCAGCTGGTCCGCGTCTACGTCGCGCAGAAGCGCAAGATCACCGATGGTGACAAGCTCGCCGGCCGTCACGGCAACAAGGGCGTCATCTCCAAGATCCTGCCGATCGAGGACATGCCGTTCCTGGAGGACGGCACCCCGGTCGACATCATCCTCAACCCGCTGGGTGTCCCGTCCCGAATGAACCCGGGACAGGTCCTGGAGATCCACCTCGGCTGGCTCGCCAGCCGCGGCTGGGACGTCTCCGGCCTCGGTGACGAGTGGGCCCAGCGCCTGCAGGCCATCGGCGCCGACCAGGTCGCCCCCGGCACCAACGTCGCCACGCCCGTCTTCGACGGTGCGCGCGAGGACGAGATCACCGGCCTCTTCCAGGCCACGATCCCCAACCGCGACGGCGACCGCCTGGTCCAGCCCTCCGGCAAGGCCCAGCTGTTCGACGGCCGCTCCGGCGAGCCGTTCCCGGACCCGGTCTCGGTCGGGTTCATGTACATCCTCAAGCTGCACCACCTGGTCGACGACAAGCTCCACGCGCGTTCGACCGGCCCGTACTCGATGATCACCCAGCAGCCGCTGGGTGGTAAGGCGCAGTTCGGTGGTCAGCGCTTCGGTGAGATGGAGGTGTGGGCCCTTGAGGCTTACGGCGCCGCGTACGCCCTCCAGGAGCTCCTGACGATCAAGTCCGACGACGTGACCGGCCGCGTGAAGGTCTACGAGGCCATCGTCAAGGGCGAGAACATCCCCGAGCCCGGCATTCCCGAGTCCTTCAAGGTGCTCATCAAGGAAATGCAGTCGCTCTGCCTCAACGTGGAGGTGCTGTCCTCGGACGGCATGTCCATCGAGATGCGCGACACGGACGAGGACGTCTTCCGCGCGGCGGAGGAACTCGGTATCGACCTGTCCCGGCGCGAGCCGAGCAGCGTCGAAGAGGTCTGACGGGCCGGGGGGGGGGGGGGGGGGGGGGGGGGGGGGGGGGGGCGCCCCCCCCCCCCCCCCCCGCTTCCTTCTTCACAGTGGTCTGGTCACTGTGGTCCTCGGCAGGTGGGCCGTGG
>NZ_JAFEUF010000042.1:33245-37548 GCF_016901035.1 Streptomyces durocortorensis
CGGCGCTGGCGGCCGGGGGGTTTCTCCCCCCCCCCCCCCCCCGCCGCCGCCCCCGCCCGGGGCTTTCGTCGGGGCGGGGCGGGGCCCCCCCCCCCCCCCCCCCCGCCCCCCCCCCCCCTCCCCGGACCCGTTCAGACCATTGATTGAGACGAGACCCCGAAAGAGGGATTGACGACAAGTGCTCGACGTCAACTTCTTCGACGAGCTGCGGATCGGCCTTGCCACCGCGGACGACATCCGGACCTGGTCGCACGGCGAAGTCAAGAAGCCGGAGACCATCAACTACCGCACGCTCAAGCCCGAAAAGGACGGACTCTTCTGCGAGAAGATCTTCGGTCCGACCCGGGACTGGGAGTGCTACTGCGGCAAGTACAAGCGTGTCCGCTTCAAGGGCATCATCTGTGAGCGCTGCGGCGTCGAGGTCACTCGCGCCAAGGTGCGTCGTGAGCGGATGGGCCACATCGAGCTTGCCGCTCCCGTCACCCACATCTGGTACTTCAAGGGCGTTCCCTCGCGCCTCGGATACCTGCTGGACCTCGCGCCGAAGGACCTGGAAAAGGTCATCTACTTCGCCGCGTACATGATCACGTTCGTGGACGAGGAGCGTCGTACCCGCGACCTGCCGTCCCTGGAGGCGCACGTCTCCGTCGAGCGCCAGCAGACCGAGAACCGCCGCGACTCCGACCTGGAGGCCCGCGCCAAGAAGCTCGAGACCGACCTGGCCGAGCTGGAGGCCGAGGGCGCCAAGGCCGACGTGCGCCGCAAGGTGCGCGAAGGCGCCGAGCGTGAGATGAAGCAGCTGCGCGACCGTGCGCAGCGCGAGATCGACCGCCTCGACGAGGTGTGGAGCCGCTTCAAGAACCTCAAGGTCCAGGACCTGGAGGGCGACGAGCTGCTCTACCGCGAGCTGCGTGACCGCTTCGGCACGTACTTCGACGGCTGCATGGGCGCCGCCGCGCTGCAGAAGCGCCTGGAGTCCTTCGACCTCGACGAGGAGGCCGAGCGCCTCCGCGAGATCATCCGTACCGGCAAGGGCCAGAAGAAGACCCGTGCGCTCAAGCGCCTCAAGGTCGTCTCCGCGTTCCTGCAGACCAGCAACAAGCCCAAGGGCATGGTGCTCGACTGCGTGCCGGTCATCCCGCCGGACCTGCGTCCGATGGTGCAGCTGGACGGTGGCCGCTTCGCGACCTCCGACCTCAACGACCTGTACCGCCGTGTGATCAACCGCAACAACCGCCTCAAGCGTCTCCTTGACCTCGGTGCCCCCGAGATCATCGTGAACAACGAGAAGCGGATGCTGCAGGAGGCCGTCGACGCGCTGTTCGACAACGGCCGCCGCGGTCGCCCGGTCACCGGTCCCGGTAACCGCCCCCTGAAGTCCCTGAGCGACATGCTCAAGGGCAAGCAGGGCCGTTTCCGTCAGAACCTCCTCGGCAAGCGTGTGGACTACTCCGCGCGTTCCGTGATCGTCGTCGGTCCGCAGCTCAAGCTGCACCAGTGCGGTCTGCCGAAGGCGATGGCGCTGGAGCTCTTCAAGCCGTTCGTGATGAAGCGCCTGGTGGACCTGAACCACGCGCAGAACATCAAGTCTGCCAAGCGCATGGTCGAGCGTGGCCGCACCGTCGTGTACGACGTCCTCGAAGAGGTCATCGCCGAGCACCCGGTGCTGCTGAACCGTGCGCCCACCCTGCACCGCCTCGGCATCCAGGCCTTCGAGCCGCAGCTGGTCGAGGGCAAGGCCATCCAGATCCACCCGCTCGTCTGCACCGCGTTCAACGCGGACTTCGACGGTGACCAGATGGCCGTGCACCTGCCGCTCTCGGCGGAGGCGCAGGCCGAGGCCCGCATCCTGATGCTGTCCTCGAACAACATCCTGAAGCCGGCCGACGGTCGTCCCGTCACCATGCCGACCCAGGACATGGTGCTGGGCCTCTTCTTCCTCACCACGGACGACGAGGGCCGGAACGTCAAGGGTGCGGACCGCGCGTTCGGCTCCACGGCCGAGGCCACCATGGCCTTCGACGCCCGCGAGCTGTCGCTCCAGGCGAAGGTCGACATCCGCTTCCCGGTCGGCACCATGCCGCCGCGTGGCTGGGTGCCGCCGGTCGCCGAGGAGGGCGAGCCGGAGTACCAGCCCGGTGACACCTTCCGGCTGCGGACCACCCTGGGCCGTGCGCTCTTCAACGAGCTGCTGCCCGAGGACTACCCGTTCGTCGACTACTCGGTGGGCAAGAAGCAGCTCTCCGAGATCGTCAACGACCTGGCCGAGCGCTACCCCAAGGTCATCGTGGCGGCGACGCTCGACAACCTGAAGGCGGCGGGCTTCCACTGGGCGACCCGTTCGGGCGTCACCGTGGCCATCTCCGACGTCGTCGTGCCCGAGGCCAAGAAGGCCATCGTCAAGGGCTACGAGGAGCAGGACGAGAAGGTCCAGAAGCAGTACGAGCGCGGTCTGATCACCAAGGACGAGCGCACGCAGGAGCTCATCGCGATCTGGACCAAGGCGACCAACGAGGTTGCCGAGGCGATGAACGCGAACTTCCCGAAGACGAACCCCATCTTCATGATGGTCGACTCGGGTGCCCGAGGAAACATGATGCAGATGCGTCAGATCGCGGGTATGCGTGGTCTGGTGTCGAACGCCAAGAACGAGACGATTCCCCGTCCCATCAAGGCGTCCTTCCGCGAGGGCCTCACCGTTCTGGAGTACTTCATCTCCACGCACGGTGCCCGTAAGGGTCTGGCGGACACCGCCCTGCGTACCGCCGACTCGGGTTACCTGACCCGTCGTCTGGTGGACGTCTCGCAGGACGTGATCATTCGCGAGGAGGACTGCGGCACCGACCGCGGCCTGAAGCTGAAGATCGCGGTCAAGGGCGCCGACGGCGTGCTCCGCAAGACGGACGACGTCGAGACCTCGGTCTACGCCCGCATGCTGGCCGAGGACGTCGTGGTGGACGGCAAGGTCATCGCGCCTGCCAACGTCGACCTCGGTGACGTCCTGATCGACGCCCTGGTGGGCGCCGGCGTCGAGGAGGTCAAGACCCGCTCGGTCCTGACCTGTGAGTCCGCGGTCGGCACCTGTGCCTTCTGCTACGGACGCTCGCTCGCCACCGGCAAGCTGGTCGACATCGGTGAGGCGGTCGGCATCATCGCCGCCCAGTCCATCGGTGAGCCCGGCACCCAGCTGACGATGCGTACCTTCCACACCGGTGGTGTGGCCGGTGACGACATCACCCAGGGTCTGCCCCGTGTCGTCGAGCTCTTCGAGGCTCGTACGCCGAAGGGTGTCGCCCCGATCTCCGAGGCCAAGGGCCGCGTGCGGATCGAGGAGACCGAGAAGACCAAGAAGCTCGTCGTCACCCCGGACGACGGCAGCGACGAGACGGCGTTCCCGATCTCGAAGCGTGCCCGTCTTCTGGTGGGCGAGGGCGACCCGGTCGAGGTGGGCCAGAAGCTCACCGTCGGTGCGACCAACCCGCACGACGTGCTGCGCATCCTCGGCCAGCGTGCGGTCCAGGTCCACCTGGTCGGCGAAGTCCAGAAGGTCTACAACTCGCAGGGCGTGTCGATCCACGACAAGCACATCGAGATCATCATCCGGCAGATGCTCCGCCGTGTGACGATCATCGAGTCCGGCGACGCGGAGCTGCTTCCGGGCGAGCTGGTCGAGCGGTCGAAGTTCGAGACCGAGAACCGTCGTGTGGTCACCGAGGGCGGTCACCCCGCCTCCGGCCGTCCGCAGCTGATGGGTATCACCAAGGCCTCGCTCGCCACCGAGTCGTGGCTGTCGGCGGCGTCCTTCCAGGAGACGACCAGGGTCCTCACCGACGCGGCGATCAACGCCAAGTCGGACTCCCTGATCGGCCTCAAGGAGAACGTCATCATCGGTAAGCTCATCCCGGCCGGTACGGGCCTGTCCCGCTACCGCAACATCCGGGTCGAGCCGACCGAGGAGGCCAAGGCCGCGATGTACTCGGCCGTCGGCTACGACGACATCGACTACTCGCCGTTCGGCACCGGCTCCGGCCAGGCCGTTCCGCTGGAGGACTACGACTACGGTCCGTACAACCAGTAGGCGAGTCTCTTGAAAGCCTGAGGGCGGCCACCCCGCGCAACGTTGCGCGAGGTGGCCCCCCACACGCGGGGGCGGCCCCGGAACCCGCCCGGGGCCGGAGCCCCGCCCCCCCAGCGCACGGCCCCGGCGGAGCGGCCCGCGCACACCACTGCCAAGAGGGGGGCGGTCAACACGCCCACGGAGCCCCTGTCCAATTTGTGATGCTCCCCCACCTGTTACCCCGCG